>CAWVRW010000005.1:0-79311 GCA_963933105.1 uncultured Formosa sp.
CTATTTACTAAATTTACTTGAAAATATTCCACTTTGGTATGAAGACGTACAATTAAAACTATCACTTGTTTTTTTACTCATATTGAGTTCTTGTAGTAAAGACAACAATGACGAGATCACACCAGAATCTAAAGACGGCGTTTCTCAAGATTTAATTACAAACTTAACTAACACCGCTAGAGCTGGTGCATCCTCAAACCAAGAATCTGATTACCTTGGAAATGGACAGTGTTTTGAAATCAACTATCCTTACTCTGTTACTGATGGGCAAACAAACACAGTCGTTAATAATGATGAAGAATTAATAACATACTTACAAAACCTAACAGCAAGTTCAGTGTTTTCTATGGTCTTACCTTTTGATGTCACCTTGGATGACGGGTCTCAACAAACCATTACTTCATTCGATCAATTTATTACGTTAATTCAAGGTTGTGAACCTGGTGGAGAAACCCCTACTTCTCTTTGTTTTGATCTTAATTTTCCTGTAACTGCTTATAATACTGCTGGGGATGAAGTCACTGTAAACTCTGCACAAGAATTCTATTCTTTTGATTTCACAGGATTTGTATATCCTATTTCTGTAACCTTAATGGATGGAACTGAAGTCACTGTAAACAATTCTCAAGAATTTGATAATCTTTATAACGATTGTTTAGGAATTGAAGATTGTGATGACTGTGAAGATATTGTGTGCTTTGAATTCATATTTCCTATTTCTTTAATTTTAGATAATGGCGATGTAGAGGCTATCAATGATTATGATGATCTTTGGGACTTTTTAAGTGGATTGTCAGAAGGAGATAGCTTTGTAATTTCTTACCCTATTTCAGTTGAGTTTGAAGATGGGTCTCAACAAGCTGTTAATAGTGACGATGAACTTTTTGATTTATATGTGAGTTGTGGAGAATAAATAAATCAAATTAAAATTTTATAAAATAGCTTGGGTCTTTTGATCCAAGCTATTTTTGTTAAAGACTAATTGATTAGTGATTTATGTTTTTTATGCTAAGAATTTGTCAATATAAAATTTCATCTATTAGTATTGTGTTAATTTAAATATAATAATAAAGGTAAATTTTTGTTCTGGTTGTCTGTAATTGATAATTACATTATATTACCATTTATTATTTAACCATAAACTTTTTAGAATGAAATATTTATTAAAATTATCACTTGTTTTTTTGCTCATATTAAGTGCTTGTAGCAGATAAAAAGTTGAAGAGACTACACCAGAAGCAGAGGTAGAAGAGGGTGTTTCCGAAGAATTAATGTCAAACTTATTTAATAGCGCCAGAACAGCTACAACTTCAAACCAAGAATCTGATTATGTTGAAGACGGAGAGTGTTTTGTTATTAACTATCCTTACACTGTTTCAGATGGACAAACCAGTACAACTCTAAATAGTGATGAAGAATTATTAACGTTTTTAGAAACTCTAACAGAAGAATCAGAAGCCTATATTGAAGTGCCCTTTAATGTCACCTTGGCAGACGGATCTCAACAAACCATTTCTACATACGAAGCGTTTGAAGTGTTATTAGATGATTGTTATGATTATAACGATGATGATGATCACGACGATGATGATTATGAAGATGAATGTTTTGAACTGAATTACCCTCTAACCGCTCTAGATTATGACGGCAATGAAGTAGTTGTAAATTCTGAAGAAGATTTGTATAATTTTGAGTTCGTTGGATTTGTATATCCAATCTCTGTGACTTTAGCAGATGGAACACAGGCAACTGTAAACAGTCCTCAAGAATTTGATACTCTTTATAACGATTGCTATGACATTGACGATTGTGATGACTGTGAAGAGCAATGTTTTGAAATTGTATTTCCATTCTCTTTAGTTTCAGGCAATGGAACTGTAGAAACCTTTAATGGTTACGATGGACTTATGGAGTTTTTAAGCCAGCTTACAGAACAAGATTCTTTTATGATTTCTTACCCTATCACAGTGGAGTTTGAAGATGGTTCTCAACAAACTGCTAACAGTGACGAAGAACTGGACGCTCTCTATGAAAGTTGTGAGTAAATATTAAAATTTTACATTTTAAACAAAATAGCTTGGATCGTTAGATTCAGGCTATTTTTTTTAGTAGAAACATGAGAGTGTGGTTCTTATTTAAATAAGTGTATTGGGTTCATTTTATTTATCGTTTTTATGATATCTAAACATTAGTACAAAAAAATCATCTACATCCAAAGATACCGTTGATTTCACTTTTTTTAGTATATGTTAAACAGCTTTTAATCCTCCAAATAATCCACCAAAAGCGCCACCACATAGCTGTAGCTTTCAATGCCTTTGGCTTGGTTGTTTGCCTTTAAGAAATGGCTATAAAACCCTTTAAAAATGGGTTCCAACGGATTGTTGTAAGCACTCCAGAACTCAAATGCTTGCTGATAATCTTCTAAAATACCTGTGTTGATCGTACACAACGTAGAGGCGTAGGCATCCGGATCCCTTTTAGATAGTTCTATTAAACAATAGCGCAACGCAAATTTATAACCCGCATAGTTGAAATACAGGTCTTTATTATAAATACTTGCCAAGAACCCAATAAAATTAGCTTCGTTCTCCGCCGCATAGCCCAACTGATGTGCTTGTTCGTGCGCAATCGTAGTCGGCATAGAATTCAGAGGCATCACAGCATTGATTTGCGCTTCTAGGGTTAACGGATTCACGTAACCACTAAACCCCATATACGTTAAGGGCGTGCTATACATTGATTTTTTACTGTTTTTGCCGTCGTGTTTAAAATTAGGATACACCTTTTCTAACTCAGAATAGCCTGTTTGACTGATTTCAGTCAGTTCAGAAAATCCATAGGGGAGGGTTGTTTTTAACAAAGAATCTTGGGTGATTTCCAGATGCAGTGCATTCGTTTTTAAAACCAGTTGATGCGTAACTGATTTTAATTGAGCTGTCGTGTATTTTGGATTTAAGTTGAGTGTCGTATGTAAAGGCACTCGGTAATAATTGAAACCCCAACACAAATGAAACATAAAATAGAGAAGGGACACAAAGGATAACACATCCAATCCCCACGCTTTGGGCTGTGTTCTGAGACGTTTCCAATTGACAATTGTCCATCGTACCACATAAATGATTAAAGCGATGTACAACAGATCACCCACAGAAAACGGAATCCATTTAAAAGCCGTGTTTAGTAGTTTTGAGAGTACAGGGTAAACGCCCATACTGTAATAGGTCTCCATAAATTCAGGATACTGCTTCGCTACTTTTAGAAGAAAGTATTGAGGCAGCAAACTTAAAGCAAGAATGATTTTCCCTTTTTTAGACATCACTCAAAAGTAATAATTTTAATTTATGATCGGGAAGGAATCCGTACCTTTGTGCAACAAAAAAATACATCTATTATGAGCCAAGACATACGTGAACTGGAACCCAAAGCAGTTTGGAACAAATTTGCAGATTTGAATGCCGTGCCCCGTCCTTCAAAAAAAGAAGAACGCGTCATTGCATTTATGAAAGATTTTGGAGCTGCACTCAACTTTGAAACGATTGAAGATGAGGTAGGAAATGTCATCATCAAAAAACCAGCCACCGCAGGTATGGAAGATCGAAAAGCCATTGTCATGCAATCGCATTTAGACATGGTGCATCAAAAGAATAGTGATACTGATTTTGATTTTTTAACCCAAGGTATTGACATGTTTGTTGATGGGGATTGGGTCAAAGCAAAGGGAACCACTCTAGGAGCTGATAACGGCTTAGGCGTTGCAACCATTATGGCAATTCTAGAAAGTACCGACATTCCACATCCTGCCATTGAAGCCTTATTTACGATTGATGAAGAAACAGGTATGACCGGTGCAATGGGTCTGAAAGGCGGCTTGTTAAAAGGAGAAATTCTTTTAAACCTAGACACCGAAGATGACGATGAAATTGGCGTGGGCTGTGCTGGAGGCATTGATGTCACTGCTGTAGGGACATACAACGAAGAACCAACCCCTGAAACCAAAATAGGATACTCTATTGAAGTCAAAGGATTGCAAGGCGGACATTCAGGAATGGACATTCACAAAGGATTTGGGAATGCCAATAAAATAATGAACCGTTTGCTGTTTGATGCCTTTGAAAATTTCGGATTGCGAATTTCTGAAATTGATGGCGGAAGTTTACGCAACGCGATTCCTAGAGAAAGCAAAGCTATTGTGTCCATAGACCTAGTACAGGAAGATGCTTTCAAGTACGAAATGGGCCTACAAGTTGAAGCGATTCAGACAGAACTCAAAACAATGGAACCAGATTTAACCGTTGAATTTACTAAAATAGACACGCCAAAAGTGATGATGGACTTGGGTGTTCAAGAAGGATTAACACGGGCTATTTATGCTGCGTGGAATGGCGTCTATCGCATGAGTCCCGACATTCCTGAATTGGTAGAAACATCTAATAATATTGCCCGTGTCATTATAAAAGGCGGGAACGTCAAAATAGGCTGTCTCACACGTTCTTCTGTGGAATCCTCTAAAATGGATTTAGCAATGATGCTACGTGCAACCTTTGAGCTTATTGGCTGCGAGGTAGAGCTTTCAGGGGATTACCCAGGATGGGAACCCGACATGGATTCGTCTATTTTGAAAGTATTGAGATCTTTATACGAAAAACTATACAACGAAAAACCACATGTAGCGGCCTGTCATGCCGGTTTAGAATGCGGTCTTTTAGGAACCAATTATCCCGATATGGAAATGATTAGTTTTGGTCCTAATATTAGAGGGGCACACTCTCCAGATGAACGCGCTCAGATTTCTTCAGTTCAGAAATTTTGGGTATTTGTTTTAGAGATCTTAAAACAGATTCCAAAAGCATAAGTATTGATTTTATTATATAAAAAAAGCAGCCATTGGCTGCTTTTTTTTGTTTTATTCTACTTGTAAATTATTCTGCGATTTCAAGCATTTCAATAATAAACATCAAATCTGTATTTGGTTTGATTGGTCCACGACCTTTTTCTCCGTAAGCAAGATAAGAAGGAAGGTATAAAAATATTTTACCTCCAGCAGACATCTCAAACACGCCTTCTTTGAAACCAGGAATCATTTGTGCTTCTGGATCAATTTTCATTGGCATCGCGTTATAACCACCTTGCTGTTCTTTTCGCAAGTCATACGTTCCACATTTCTCATCCACTATTTTAATGTTGGTACCAAATAATTTACCATCCGTAAAATAGCCCTCATAATTCAACTTAACTGTGGAACCAGATTTTGGTTTTTCCCCGTTGCCTTTAGTGATGTTATAAACAAGTAAGCCAGAAGTTTGCTGTATTGCTTTACTCTTATAGATGTTTAATACAGCAACCATTTCATCAGCAGCAATCTGCATTTTTTCTTCCGCAATTTTTTTAGCTTCTTCCGCTTTTTGCTTTGCGTCCTCAAGTTTTTGTAAACGCTTTTCTTCCAACAAAGGAAGTTCTGTGTTCCATGTGTCTGCAGCGTCAAATCCTTTGGCGCTCATTCCTTGACGAATGATATTTAATTTTAATATTTTAACGTCTTCTACAGGCTTGTTTGATCCCGGGGTGACTTTAACATTAGAGATGGTATCAACAACAGCGAAGCCTTTAACCACTTCTCCAAAAATTGAATGTCTATTATCGAGGTGTGGTGTTGGCTTTTCGGTAATAAAAAACTGGCTACCATTGGTGGCAGGACCAGAGTTGGCCATGGATAAAATCCCTGGCTTGTCATGCTTTAGACTGTCGTCAAACTCATCACCAAATTTGAATCCTGGGCTTCCAGAACCAGTCGCAGTGGGGTCGCCACCTTGAATCATAAATTGATCAATTACCCTGTGAAATACAGTGCCGTCATAGTACGGCTTCCCTTTCAAAGAGTCGGGCAACATAGGGTGAGTTCCTTCTGCGAGACCTACAAAATTAGCAACTGTCAATGGCACTTTGTCATAAAACAACTGTATAATAATAGTTTCTTTAGAAGTTACAAATTCGGCAAACATACCATCGCCTAAATCTGGATATTGTTCTTGACAACCGGTGGAGCTAATCAGCAATCCTGCTGCAAATAATTGGATAAATACTTTTGTAAATTTCATTTTTTTGATTTTTTATTGGGTTTTAAATAGATTATGGTGTGTTAGTTATTGGTGAGTTTTAATAAGGAAACGTCGCAAATGAGCGGTACATTACTGCCAATTTTCTCCTCATCTCCATAGTAGCCATACGCTTTTTGAGATGGAAACAGAAAAGTAATCGATTCGCCTTCTTTCATGAGTTTTAAACCTTCTCTCAATCCAGAAAACAATTCTTGTTGATCGATATAATAGCTTTGTGTTTCTAACTCTTTTGCGGGGTAAATCACTTTTCCCTTTAAGTCTTTAAGCGCATAGGTATACTGTACTAAATCGCCAAACTTAGGAGTTTGCGTACTCGTTTCTATTTTAGTATTGTAAGCATACCAAAATCCATATTCTGAAGACATGAAAGGTTTGTCAGAACCTTTAATATAAGTCTCAATCTGAGCATATTCTCTATTGTTCAGTTGCTTGTTACGTTCAATCGAAGCGTCAATAAACGAACCCGAATTATTTGAAACGGGACGTCTCGCTTCCGAAGGTTTACAGCTGACAAAGAGTAAAAATATTAATATGAATAACAGGGAGTGCTTCATGAATTAAGTTCCGATTTATAGTCAGACAAGATACTAATAAATTTTGCAATGGTATCTTCCAAGTTGAGGTTGCTACGACCTCCAGAAGCATTTTTGTGTCCACCTCCGTTAAAATGTGTTCTTGCAAAGGTGTTTACATCAAAAGCACCTTTAGATCGGAATGAGATTTTAATGATGCTTTCTTCTTTATGTTCAATAAATATAACGGCAAATTTAGCGCCTTTAAGCGATAAGCCATAATTCACTAAGCCTTCCGTATCTCCTTTTTGAAAATCATTTGCATCTAATTCCTTATTGGTTAAACTGATATAGGAGGTATGGAATTCTTCTAAAAACTTTAAATTATTCAACGCACAGCCCATCAGTTGGAGACGACCAAAACTATTGGTGTCATAGACCGCGTTGTGAATGTTTGATTTCTCAACCCCAACGTCAATTAAATGTGCAATCACTCTGTGTGTAGTACTCGTGGTCAGCGGAAAACGGAACGAAGCGGTATCCGTCATAATACCTGTATAGAGTGCTTCTCCAATAGCCACATCAATCAGCTCTAAATCACCCATCATCTCGATAAAATGATACACCATTTCACAGGTTGAACACATGCTCACATCAGAATAGACATAGGTCGCATAATCATCTGGTTGCTGGTGATGGTCAATCATAACTTTAATGCCAGTTGCTTTTTCAATAGGCGTACCCATCGCACCACATCGGTGCAGCGCATTAAAGTCTAAAGTAAAAATAAGATCTGCTTGAGAAATAAGCGCATCAGAAGCAGTAGGGTCTTCTTCATATATAAGAACCTCTTTGGTTCCGGGAATCCATTTCAAAAACTCTGGGTAGTCATTGGGCGCAATCACGGTTGCCGAATGCCCTGATTTTTTAAGGTAATGTAACAATCCTAAAGTGGAACCCATGGCATCTCCATCTGGGTTTTTATGAGGGACAATGACCACTTTTTTCGGGGTCGATAGTATTTTTTTTAAGTCTAAAATTTCTGCTGTATTCATAGCGTGCAAAGATACAATTTTTTAAAATAGTTGGAAGGAGGGTTCTATATAGAAACCGAACTATTTTTTTGTATTAATCAATCTAATAATTAACGACTATCAATTGGTTTCTGAAATACTTATGAAAGAGGTGTTTACTAAAGAATTTATAAAACTAAACATTTTGCGTCACTCATTTTGCGTTATACAAAATGTTTAGTTATATTTACATAACTTAAATTGTAGATGATGAATCCTTTTTTAATCAATAACTATATCAATCCCAGCTATTTTTGTGACAGGGATCAAGAAACCGAAGTTCTGATTCAAAACATTAATAACCAGTCGAACACTGTTTTTTTTGCACAGAGAAGGGTTGGTAAAACAGCTTTGATACAGCATGTTTTCCATCAATTAAACACAAAAAAAGAGCATAAAACTATTTACCTTGATATATATTCGACACAAAATCTTAAAGCTTTTACAGACCAACTAGCAAATAGTATTTACAAAGCTTTTCCAGAAAAAAAAGGAATTGCCAGTCGTTTTTGGGAGAGTATCAAATTATTAAGACCCGTAATCAGCATCAATGAAATAACGGGAGGTCCAGAGATGAGTTTAGATATTTCACATCCATCACAAATTGAAAGGACCATTCCGCAAATATTACAATTTTTAGAAAAACAGAATACGCCTGTTGTCATAGCCATTGATGAATTTCAACAAATCTTGGAGTATCCCGAAAAAAACGTGGAGGCATTGCTACGAACTTCCATACAACAATTACAAAATGTGCATTTTATTTTTTTAGGAAGTAACCGCAAAATGATGTTTGAGATTTTTAATAATGCTAAAAGACCTTTTTATGCAGGAGCGAAAAACCTTTATTTAGATAAAATCCCAAAAAAAGAATATACCGCATTTATTCAAACACATTTCAATGAAAATAAGCGAAACATATCTGATAAATCCATTAAATTAGTGTTAGAATTAACAAATAGACACACCTATTATACTCAGCATTTATGTCATGAAATTTTTGCTTTTAACAAAAAAAGTAATACAGAGAAAACAATTTATCAAGCACTTAATAAAATTTTATCAGAGAATGAAGCTATGTATTATCAATATCGAAATCTTTTGACTACAGCTCAATGGGAGCTACTGACGGTATTAGCAAAAGAAGAACAAACAGCTAAACCTTATAATCAAAAATTTATTAAAAAATATAATTTAGGTGCGCCCACCAGTATCAAGCGAACACTCAATGCATTATTAGAAAAAGAATTGGTGTTCTATCAATCTAAGAAAGAAGAGGCTTATTACGAAGTTCAAGACAAATTTTTAATGCGTTGGTTACAGTATAAATAGCCTCCGTTTTATGCCCATATTATCTCCATCTGGATTTTTATGAGGGACTATGTCTATTTTTCTAAGCCTAAATTTTTTGCTGTATTGATACTACAACAGAATCCCCAATGATTTCATAAATAAATACATAAGGAAATACTTTAAAAACAGCTTCTCTTGATTTTTTATATTTTACCAGAAAATGTTCTGGGAACCTTTCAATTTAAGATAAGACACTATCAACCTCCTCAATAAATCGTTGTGCGACTTCAATATTGACTTTCTGTGTATAATAAAAGACGCTGTCAAAAATTTCCTTCCTAGCTTCTTCTTTAACTTCAAGCTTGTAGACCATGTTTATCTATCAATTCTTGTTTGATTTCTTGCCAAGAGTAAGAAGCACTCTCGCCTGAGAGATGCCGTTTTTTGATTTTATTGACTTCTATTTTTTGAGAATTACTTAGTATAGAGCTGGAGTCGCTCTTTTTGTAATTTTGAATCACTTCCACAATTTGTTCAAGAAGATTTGAATCATTTGATTTCAATGATTCTGTAATGATATTTTTTAATTCTAAAGTACTCATAGTTAGTAATTACATTAATAAATATACTAAATTCTAACATAACCCCTATTATTTAAAGTAGAACATAAACGGGTATATGGGTTTGATAGTCAATGTCATTGCAATAATTTTCTCCTTTTTTCAAACCTTTAGAACGCTATTGGTAGAAAAACCTTATTTTTGCACAAAATTTATACAAAAGACCATGGTAACTAACAAAACGTTTACAATGCTTAAGCCCGATTCTGTTGAGAAAGGGAATATTGGCGGAATCGTAGAAAAAATCACCGCTTCAGGTTTCAGAATCGTTGCGATGAAATTAACACAACTTACAGAGGCAGATGCCGAAGCTTTTTATGCCGTTCATAGCGAACGTCCATTTTATGGCGAATTGGTAACCTACATGACACGTGGACCTATCGTGGCAGCAATTCTTGAAAAGGAAAATGCAGTAGAAGATTTCAGAACTTTAATTGGTGCAACAAATCCTGCAGAAGCTGCAGAAGGAACCATCCGTAATATGTTTGCAGACTCTATTAGCGAAAATGCAGTGCATGGAAGTGACAGTGATGAAAATGCTGCAATTGAAGGCGCTTTCCATTTTTCAGGTAGAGAGATGTTCTAAACACGTTCAATAAAAATAGTCTAAAAGCTGCAATTCTATTGTGGCTTTTTTTTGTACCCAATACTACCTTAAAATTAATTTTGTGATGAGGTTTTTCCCAAGAGATTCGTTCAGCATACTTATGATTTTGTCTTTTCCATAGCTCAATTCCTCTCTTAAAACAGAAGAGCTTAGCTCTACATAGAGCGTGTCTTTATGAAGTTTCACGCTGTTGGTGTAATTATTAACGCCGTTGCCCATCATATCTGCCCAGGCAGCTTCCACGTTCACTTTGTCCAACCCTTTTTCGAGTTTATTTTCTTTGACAAAGGACTTCATTAAATCGTCAATTTTGAACGGATCGTTTTGGCGTTTACTCATTAATCAAAAATTAAAGGTTCATAAGGTTTGTAAGTGTATATAAATCCAACCGAGTTTGAGATGACCAAGCTGGCGGCGTTGGCACGTAGAATTTCTTCAGTGTAAGCAACATCATTATTATCGTAATGAATCCATAAATGACTGTCTTTTACAGAAAGGGTAAATTCAGATTGATGCAGAGACATCTCAAAAGCACCATCAAATCGTGGAGTGACTTTTTTTCGATATCCTGATAAATCAGCATTCACTTTAAAGTAATCCACAGAACCACTTATTTTAAATTCTTTGACTTTCTTTTGGTCTTTGGTGACGCTTACAATTTCCCAATAGCCTTCAACAAAAGGGATGTAAGTCGATACATCTGATTGGCAGCTGTTCAGTAAAATAAAAAACGAAAGGGCTATAAGTTGTTTCACAGTTGAAATATTTGATACGATTGATGCACGCTTTTAATGGCTTTTTCGGTACGATCGGCATGAGTGTCCGAAATAAATAATTGCCCAAAATTCTCGTCATTCACCAATTGGATAATTTTAGCTACGCGCTGCTCATCCAGTTTGTCAAAAACATCATCTAATAGGAGTAGGGGAGTCTCGCCACTTTGGGCTTTAATAAAATCAAATTGCGCCAGTTTCAAAGCGATTAAAAATGATTTTTGCTGCCCCTGACTTCCAAATTTTTTAACAGGATAGCCTTTAATGGAGAAATCTAAATCGTCTTTATGAATCCCAACACTTGTATATTGTAGCATCCGATCTTTGTTGATACTGCTCGCAAACAATGCCATTAAAGAGGAATCATTCAGCTGACTGTTGTATTGTAAATCAACGTCTTCGCTGTTGTTGCTAATCGCTTTATAGCGTTTTTTAAAGATGGGTGTAAAGGTATCTAAAAACACTTTACGCTTATCGTAAATTTGACTTCCATATTCGTTAAGTTGTTCATTGTAAACATCTAATGAATCTTTATTAAAGTTATTGTTTAGCGCAAAGTATTTAAGCAATGCATTTCTTTGCGCGAGTATTTTAGAGTAATTTAATAAGGCTTCTAAGTAGCTTTTATCACTTTGAGAAATCACGCCATCCATGAATTTTCGACGGGTGTCACTGCCTTCAATAATCAAATCACGATCGGTAGGCGATATAATCACTAAGGGTAAAAATCCAATATGATCGCTAAACCGATCGTATGCTTTTCCGTTCCGTTTGATGATTTTCTTTTGACCTCTTTTAAGAGAAACGATTACTTTTTCTTCGCGATCCTTCTTTTCATACAAGCCATCGACCACAAAAAAATCCTCATCATGTCGGATGTTTTGAGAGGCAATAGGGTTGAAATAACTTTTCCCAAAAGACAGGTGGTAAATTGCGTCTAAAACATTCGTTTTTCCAACACCATTGGCGCCAACGAAACAATTGATTTTCGCATCAAATTCTACCGAAAAGGCATCGAAATTTTTGTAGTTTAATAAGTTTAATGATTTTAAAATCATGTGAAATTGGTCTATATTTTTTAATTATCTTCTTATGAGGCCTTTAAAAAGATGCTGCAAATTATTGAAAAATAACAAATAATTTGCCTTTTTTTTACGAATAAAAATTATATTTTTGAACCTCAATAATAATACGACCATGGCAACATATAAGAAACGAGGCGGAAAACCGTCAACGAAGACAGAAAAAGAGACTTCAATTGAAGATGGATCAACAACCGCAGAGGTTTTTAACACCCTTGACGAATCGGCATCTCGTACCGAAGAATGGGTTATAAAAAATCAAAAATATATTTTTATCATTGTAGGTTTAGCAGCAGTATTGGTGTTAGGCTTCTTAGGGTTTGATAAATTTATCCAAGGACCAAAAGAAAGTGTTGCCACAAACGATATGTTCCAGTCACAACAATATTTTGACCAAGCTGTCAATGGGACTTCTAAAGATTCTTTATTTACATTGGCACTAAACGGTGCAGATGGTAAATATGGTTTTTTAGATATCGCAAATGAATACAGCGGCACGAAAGCTGGAAATCTTTCTAATTATTATGCTGGAATGGCATACCTAAATATGAAAGATTACACGAACGCTGTGACCTATTTGAATGCATTTTCATCAGAAGATGATGTTCTTGGGCCGATTGCAAAAGGAGGTATTGGTGATGCATTTGTTCAATTAGAGCAATTGGATGATGCCTACGACTATTATGTACAAGCAGCACAACTTAAGTCAAACGACTACACGACCCCTATGTATCTTTACAAAGCAGGAGTGATTGGTTTGAAATTAGGGAATAATGCCAAAGCATTAGGATTCTTTAATCAAATAAAATCAGACTTTCCAGCGAGTACCGAAGCTAAAAATATTGATGTTTTTATTGGTAAAGCGGAAGCCGCGATCAACTAATCATGGCGACAGAAAACACTAACTTATCTAATTACGATTCAACCACACTCCCAGACGCGACACAGTTGCGGTTTGGGATTGTTGTTTCTGAGTGGAACCCAACCATTACAGAAGGCTTGCTTAAAGGCGCTCTAGGTGCTTTATTAGATTGTGGTGTAGAAGAATCCAATATCAAAACTATTCACGTGCCGGGGAGCTTTGAGCTTATTTTTGGAGCTAAAAAGATGCAACAACAACATGTAGATACTGTCATTGCTATTGGAAGTGTCATCAAAGGAGAAACCCAACACTTCGATTTTGTGTGTGACGGCGTGACTCAAGGCATTAAAGATTTAAATGTGCTTCATGAAGTGCCCGTTATTTTTTGTGTGTTAACAGATAATAACCTTCAACAATCCATAGATCGTTCGGGGGGAGCACATGGCAATAAAGGCGTAGAAGCTGCCATCACTGCCATTAAGATGGCACATTTGAGTCATACCTTATAAAATCAACAACTGTTGATAATTTTTAGTGCAATTTGTTTTTGATTCTACAGATTTAAGTATTTTTGAAGAGTCTCAAAACACAAAGCAATTGATTCCTAGAAAAACCAGAAAATTTAAGTTAAGAACGTCTACATCGACTTCTTCTGGAGATAACACTACTTTAGATAAGGAGCGTTTTCGACTGAAATCTACTAGAAAATCACGTGGTTTTTCATTAACTTGGCTTTTAATTGCATGCGTCCTTTTGTTGATTGGAATCTACATTTTAGACACTTTATAATGTTTCGTCATGGGTATATTTAACACAAAAAAAAATAAGAGATATAATTACACCCCTCGCTTTTATAAAAGTGAGCGAAGCCCCTTTGAGATAAAACATAAATTTGACGATCAACGAGTCACCATTGAAAAAACAAACCTCAAAGGCAAGTTTGTCAATGCGATAGACGATTTAAAAACAAACCCCAATACCCTAGCAAACAGAAGAGTTTCCATTATAATTTTAATTTTGATATTTGTGTTCCTCTGGATTATAGATTTTGATTTAAGTATATTTTTCTAATAGATGGCAGATATAATTCAATTGTTACCCGATCACGTGGCCAATCAAATTGCAGCAGGAGAAGTTGTACAACGTCCCGCTTCTGTAGTGAAAGAACTCCTAGAAAATGCCATTGATGCAGGAGCAACCACGGTCAAGCTACTCGTTAAAAATGCGGGTAAAATATTGATTCAAGTCATTGACGATGGAAAAGGAATGAGTGTGACCGATGCACGATTGAGCTTTGAACGGCATGCGACCTCCAAAATTAAAGTAGCCGACGATTTATTTAATCTCCATACAAAAGGATTTAGAGGCGAAGCTCTAGCGAGTATTGCTGCGATTGCACATGTGGAGATGAAAACCAAACAAGCTTCTGACGAATTAGGAACGCTTTTATCTGTGGAAGGCAGTGTTTTTACGTCTCAAGAAGTGGTTGCAACACCCAACGGATCTTCGATTGCGGTTAAGAATTTGTTTTTTAACATTCCTGCAAGACGTAATTTTTTAAAATCTGATACGGTCGAATTACGCCACATCATCGATGAATTCCACAGAGTGGTATTGGCACATCCAACCATTAATTTTTCTATGTACCACAACGGGAGTGATCTTTTTAATTTATTAAAAGGAAATTTCAGACAACGTATTGTGAGTACATTTGGTGGGAAAATGAATGAAAAACTAGTCCCTGTTGAAGAAACAACGGAAGTTTTAACTATTTCTGGATTTGTCGGGAAACCGGAGTATTCAAAGAAATCAAGAGGGGAGCAATTCTTTTTTGTGAACAACCGATTTATAAAGAGTCCCTATCTTAATCATGCTATTTCAGCAGCCTTTGAAGGCGTACTTCAACCGGGGAAATATCCCTGTTATTTTTTAAATTTAGAAGTCGACCCGAAGAGTATTGACATCAATATACATCCCACAAAAACGGAAATTAAATTTGATGACGAACAAACCATCTATGCGATTCTCAGAGCGGCTGTCAAACACAGTTTGGGACAATTCAGTATTGCACCTGTGCTTGATTTTGATCGTGATAAAAATTTAGATACCCCTTACGGATTTGAGGGCGGACAAACAGCACTTCCAAAAGTAGAAGTGGATCGTGCTTTCAATCCATTTTCAAATCCCAATCAATCCGCCCCTTCGTATTCTAAACCTGCTGGGGACGCTTGGGAAGGGTTGTATGTTGGTTTGGAATCCAAATCAAATGCAGACAGTTTTAGTCAAGTCAACTATGAATCCGATGAAATGACCTCGTCTATTTTTGACGATTCAACAGAAAGAAAGGTTCAAAAAACATTTCAACTGCACAACAAATACATCATCAATACGATTAAATCGGGGATGCTTGTCATTGATCAAAACAGAGCCCATGAACGTATTTTGTATGAAGAATTCCTTCGTAAAACCACGGTGAATGAAGCAGTCAGTCAACAGTTGTTGTTCCCTTTAGAACTCAAATTTTCAAACGCAGATAATACGATATTAAAAGACCTTCAGCAGGCTTTAGAAACAACTGGCTTTGTGTTTTCTACTTTTACAGATGAAAGTATAGAACTCACAGGAGTGCCCGTAGGAGTCAAAGAGTCCGAAGTGCATATTGTATTCGAACAACTCATTCACGATATAGAACACGAAGTCCCAGATGTAAATTTTAGTGTCAGTGACTTATTATCCAAATCACTTGCTAAAAGTCTGGCGATTAAAAACGGAAAAAAATTAGAACGCGAAGAACAAGAACACATCGTAAACACCTTGTTTTCTTGTAAAGAGCCCTCAATTTCACCCGCTAACAAAACAGTTTTCACAACCTTAAAGGTTGAAGAACTCGATAAAAAATTCAATTAATATGCGTCAAATAACCCCAACTGTTAAGCATCTTCTTATTATCAACATTATTGTGTTTTTAGGAACGTACTTATTGGGAAATAAAGAATTGTTCTATGGGTTATTAGCGCTTTATTATCCGTTGAGTGACTATTTTATGCCATGGCAAGTGTTTAGCCACATGTTTATGCATGGTGGTTTTCAGCATTTATTATTAAACATGCTGGCATTGTGGATGTTTGGAACTGCAGTAGAACGCATTTTTGGTCAGCGAAAATTTTTAATATTCTACCTCTCATCTGGGTTTGGTGCTGTGGCCTTGACTTTTTTGGTGTATTATATTCAAGTATATCCACTGCTAAGCGACTTAAAAGCATTGGGTTTTTCTTTTGATTTTATTAGAGAAGCTTCTAGTTTAAATATTATAAGTGATCGGATGTTTAAAGGCGAAATTTTAGCGTCTAAGTTAGAACCCGTGATGTCTAGTTATAACTATAGTATGAATCAACTTAATGGCGAATCGTTTCGAATGTTTTTTGATTTAAACGTTAAAAGTAATGGTTCCATGGTTGGAGCGTCGGGTGCTATTATGGGTGTTTTGGTTGCGTTTGGAATGCTCAATCCGAATGCAGAATTGATGATGCTCTTTTTACCAATCCCAATCAAGGCAAAATATTTCATACCTGGAATTATCGCTCTCGACTTGTTTTCTGCTTTTACAGGTGTGTCTATTTTTAGTCCGAGTAATACCGCTTATATTGCCCACATTGGAGGTGCAGTCACCGGCTTTTTGCTGATGTATTTCTGGAAAAAAAATCAATTCGATAAATACCGCTGGAATTAATGACGAACCTAAATCAAGATATCAGAGAGAAATTATCAAGACTCAATGTATTTGAAAAAATCATTGTCGCAAATGTGCTTGTGTTTCTAGTTAGTTTTATTGCTTTAAGGCTTCAAGGGAGTGACGCAAATTTAGAATGGCTATCGCTTTCAAAATCATTTTCGGAAGTCCTTTCAAAACCGTGGACTTTATTAACGTATGGCTTTACACATTATAGTTTTGTCCATTTATTCTTCAATATGATTGTCTTGTATTTCTTTGGACGCTCGTTTTCAAATTTATTTAAACAAGATATTTCACTTAAAGTATATGTATTGGGCATCCTGTCAGGAGGTTTTGCTTTTGTATTGGTGTATAATCTATTTCCGTCTGGCATTTTAAATACGGCGGGACCTTTAGTTGGTGCCTCTGCTGGGGTACGCGCGATAATCATTTTCTTGTGTGCCTATTTACCCAATAAAGAAGTCCGGTTTTTCACCTTTCAATTTCCATTAAAATACATAGGCATCGCGATGGTTTTGTTTGATGTTCCTGGTTTATTCTCTCAAAACTCAGGTGGTTCGGTCGCACATTTTGGAGGGTATCTATTAGGATATTTTTATGCGAGACAATTTCAAAAAGGCACTGATATTGGGGAATTCATAGATCGTATTATCGCCTATTTCTCTAGGTCAACGGCGCCGTTAAAAACGGTTCACAAGAAGAAAAAAAATTCTTTTGCTGGTAAGAAAAAAGAAGAGTTTGATCGGTTTACCCATCAAAAACAAATTGATCTTATTTTAGATAAAATTGGTAAAAGTGGCTACGAAAGTTTAACCCAAGCAGAAAAGGATTTTTTATTCCGAGCTGGTAAATAGAGAGATTTGAAAAACTTAAACCTTCTTAATAAGTTTATATTTCTGATAAATTCAGTGCTTGCGCTCTTGCTGCTCCTATCTTATGGCTTGTCCTATGTGCCGCCAAAATCTTACGCGCTGATATCCACCCTTAGTTTGTCCGTTCCTTTATTGATTGTTTTAAATATACTTTTTGTTGTCTATTGGCTTATCAAACTAAAAAAACAAGTCCTTCTATCGTTGTTAGTACTTGTGGTTGGCTATAATCATGTTTTGTCATTTTATAAGTTTTCATCGGAGTCAACTCCAAAATCAGAAGACACGTTTACGATTATGAGTTATAATGTGCGCTTGTTCAATGTGTATAATTGGATTGATGATAAAACCATTCCTACTAAAATTCAGAAATTTATTTCAGAAGAATCTCCTAATATTTTGTGTTTTCAAGAGTATGATTCAAGTACGGATTTAGATTTTAAAGCCTACCGCTATAAGCACCAAACCAATCCAGCTAAAAACAATAAATCGGAACTCGCTATTTTGTCCACTTATAAAATCTTGAATTCTGGTTTTATTAATTTTCCGAATTCTGCAAACAGTGCGATTTTCGCAGATGTTCTCATTAAATCAGATACGACCCGCGTGTACAATGTGCACCTTCAATCGTCTGGAATTGACGCTAATGTAGATGTAGAGTCGCTAGACAAAGAACAATCCAATAAGCTCCTTAAACGCTTAGAAATCACTTTTAAAGCACAACAGTCGCAAGCCGAACTAGTTGCAAGTCATGTAGCAAAGTCTCCTTACAAGGTGCTAATGTGTGGAGATTTTAACAATACCGTCTATTCGTATGTGTATCGAATCCTAAAAGAGGATTTATTAGATACTTTTGAAACTTCTGGTACTGGTTTTGGCAGTACCTTTGATTTTCAATATTTTCCTGTTCGGATTGATTTTATCTTAGCGGATCAAAGTTTCAAGATTGGAACATTCAAAAACTACTCGGTTCCTTATTCAGATCATTTTCCGATTTTTACAGAGCTAACGTTACAAAAATAAACAATCGCAGTAATCCGCGAGGATGTGAATACAAAGTCCTATTCCAATCAAACGCGTTTTTGAGGGGACTAATAAACATAGATACACCCCAATTGCGATGTAGGAGTGAAGCGGGTGAAAATCGATGCTACATCTATGAGGGTCAAAGAGGGGTGTGGCTAGTAAATGATCGAAGTCAATGAGAAAGGCACTCAAAAAAATCGCATAAGATTTTAACCAATCTTTTCTGTAGCATAAAATCGCTACCAATAACGGAGCGATCAAATGAATGCCATAATGGACGAGTCCTTGAATCATCTTCTAAAAAGTGATCGGATGATTTTTTAAATAACTCAAAGCGTTGGGGCCTTCATTGAATAACAAATCTAAGATGCTCAAATTGTTTATGAATCCATGTTTCTCTTGAAAAACTTGAATGTAGGAAGTCGTGTCAATTTTAGATTCTTTTCGGGCGTTTACTAATAACCGATAGTCTGATTCTGTACTGGTTTTTAAAAACTGATCAGAATTAGACAGAATGGGATCAAAACCCAAACAGCTGTTAATGACAGCAATACATTCTAAATTAAAATCCAAAAGATACTCTTTTGGCGTATTAAATAGCTCTTTAAATTCATCTTCATAATACTCAAAAAAAGGAGAGGTTTTATAAGCACTTTCAATAGATTTCCAGTGTATGGATTGCCAGTTAGAGGTATTGTCAATCTCTATCTCTTCCGTGTTCTGTCTGTTTCTCTGAGAATAATGAACAGGGATATTAAGACTCAGTTTTCCATTTGCACCATAAATATAGCAGCGGTTCCTATAGGTTTGCTTTTGATAGGAATCACATATTTCAAATACGATTTCCTCTGATTGTGTCATCACTATATAAGAAGCAATGTTTGGAAAATACGTCGGATAAAGAAGCGCCATAAAGAGTTGTTAAACCGTTGTATTTTTTCTTTTGCGCCATTTACTAAACCCAATCCACACTGCTAACAGGATTAAAAAAGGTATAAAGTAAGAAGTGCGTTCGCCATCGGCATGAACGGTTGAGAACAAACGCTCCCATCGTATTTTATTGAAGCCTTTTCCGTTGGTATTCCAACTCATCCAAATAAATACAGGTTTTCCTACAACATGGTTAAAAGGTACAAATCCCCAAGCACGGGCGTCAATGGAATTGTGACGATTGTCACCCATCATCCAATAGTAGTTTTGTTTAAAGGTGTACGAATTAGAAAGTTGTCCGTTTATAAAAATCTGATTGCCTTTTGTAGAAACTGTATTTCCTTCGTATTCAGTAAGGAGTCGTCTGTAAACAGGTAGATTTTCTAAATTAAGCTCCATTGTTTTTCCTTCTTCAGGAATATAGAGTGGGCCATAAAAATCACGGTTCCATTCATAACTCGGATCTTGAGGAAACAAGCCAGTGTCTGCTTTTCCTTTTGGCTCTATAAAGCGTGTGATTGATGCGACACTCGGATGGTTTTTAAACACTTTGACAGCATCGTCTGAGGCCGCTGGAATGATGATTTTATTACCCATCGCATAGATACCATCGGTAATGTCATAGCGCGTTTTTAACTGCTCTATGATGCTGTTTTCAAATCTTTTCCCAGGTTTTAAGATGACTTCATAACTAAATTGCAATTTCGCACGGTCTGGAAGTTCATTCTGAATACCGTTGATATACACATAGCCATCTCTTACTTCGAGGGTGTCGCCAGCAATTGCCACACATCGTTTTACCAAATTGGTCTTTTTATCGATGGGCTTGTAGTAATTTCTATCCGGTCTAAAGTCATTCATATCCAGCAATGTATCAGCCGGTTGATTGAAAACAACTATTTCATTTCGCTCAATTTTTTCCCACCCTGGAATTCGTAAATAGGGGAGTTGAAATCTGCTTTTTAAAGAAGTAATTTGTTCGTCAATTTTATCATTAAATAAATAAGACTTTTTGTTCAATAAAGGAATCGTATCATGTACCATCGGAAGTCCAATAGTGGTCATCGGAACACGAGGACCATAGTGCATCTTACTCACAATTAAAAAATCACCGACTAATAATGACTTTTCAAGTGACGAAGAAGGAATGACATACGGCTGTAAAGAATACGTATGAACAATGGTCGCAGCCACTACCGCAAACAGTATAGAACTCGTCCATTCTCCCGAACCAGATTTAGGTTTTAAACTTCTTTCTTTTATGTGTTTTACATCGGAAAAGTAGTTTAAGTAATAACTATAAAACCCTAAAGAGACGATGGATAAAACAGTGTCTGTTGTTGTATTTTTTCCAAAACTTCGGGCAGTTTCCACCCAGATGATAATTAACATAATTAAACTGATCACAGGTAAGAACAACAATGCAACCCACCAAATTGGTCGGTTCAGTATTTTCATGAATATGATACCGTTGTAAATTGGCACGAATGCTTCCCATGCCTTTCGACCTGCTTTAACGTATAGTTTCCAAGTACCCAATCCGTGAATCAATTGAATTGCTAAGAAAAAAATAAACCATTGTGATAAAGTCATAATATTTTTAAGTTGTTTAAATGTCTAATTTATAGGTTAATGTAATTAGTATTCAAGAGTTTAACCAATGTTTAACACGTCATTCATTGTGAATACCCCTGTTTTTCCAAGGATCCATTCGGCTGCAACAACGGCTCCCAATCCAAATCCTTCTCTGTTGTGTGCCGTATGTGTTAACGAAATACGGTCCACTTCAGAATCATAATTTACAGTATGAGTGCCCGGAACAGCGTCGATGCGTTTGGCGGTTATTGCTAATTTACTCGAGTCTTTTGAAGGGGCTAGATCCCAAGAATCGTAAGTACTGTGCTCTAAGATTCCTTCAGCGAGTGTGATGGCGGTCCCAGAGGGTGCATCTTGTTTTTGAGTGTGATGAATTTCTTCAAGATCTACCGTATAGTCCGTTAGATTTTTCATCAGTTTTGCTAAATGTTTATTGAGTTCAAAGAATATATTGACACCTAAACTAAAATTAGAAGCGTAGATAAATGCACCATTATGGGTATTACATACTTCTTTTATAGATTCCATTTCAGATAACCAACCTGTTGTTCCCGAAATAACAGGAATGCCACTTTCAAGGGCTATACGAATGTTTTCGACCGCAGAATCTGGTGTGCTAAAATTAATTGCGACATCAACGGTAGTAATGTCGTAGGGCGCACTGTCTTTATCAATTTTCAAGGTCACTTCGTGTCCACGATTTAGAGCAATTTTCTCAATTACTTTCCCCATTTTTCCGTATCCTAAAAGTGCTATTTTCATTTTAAAAATTAAAGTTGATTGACAACCCAAGTTGAGCAGATGTATCTGGAGTATCAAAGTCAATAAATGGGTTGACCGCTAAATTTTTGTCCACATTATATTGCAATAAATGGGCATCCACATTTGCATCGATAATATTCAAGGCATAAAGCCCAATCGTTATTAATAAGGACAACTCTTTATTCCGTCTCAATGTTTGTTGCGCACGAATGAGCGCATCATCTGAAAGGAGCGGAATATTTCCCTCACCATAAAACTCATCATCGGTGAAGCCTGATAATCGTCTTTTGTAGGCATTTCTGTAGCGCTTATAGGACTTGTCATTGTCTAAATAAAAATAGATGCTTGTGCCGAGTGCCGCATATACAATGGGTATTTTCCAATATTTTTTATTAACTGCTTGTCCGAGTCCTGGTAAAATGGCAGAATAAAAAGCCGCTTTTGAAGGGGCCAAAGGATCCATAACCACAGGCTTATACGCTTCCGTTTCTAACTCCTTTGGAGTGTCTTCTGTGTTTTGAGCAAAATTTACGAACGAATATGCACAAAAAAATATAATGAGCCAATGCCTATTTATCACTTTTAAATAATTTTAAGATGCGGTCATAGTCTTCTTCAGAATGAAAAGGGATGAGTATTTTTCCACTCCCTTTTTTCTCCATCTTGACATCAATTTTATGGCCAAAATAAGATGCTATTTTTTGAACGCCATTTTTAACAAAATCAGGCAATTCGTTCTGTTTAGTGGTTTTTACTGATTTGGGAGTATTGTAGTTTTTAACCAATGTTTCGGTAGCTCGAACGGATAATTTGTTCGAAATAATTTCTTTATAAATTGCAATTTGATCTGCATGAGAATTTATATTTACAATGGCCCTTCCATGTCCCATACTGATAAATCCATCGCGCATTCCTGTTTGGATTAAAGGGTCTAGTTTTAACAATCGTAAATAATTAGCAATGGTTGAACGTTTTTTCCCAACACGTTGGCTCATTTGTTCTTGAGTCAATTGAATGTCATCGATCAATCGTTGGTAGCTTAAAGCAATTTCGATAGGATCTAAATCTTGACGTTGAATATTTTCAACCAGTGCCATTTCTAAGGCTTCTTGGTCATTTGCAATTCGAATATACGCTGGAATTGTTTTTAAGTCTAGTAATTTAGAAGCTCTAAAACGACGTTCCCCAGAAACCAATTGAAAAGTATTGGTGTTGGTTTTACGAACTGTTATGGGTTGAATTACTCCTAACTCTTGAATAGACGCTGCTAATTCACGGATGCCTTCTTCTTTAAATTGTGTTCGGGGTTGGAACGGGTTGACCTCTATTCGATCTAATTCCAATGCAACAATAGTTCCTACTTGAGGGCTGCTGCTAGTACTTACAGCAGTCTGTTGGTCCTTTTTTGGATCTTGTAAAAGAGCAGAGAGTCCGCGTCCTAAGGCTTGTTTTTTAATAGCTTTGGCCATTATGTTTACTGTTTACTGATGATTTCTTTAGCCAAACTTAAGTAATTTGTAGCACCTTTACTATTTACGTCATAATAAATGATGCTTTCACCATGGCTTGGGGCTTCACTGAGTCGTACGTTGCGCTGAATAATGGTTTTAAAAACCATGTTTGTAAAGTGGTTTTGAACCTCTTCTACGACTTGGTTGGAAAGTCGCAATCGAGAATCATACATTGTGAGTAATAACCCTTCAATATCTAAATGTTCATTATGAATTTTTTGCACACTTTTAATGGTGTTCAATAATTTACCTAATCCTTCTAATGCGAAATATTCGCATTGAATGGGGATGATAACGGAGTCTGCAGCAGTTAATGCATTAAGCGTCAAAAGTCCTAAAGAAGGAGCGCAATCAATAAGTATATAATCGTATTTAGATTTAACAGATTCAATGGCTTGCTTGAGCATATATTCTCGTTGCTCCATATTAACCAATTCAATTTCGATGGCAACCAAATCAATATGTGCAGGAATAATATCAACGTTTGTAGCAGTTGTCTTTTGGATGGCTTCTTCAGCTGTACAATTGTGTTCTAATAACTGATACGTTCCTATGGCGACATTATCTACATCAATTCCAAGACCAGAAGAAGCATTCGCTTGTGGGTCTGCATCAATCAATAACACTTTTTTATCTAAAACTCCTAAGCAAGCTGCTAGATTGACCGTAGTAGTGGTTTTTCCAACGCCTCCTTTTTGATTTGCTATAGCAATGAGTTTTCCCATTATTGATTTCTTTTATTTACGTAAAAGTACAATTATTTACGAGGAATTAAAACCAAATTGTTTAAGAATTTGATCAAGTTTTCAACTGTATTTGAAGCGTCTTAATTTAATGAGGTTGACTTTGTTTTTATCAAAATAAAGATAAAGATAGTTTTTCTTAATAAGACTTACTTTATCTGTGATGTGATACATCCATATATCAGAATATAAATCGTTGTATACCAGTCCTAATTGAGCAATGATTTCTTCTTTTGTGTAGCCAATAAGTTTGTCGAAATTTTTATCTTTCAATGAAAATGTTTTGAAATTATCTAGATTGCGTTCTTCAATGTTTGGACTTTGTAAAATAGTCTCCTCAGTGTCTTTCAGAATTTGAGGGATCTTTTTGCCTAAAGATTTTTGTTTGCTCGAAGTTTGGTTTTTCATAATTTCACGTGATAGATTGAGGTAGTTGGTAGAGCCTTCGCTGTTCATTTTATAATCAAAAACGCTGGTTCCAAAACTAGGTGCTTCGCTTAAACTCACGTTTCTTTTAATAATCGTCCTAAATATTAAATCCTTAAAATGTATTTTTAATTCATTAATAATATGACTGTTATGACTTAGTCGTTTGTCATACATAGTCATTAAAATGCCTTCAATGGTTAAATTTGTATTGAATGATTTTCTAACACTTTTAATAGTTGATAGTAATTTTCTCAGCCCATCTAATGCAAAAAACTCACATTGAACAGGAATGATGATGGAGTCCGCAGCCACAAATGAATTTAAAGTCAGATAGCCCAATGAAGGGGAACAATCAATAATGATGAAATCAAATTTATTTTTCAACGCATCTAAGGCTGTTTTTAATCGCTTTAAATTGGGGTTTTTAACATTGATTTCAATTTCCGCAAGTTTGATAGACCCTGGGATGATTTTTAAATTTGGACTGTGTGTCTCTACTATGCAGCGATCCAAATTTGCATCCCCTTGAAATAGATTTACTATAGAAAATCCAATATTTTTTGTAATGATCCCTAAGCCAGAAGTTGAATTTGCTTGCGGGTCTGCATCAATAAGCAACACGTTTTGTTCCAAGATGCCAAGTGCACAGGACAGATTAATGGCGGTTGTTGTTTTACCAACACCCCCTTTTTGGTTCGCAATGGCTATTATTTTTGATAGCGGCATATGAGATTTGAGGTTTCATTTGCTACTTACTTATCGGTTGATTTGGTTAAGAATCATATAAATATAATTAATTTATTAATATATCCAACACTATAATGGCAGTTTCGCTAATTTTTGTGCCCGGTCCAAACACAGCAACCGTCCCAGCATCGAACAAATATTGATAATCTTGCTTAGGAATTACGCCACCCACAATGACCATAATATCTTCTCGTCCGTATGCTTTTAGGGCTTCAATAACTTTAGGTACGAGTGTTTTATGACCGCCTGCTAAAGAAGATACACCCAAAATATGCACGTCGTTTTCTACCGCTTGCTTCGCGGCTTCTTCTGCCGTTTGAAAGAGGGGCCCAATATCAACATCGAAACCTAAATCGGCATAGCCAGTTGCAACGACCTTTGCGCCGCGGTCGTGACCATCTTGTCCCATTTTTGCGATCATAATTCTTGGACGTCGTCCTTCTGATTTTGCAAACTGATTGGCCAATTGCTTGGCTTTCTCAAATGAGGCATCATTTTTTATTTCTTTACTGTACACCCCTGAAAATGTTTTAATTTCTGCTTTATACCTTCCAAACTCTTGCTCTAATGCATCGCTTATTTCTCCTAGTGTCGCACGATGTATGGCAGCTTCTACCGCTAAAGCTAGTAAATTTTCACTTCCATTTGCTGCAGCTTTTGTTAATTTTTCTAAAACCACCTTTACTTTTTCAGAATCGCGTTCTGTTTTTGTGTGATTTAGGCGCTCCAATTGTTGAGCCCGAACCAATTCGTTATCTACTTCCAAAATATGTAACGCATCTTCATTCTCAAGCTTAAATTTATTCACTCCTACAATGGTATCTTGACCAGAGTCAATACGGGCTTGTTTGCGTGCTGCTGCTTCTTCAATTCTTAGTTTTGGCACGCCAGATTTAATGGCTTTGGTCATGCCACCTAAAGCTTCAACTTCCTCAATATGACTCCAGGCTTTTTCTGCGATTTCATGAGTCAGTTTTTCCACATAATAACTTCCTGCCCAAGGATCCACTGTTTTGGTTATTTTAGTTTCTTTTTGAAGGTATAGTTGGGTGTTTCTAGCAATTCTAGCTGAAAAATCGGTGGGTAATGCAATCGCTTCATCCAAGGCGTTTGTATGTAAACTTTGGGTGCCTCCAAAAATAGCGGCTGTGGCTTCAATACAGGTGCGAGCGACATTATTAAAAGGATCTTGTTCTGTTAAACTCCAACCACTGGTTTGGCAATGTGTTCTTAGTGCTAAAGATTTTGGATTTTTAGGATTAAATTTTTGAACAATTTTCGCCCACAACATACGGGCTGCCCGGAGTTTGGCAACCTCCATAAAGTGATTCATTCCAATGCCCCAGAAAAAGGACAAACGAGGAGCAAAGGTGTCTATTTCTAAACCTGCATCCAATCCTTTCCGAATGTATTCTAACCCATTGGCTAAGGTGTAAGCAAGTTCTATATCTGCGGTAGCACCAGCTTCTTGCATGTGGTAACCAGAAATACTAATGCTGTTAAATTTCGGCATATATTTACTGGTGTACTCAAAGATGTCAGAAATAATTTTCATGGACGCTTCCGGGGGGTAAATATAGGTGTTTCGCACCATAAATTCTTTCAGAATATCATTTTGAATCGTTCCACTTAATTGCTCTATCTCGACGCCTTGTTCTTGCGCAGCTACAATATAAAACGCCATAATTGGCAACACGGCGCCGTTCATGGTCATGGAGACACTCATTTGATCCAAAGGAATTTCATCAAATAACAACTTCATATCCTCGACAGAGTCTATAGCAACGCCGGCTTTTCCGACATCTCCAACAACGCGTTCATGATCACTGTCATAACCCCGATGTGTGGGCAAGTCAAAGGCGACGGACAGTCCTTTTTGCCCCGCTTTTAAATTTCGTTTATAGAAAGCATTACTGTCTTCGGCGGTCGAAAATCCAGCGTATTGCCTGATAGTCCATGGGCGTTGCACATACATTGTGCTGTAGGGGCCTCTTAAAAAAGGTGCAGTTCCTGCAGAAAAATTCAGATGTTCTAAAGCGTCTGTGTCCTCTTTTGAATAACTTGATTGTACAGCTATGGTTTCCGCAGTATCAAACGATTTTTTTGTTGACGGTTTGGTTTTGACGCCTTCTAAAACAATATGTTGAACTTTTTTTCTACTCATCTTTCAGCCGTTTTTGTTCAATTTCCTCAGAAATTCTGCGAGGGATGATGGGTTCTAACAGTGTTTTTCGAGCCTGTTGTTTTATAAACGGATAGATTTCTAAATCCGATTTCATTGTATCCAATGCGTTTTGTTGAAAATGAGTTCCCAAAAGACCCTCAGTTCCTTCGTCGTATAAATGCTGTTCTTTTTGTGCATGCTCTTTCAGTTTCCGTTGAACCATGCCTTCTTTTAGCAGTTTTAAAAAGCCGCCTTGTTTTTCGATTTCTTTAAATAAATCTAACGATTTTTGTGCCAATTGCTGTGTCAGTGTTTCAATATAATAAGCTCCTTCTGTGGGGTTGGAAACGGTATCAAAATAACTTTCCTTTTTGAGAATTATCAATTGATTTCTTGACAATCGATCTCCGAAATCATTATCCTTATGATACAAATGATCGTAAGGCATATTCATAATCGTATCGCTACTTCCCAAAATGGCGCTCATGCATTCAGTGGTTGTTCGCAACATATTGATATTATAGTCGTAAATTGTTTTATTACGACGGCTGGGCTGTGTAAGAATATGACAATCAATTGAAAGTTCATAATCCTTTGTAAGACTGTGCCATAAGACTCGCAATGCTTGAAGTTTAGCAATTTCAAAAAAGTAATTTCCTCCAACAGAGACTTTAAAAACCACAGATTTTATGGATTCACCATCAAATAAATTAAGGTATTCATTGGCGTGGGCTAGGGTATAGGCCAGCTGTTGAACCATGCTACCGCCTGCATTTTGAAAGAGTCCTAAATCGACAGAAATAACACTTTTTAAAGTATCTCCTAAAGCAATCGTTTGTTTTAGTGTATGTAAATCTGTCTTGAGATTTTCATGCCAATTTCCAGAGCGTGCCAAGTGACCAATAGGATCTTGTAAGATGTAAAATGACGTCTTATTTTTCAATGAAAAATCCCGAAGTGATTTTATCAATTTTTCTGAAAGACATAAAGGTTCAAAATAAATTGGTACGGAAGAAGTATCAATATTTTTAAGAAGTTCCTCCACTGAAATGTCAGCTATTGGGAGTGTGAAATGTAAACTTTCAACTCCATTTTCAATCAATTCGAGAGCATGGGTATTGCTCTTTTCTACGGAATTCACATAAATTGAATGTCCGATGTTCCAGTCAGAAGCAGTGTGTTGAATGCTGGGTGCTTTGGAATAAGCTTCGGAATGATAGAAGGGTTTCACGTCAATTCCTTCGATAGAATTCCAAACTAAATGGTCGTTAAAATCTTTTCCTTGAAGTTCAAATTGAATCTTTTGTTTCCACGCTTTGGCAGAAACGGATTCAAAATTCTCAAAAAGATTCGACTTACTCATTTGTTTTAACTTTTAAACTATCGGCGTCTTCTATAATATAGACGACTTCATTTTCTTTTTTCATTTTATAATGCTCCCGCGCATATTTCTCAATGCCATCAATAGAGTTTAGAGTGTTGATTTCTTTTTGATCTTTTTTAATCTCACCATTATAAAACTCAATTTTAGAATTTAAATCCTCAACATCTTCATTTAGATCGCTGTGAATCAGCCACGAGTTGGCATCAAAGACCACCATCCATACAATAAACACGATCAATATAAGAAAATAAATATTCTTAAAGGGCTTCAATAGTTTCAAAAAACGGTTTGATTTCTTTAACATTAGAGTTGATCATTTATAATTGATTTCACAACATTTACAGCCACCGTATTGTAATGATTGTTTGGGATGATGATATCTGCAAATGCTTTCATCGGTTCAATAAACTGTTGATGCATGGGTTTCAGCGTTGTTTGGTAACGCTCCAAAACTTCGTCTAAATCTCTTCCGCGCTCGGCGATATCTCTTTTTAAACGACGCATTAAGCGCTCGTCACTATCTGCATGAACAAATATTTTAATATCGAATAACGATCGTAATTCAGTATTAGATAAAATTAAAATTCCTTCTACAATCACCACCTTTTTAGGTTCGGTAAGTGTGGTTTCACCAGTACGGTTGTGTGTTTTAAAGGAATATACAGGTTGGTCGACGTTTTCGCCATTTTTCAAGGCTTTTAAGTGCGATTCAAGCAGTTCAAAATCAATCGATTTTGGATGGTCAAAGTTAATCTTACAACGTTCTTCAAAAGTTAAATGAGACGTTTCTTTATAATAAGAATCTTGAGAAATTACTTGAACTTCCCCTGCTGGAAATTCTGATAAAATTTGATTTACCACCGTCGTTTTTCCACTTCCTGTTCCACCACCAATACCAATAATCAACATAACGCTCGCTTTTGAATTTCTAACAAAGTTAAGATTATTTTACTGTTTTTTGTTTATAGAGGAATAATATTAATTAATCTACAATTTAAATAAAACTGTTAATAACTTCCCGCAATAATTTTATGTAAAACGCCTACTTTTGTAACCTAAATTTTAAACTATGTCTGATACTATAGAGTCTGTAAAATGTTTGATTATTGGTTCCGGTCCTGCGGGCTATACCGCTGCTATCTACGCTGCACGTGCCAATATGTTTCCGGTATTATATCAAGGAACACAACCTGGAGGTCAATTGACAACCACCAATGAGGTTGAGAATTTCCCAGGTTATCCAGATGGTATTACGGGGCCTGCAATGATGCTAGAGTTACAAGCACAATCGGAGCGCTTTGGAACAGATGTAAGAGATGGATGGGTGACTAAAGTTGATTTTTCTGGACCCATTCATAAAGTTTGGATCAATGGAACTAAAGAAATTCACTGTGAAACGATTGTTATTTCTACTGGTGCTACCGCTAAATATTTAGGTTTAGAATCCGAACAAAAATATTTAAAACTTGGAGGTGGTGTTTCTGCTTGTGCAGTGTGTGATGGATTCTTTTACAGAAATCAAGAAGTCGTTATTGTTGGGGCAGGGGATTCTGCTTGTGAAGAGGCACATTACTTGTCTAAACTTTGTACGAAAGTTACTATGTTGGTGCGTCGGGATGAGTTTAGAGCTTCTAAAATCATGGCGAATCGTGTTAAGAATACCGAAAATATCGAAATATTATTCAATACAGAAACCGATGAAGTTTTAGGAGATGGTCAAGTTGTGACGGGTGTACGAGCCAAAAACAATAAAACAAATGCGTTGATAGATATTCCAGCAACTGGATTTTTTGTGGCGATTGGTCACAAACCAAATACTGATATTTTTCAGGGCTTCCTAAACTTAGATGAAACAGGTTATATTATTAACACTGCAGGCTCTTCTAAAACAAATATTGAAGGCGTTTTTGTAAGTGGCGATGCAGCAGATCATGTGTATAGACAAGCAGTGACTGCCGCAGGAACTGGCTGTATGGCCGCCTTAGATGCAGAACGTTATTTGGCTTCTAAAGAAGGGTAATTAACGCAATTCAGCATTTAATTCCGATTCAAAACGCTTTTGGATTTTCGACATTATTTTGTCAATTTGAACATCTGTGAGCGTTTTGTTTTTATCTTGTAATGTGAAACTAACCGCATAACTTTTTTTGCCTTCGGCTAGCTTATCTCCTGTATACACATCAAATAGATTGATGTCTTTTAAGAAATTATTTTCCGTTTGTTTGGCTAACTTAAAGATGCTTTCAAAAGTAACGTCTTCATTAATTAACAATGAAAAATCACGTTTGACTTCTAGGTATTTAGAAATATCCTTAAATTTAATCGTTTGTTGATTGATCACTTTTAATAAGTTATCCCAATTAAAATCAGCACAAAAAACGCTTTGAGAGATTCCAAAAGATTTTAGTGTCGAGGTTTTTAAACTTCCAAACTCAACCAAAGAATGTTTTCCGACACTCAGTTGTTGCCCTTCGCTAAATACATCGTTAGTTAAAGGCGAACTTTTAAGTTTTTGAATTCCTAAACGTTCAATTATCGACGTAACCAATCCTTTTAAATAGAAGTAATCAACGGCTGTTTCTTTTGTATTCCAGCGTTTTTCGGTTTTATTTCCAGTAACAAAAATTGAAAGGTGGTTAAACTCTTCTTTGTTCGCTTCAAAATTGTGATAGGTTTTACCAAATTCAAAAAGCTTTAAATCGCTTTGTTGTCTGTTGATATTAAACGCAATAGATTCTAAACCAGAGAAAATCAAAGATTGACGCATCACTGATAAATCCGTACTTAATGGGTTCAGTATTTTCACCTCATGCGCCTGTTCCAATTGCTCACTAAAGGCTGTATATTTATCTGAAGTCAATGAGTTATTTAGGATTTCATAAAACCCATGTCCAACAAGTTGATTCGCAATTATGTTTTCAACTTTATAACTTTCAAATTTAGACGTATTCGAAATGGAAGCATTTAATTTATTGGTAATTCCGATGTTGTTATATCCGTATACTCTAAGAATTTCTTCAACCACATCCACTTCACGTTGAACATCATTTCTGTATGCAGGAATGGTCAAGCCTAAACCGCTTTCAGTCACATTATTCACTTTTATTTCTAAAGCGCTTAGAATACTTTTGATGGTTTCTTTAGGAAGTTCTTCTCCAATTAATTGATTCGTTTTTTCAAAAGTTAAAAAGACTTGAGCATCCTCAATTTTATTAGGATATTCATCGATCAGGTCACTTGTTATTTTTCCACCAGCAATTTCGATAATTAACAATGCGGCTCTTTTGAGGGCATATTTAGTGATATTTGGATCGATACCTCGTTCAAATCTGAAAGAGGCATCTGTATTGAGAGCATGTCTTTTGGCTGTTTTTCGAACACTTACAGGATTGAAATAAGCACTTTCTAAAAATATTGAATTCGTTTCTTTAGAAACGCCTGAATTTTCACCTCCAAAAACACCTGCAATACACAGTGGTTTTTCAGCGTCACATATCATCAAATCTTCTTTGTGAAGTGTGCGTTCAACGCCGTCTAAGGTTACAAATTTTGTACCTGCTTTGACGGTTTTTACAATAATTTTTTTACCCGATATTCTATCGGCATCAAAGGCGTGTAATGGCTGTCCTAAATCATGTAAGACATAATTTGTTGCATCTACAATATTGTTAATAGGATTTAATCCAATGGCTTTCAGTCGGTTTTGTAGCCATAAAGGAGAGTCTTTGACAACGATATTCGAAATCGTTAATCCACAATAACGCGGGGCTTTTAATTTATCTTCAACATTAATATCGACTTTAAGACTTCTGTCATCTACATGAAAAGCAGACACGGAAGGGCTTATTATTTTGGCATTGATGCCATGCTGAGACAACCCAGCCATTAAATCTCTAGCAGTTCCATAATGACTCATCGCATCTGCACGGTTTGGAGTCAATCCAATGTCAAACACCAAATCATCTTCAATGTCATAGTATTTTGCCAAAGGGCTTCCAATTTTAAGGGAATCCTCTAAAACCATGATTCCTTCATGAGAGGCGCCTAACCCCAATTCATCTTCAGCACATAACATGCCATGACTTTCTTCGCCACGGATTTTTCCTTTTTTAATGGTCCAATCTTCTCCTTCTGAAGTATATAAAGTGGTTCCTATGGTTGCGACAGCTACCTTTTGACCAACGGCCACATTGGGTGCGCCACATACAATTGCTAAGGGTTCTTCGGCTCCAACATCAATGGTTGTGATTCGCAATCGATCAGCATTGGAGTGTTGCTCACAGGTGAGTACATGCCCTACAACGATTCCTTTTAATCCACCTTTGACAGATTGAAAGGATTCTAAACCTTCAACTTCTAAACCTAAATCTGTAAGGAGTTCAGAGGTTTTTTCTGCAGTCCAATCTATTTTTATAAATTGTTTTAACCAGTTGTACGATATCTTCATTATGCGGTATTATTGCTTTTCAGCAAATATAAAATAAAGGGATTAGCTTTCAAATAAAAAGCCCAACCAAAACGGTGGGCTTTTGTAATCTTTTTTAGATTGAAGTGACTATTGACCAGAAAGTGCTTTTACTTCATTTTCAATCATTTCATAGAATTGATCAATTTTAGGAAGTACAACCACACGTGTACGTCTGTTTTTCGATCTGTTCATTGCAGAGTCATTATCTGTTAATGGCACATAACTACTACGTCCGGCTGCTATTAATTGAGCGGGGTTAACACCCATGCCTTGTAAGATTCTAATGACAGATGTAGAGCGTTTGACACTCAAATCCCAGTTGTCTACTAAAACACCATTTGAATACGAGCGACTGTCTGTATGCCCTTCAATCATCGCTTCAAAGTCAGGCTTGTCATTAATGACTTTCGCTACTTTCGCTAAAACTCCTTTGGCTTTTTCGGTGACTACGAAACTCCCACTTTTAAATAATAACTTATCAGCAATGGAAATAAAAACAACGCCTTTTTCTACATTTATTTCGATGTCTGGATCGTCGATCCCAACTGATTTTTTCAAACTAGATACAATCGCTAAGGTGATGCTGTCCTTTTTAGTAATAGCATCTTGTAAACGGTTGATTTTTAAATCTCTTTCTTGAAGACTTTCTAAGGTTTTTTCTAAATTATCAGCTCCTTTAGAAGTCAATAAAGTCATCTGTTCTGTACTGCTAATGAGTGCGTCGTTTGTTTTTCTTAAATCGTACAATTGATCTCTGAGAGCCGTAAGATTTGCATCTGCAACCGCTTTATCGGATAAACAACTGTTTAACTTTACAGTGGCCGTATTTAATAGATCTTCAGTGGTTTTTAATTTTTCTTGAGCAGCTGTCAATTCTTTGTTGGCGCCACAGGAAGCAAGCACGATTAATGCGGTCACTCCTAATACATAAATTCTCTTCATCTTAAATGGTTTTTTATATAACGTAAAATTATAAAATTATTATACTTAATACTATGATTAACAAAACTTTTTATAATTTATTAAAATACTTTTTATTTAGCACAAAATAAGACCATACTATTGATGGAAGTTGGTGGTGTGATTTTCTATTAGAATGTTGCCGTCTAAATTGAAGTAAATAGGGGAGTGCTTTGTAAAAACTCCCGTGGGCTTTCACTATAGCTATCACGTGTTTTGGTTTTGCTTGTAGCAAAAAACGAATGCCTGCAATTCCGTCTAAAATTAACCTTAAAAGAACAACGAGTATTAATGGTTTTCGCGTATTTTTAACCAAGGTGTATAAGCTATTTCTAAAATTTAAAAAGGTTTTCTTGGGATTTGAGGTTTTTAAACTTGCGGCACCAACATGGTAAACGGTTGAAAGCCCCACATAAGTGACGGTCATGCCTTTATTTTGTGCACGCCAGCACAAATCTATTTCTTCCATATGTGCAAAAAAACGAGTATCAAATCCATCTAAAACTTCAAAGGCCTGTGCCCTTATAAAGAGGCAAGCTCCAGAAGCCCAAAATATTTCTTTTTGGTCGTTGTATTGCCCGTGATCTTCTTCTAAAGAATTAAAAATACGCCCTCGACAAAACGGGTATCCCAATTGATCGATGAACCCACCACCAGCGCCGGCATATTCAAACTTATTTTTGTGGTGGTAATCTAATATTTTAGGTTGGATGATGGCAGTATTCGCTTCAGCTTCAAAGGTATGGATAACTGGTTTTAACCAGTTTTCAGTCACTTCAATATCAGAGTTTAATAAACAATAAACATCTGCATCAATTTGTTTTAAGCCTTCATTATAGCCTCCAGCATATCCAATGTTATGTGTCAGTTTTATGCATTTTACAGAAGAGTAGTGCGTTTCTATGAATGAAACAGATGCATCTGTTGAAGCGTTGTCAATCACATAAACATCTTGCCCATCTGCGTAAGCAACCAGGGAGGGTAGAAACGTTTCTAACAGTTTTTGTCCGTTCCAGTTTAATATGACAATTGCAAGTTTCAAATTTGTTTGGTGTTATAGTTTGGAAGGCTTTCTGAAAACTCAAAGCTTTCCAAATCGTGATTCATAGTGCAAAAATAATGATTTAATCCGTTGGTGACCATCAAATAGGGGGCTTTTAGAGTTAGGTTATACCGCGCGATTTGGTCAAAGGCAGCTTGAGTTATTTTAACCTTCGGCGCTTTGCATTCGACTACAAGCGCTAAACTTCCATCGGGATTGAATACGACAATGTCATACCGTTTCTTAAGTCCATTGATTAGGACGACTTTTTCAACATTAATTAGAGAAATAGGATACTTCTTTTCTTGTATTAAATACTGCACACAATGTTGTCGTACCCATTCTTCCGGTTGAAGCACCACAAACTTTTTACGGATAACATCAAAAATATGAGTATTATTTTCGCTATTTTTGAGCCTGAACGAATATGTTGGAAAATTTAGATTTTGCACAGTACAAATTTGGTAATTTTTTTTGAATGAATGCTACGAACCAGCTGATAACTGACATTAAAGGAGGTGAAATTGCGCCCATTTATTTTTTAATGGGTGAGGAAGCCTATTATATTGATGTCATTTCTGATTATATTGAGTCCCATGTGTTGGCAGAAGAAGAGAAAGGGTTCAATCAGATGGTGATTTATGGAAAAGAGGCAACCATTCAAGATATTGTATCGAATGCCAAGCGGTATCCGATGATGGCAGAACGCCAAGTTATCATCGTAAAAGAAGCTCAGAACCTTATCAAAACCATTGAACAGCTTGTGGATTATGCTAAAAATCCGCAACCATCAACGGTCTTGGTTTTTAATTATAAATACAAATCTTTAGACAAACGAAAAGCACTTTATAAAACACTTTCTAAAGCAGCTGTTGTTTTTGAAAGTAAAAAAATATACGAAGATAAAATCCCGAGTTGGATTCAAAGTTTTTTAAGAGCGAAACAGATTTCGATTACCCCAAAAGCAGCCCTGATGCTGACGGAGTTTTTAGGAAATGATTTGAGTAAAATAGCCAATGAACTCAATAAGTTAGTAATTGTAGTGGGCGCTCAAAAAGAAATCACTCCTGAAATCATTGAAGAAAATATTGGAATTTCTAAAGACTTTAACAACTTCGAATTGCAAAAGGCATTGGGACATTTAGACCACAAAAAAGCGTATCAAATCGTTCATTACTTTGCTCAGAATTCAAAACAACATCCGTTTGTACTGACCATATCAATCTTGTACATGTATTTTTCAAAACTGATGACCTTGCACACAGTTCGCGATAAAAACCCTGGCACGGTAGCCAAAGCATTGGGAGTCAACCCGTATTTTGTAAATGAATACATCGCAGTATCTCGAAATTTCCCTATGAAACGAATTAGTGGGGTGTTGGAAACCTTACGAATCTACGATACCAAAAGTAAAGGAGTCGGGGCCAACCTCACTCCAAAAGATTTGTATAATGAGTTGATTTATAACATTCTTAAATAACGAGTTGTGACCTCATTTTTATCTGTTTATTGGTTTTTTCAATAGCGATAGCCACCAGATTTTCTAGTTCATTTTTCACCAATTCAATTGAAACCTTGTCAATTATGATGCGATTGTGAAAGACTCATATAACAGTATTTGAAACACGATCTTTATGCAGTATTAAAGAGTGCCAAGTTTCCATCAAAACTTCTTTCCAAGCTCTGCTAGGGGACGTAGTGAGCCCAAAAGGGACTTGATACAAAATAAACGATGAGTCCTGTGAAATTGTAATATCAGTAATCAGCATCCGAGTGAGATGGATGTGTTCTGGAATATATGTCAATCGAAAAATTCGATCTGTAGGTGTGTTCATAATACAGCAATTTGGGGTTGTAAGTATAAAGATAAGAAAAAAATATTAAAAAGGAAATTTTAGGCTAATTTCAACAATTTTTCTTGGCAAAAATGGCTGCCCCAATAATTCCAGCATTGTTTTTTAACTCTGCTGCTTTGATGGGTGTTTGAATGTCAATAAAAGCTTCGAATTTCTCCATTTTTTTACTGACGCCACCTCCAATTATAATGAGATCGGGATTGAATGTGTTTTCAACGTGTGTTAAAAAGAAATTGACACGTTTGCCCCAAGTTTTAAAACTCCAGTCTTCTCGTTTTCTTGCAGAATCTGCTGCAAAATATTCCATGATATCTCCTTTGCGACCATACATACGACCCAATTCAAAATTAGATAATAATTGACCATTAAAAAATACGCCAGATCCAATACCGGTTCCTAACGTAATCGTAATCACTAAGCCCATTTGGTTTTTACCGATCCCAAATTCCATGACCCCCATAGCGGCGGCATCGGCATCATTAACGATGAAAAAGTCATTGCCTGTTTTGGACTTAAACAACGCATCAACTTGGGTAAATTGCCATGATTTATCGAGATTGCCATGCTGCATGGCTTTCCCGTTTTTAATGACAGTCGGAAACGAAATTCCCACAGGTCCTTTCCAATCAAAAGAGTCAATCAACGTTTTTAGTTCATTGGCAACACTTTCGGGAGTGGCAGGTTTTGGGGTTGGTACCCGTAGTCGTTCACTCAAAAGTTCACCTGTATTACTATCTACAATGGCACCTTTCATGCCCGTTCCACCAATGTCTATTCCTAAAATTTGCATAAGATATATTTTTAAAGATCAGTTATGTCTTTCAGTTGAGTATTGAAGTCATATTGTAAATCTTCGTGTAATTTAATTATTTTTTTTTCAATGCTTTCCACTTGTCGTAAATAAATATTGGTAAGCGTTACATTGTTATTTATTGAAGGTTTGAAAGTTTTGAGTTTGTAACAATAATAGAGGAGGAGCTCAATTTCGGTTTCTTTATTATTAGAATAACGTGCATGTTTTTTAAGCATACGTAAAATTTTACGTACAGATTTTTTGATATAAAAATAGCTTTTGGTATTGATTTCCTCAAATAACAAATCTGCCTCTTCTTTGATTCCTTCAATGTAATAGGCTTCATTTTCCGATTCAAAAAGTAGATAGGTAAGAAGCTCTTTATTCTCTAATTTAAAACGCGCCAACCGCAAACAGAGCGTTTTTAAATGCTCGGGATCTAAGATTTCTAATTCTTTTTTGAGTTGTACAACAGTGGCTGCTTTCATAGCGGTTGTAATGATACAAATTTTATAGAAACAACGCAAATTGGGAAATGTAAAGTCTTGGAATACTAACAGATTATTTTGTTCATCATTTAAAATATGTTTGATATACTTTTAGATGCCTATTTAATTTTTCATAACTGTCTTGACATTTTTTTAAATCAGAAGACGCTAAAGGCGTAAACAAATCGTTAATTGGAATTAAAAAATTATGTAATTGATTGTGCGCTTCTCCTTTCATAGTGCATTTTTCGAAAACCATTGAAAACTCTGACTTTAACCGTATAGTTAAAGTTGCGTGGGCTTTTATATCCTCTTTTTCACTGAAGGTGTTCATAATTTTCACCATATTTTTTATGCCCTCTGTTGTTTCGGAATTTGCAAGCCAACGTTTACCATCGTTTAACTCAATCGCATTCTGCTCGGATAGATGCAATTCATCAGTTTTTTGTTTTGCTTCTTTTCCACAGGAATAGCTCATAGTGATTGCTAAAACCAGTGTTACTTTAAGAATTGTGTTTTTCATTTTATTAATATTAAATATTCTTGCTTTGATCGGCTAAGTCAGCAGACTTTGCAGAGCGATGTTTTAGTGTTTTGATTCTCCGTTTATTGAGTAAAACTCTAATTCGGTTGGCACTTTGTCATTACCCCAAATAAGGTAACGCCAAAACAGACCCACATACAGGTTATTATCAATACAATCACTTACAAAAAAATAATTATTGGTTATGAAGAAAAGCAATGGGGCTTTACTACGATATAAATATATAAAAAAATCGGTACACTTTGAACTAAGTGGTTAAGATTGTTGCCGCCATTCTATTCCCACAAATAATAACAGAACTTAAAATTTATTTAAAATTAATGCGTTTATCATCTTTTAGTACCATTTTTGCACTGTGATCATAAACCCTTAAATCTCATTCAAATTGAAAAAAATATTTAAAATCATTGGTAGCTCGTTATTAGTCATTATTTTACTTTTAATAACAGCACCCTTTTTGTTTCAAAATCAGATTAAAGAATCCGTTAAAACTTTTTTAAACGATTCTGTCACTGCACAAATTGATTTTGAAGATGTGAGCTTAAGTCTCATCAGTAGTTTCCCTCAAGCAAATGTGACCGTTCAGAATTTAAAAATTGTCAATCAACTGACTTTTGAAGGTGAAACCTTCGCAACTGTAAAATCTATATCGTTTGACATGTCAGTTAAGGAATTGTTTAAAAATGAAAGTGATGGCCCCATTGTCGTTAATTCCATCTACGTTGACGAAGCTATTTTAACAATTAAATCAGATCAATTTGGCAATAAAAATTACGATATAGCGAAGGAAACTGAAACCGCTTCAACAGAAAGCGACACGAATTTCAAACTCAATATAGAGGATTATGCGATTCGTAATAGCGCCGTTACCTGCATAGATGAAGCGTCAAATACGGTTGTAAATATCAACGCATTGAACCATTCAGGAAAAGGGAATTTTTCAACTGATTTTTCGGAACTCAATACCAATACAGAAGCCTTGGTTAGTTTTAGTTTGGATAGTACTAACTATTTGAACGCTAATTCTATAAAGCTAGACGCCCTCATCGCTATAGATTTAGCCGAAAACAAATATACCTTCAAAGAAAATAAATTCGTTATCAATCAATTAGCCCTTGAGTTTGATGGTTTTGTGAAGCTGTTAGAAGACGGTTCAGAAATTGATCTTACGTTTAAAAACACGGGAGCCACATTTAAAGAGTTTTTGGCAGTCATCCCTGAATCCTATTCAAAAGACATTGAAGGGGTGACCACTACTGGGAGTTTTAAGGTCGAGGGTTTTGTAAAAGGATTGGTAACAGAGACTAGTATTCCAAAAATGGACATCAAGATGGTGTCCAACAATGCGTCCTTCAAATATCCCAGTCTTCCTAAAAGTGTGGAGGATATCTCTATCAATGCCAGCATTAAAAACGATTCTGGAAACCCAGATGACACTTACATTAGTATTCGTGATTTACAATTTAGAATCGATCAAGATGTGTTCAAGTCCTCAGCAACCCTTAGAAACCTCACTAAAAACATGTTGGTGGATGCGACCGTTGACGGGACTTTAAATTTGTCAAACATAAGCAAAGCATATCCTGTTGAGTTAGACACAGAACTAAGCGGACTCCTAAAAGGAAAGTTACATACTGTTTTTGACATGAATGCTATTGAAACCAATGCGTATGAACGCACACAAAACAATGGAACTATTGCGGTTTCTGATTTTATTTTTTCTTCAGAGGATTTAGTGAACCCCATTCACATTTCAAATGTAGATGTTGAATTTAAACCTGGATTAGTGACGCTTCAATCGTTTGCCGCCACAACAGGTAAAAGTGATCTTGCCGCAACAGGTACGATTACGAACTTATTAGGATTTCTTTTAAGTGATAAAAACCTTCAAGGAGATTTTAAGCTCAACTCAAATACATTTGCCATCAGCGATTTTATGGCTGAAAGCAGTGATGAATCTACAAAAACGGAACCTTCAGAATCCCTGAAAATCCCTGCGTTTTTAGATTGTACTTTGACAGCGGACGCGAAAACTGTTTTATATGATAATTTAACGCTTGAAGATGTGAAAGGAACGGTGGTTCTAAAAGACGAAAAAGCGACTTTAAAAAATATGTCTTCACGGATTTTTGACGGGAATTTAACCATCAATGGTACGGTAGATACACAGCCAGACACCCCAACATTTGATATGGATCTTGGAGTGGATCGTTTTGATATTTCGCAATCCTTCAACAGTTTAGAATTGCTTCAAAAGATAGCACCTATTGCCAAAGCCTTGCAAGGGAAATTGAACAGTACCTTTAAAATTTCAGGGGATTTAACCAACGATTTCATTCCAGATTTAAACTCCATTACTGGAGACGCCTTTGCGGAGTTGTTAACCACTAAAGTAGAACCTAAAAATGCCGCTGTTTTTAATGAATTAGAAGGCGCTTTGTCCTTTGTGGATTTTGAGAAGCTGGATTTAAAAGATCTAAAAACGAAACTCGATTTTAAAAATGGAGCGGTGAATGTCAGTCCTTTCGATGTCAGTTATGAAGACATTACAATCACCGTGGCTGGCTCTCACAGTTTTGATAAATCCATCAATTACAACGCGGTTTTTGAGGTGCCTGCCAAATACTTTGGAAATGAAGTAAACAGTTTAATTGCCACTATTGCAGATGCAGAGGCGGTTAAAAACCTCACTGTGCCCGTTACTGCAACCATTGGTGGCAGCTATACAAGTCCAAAGGTATCAACCGATTTGACATCTGGAGTTTCTAGTTTGACCAAACAGCTCATTGCCATTCAAAAGAATAAATTAATCAATCAAGGGAAAGACCAAATCAAAGATGTGTTGGGTGGCTTGCTAGGAGGGAACACACAAAAAACAGACTCTACGGCCACCGAAACCAAAAACACCGTTAAAGATATTCTTGGTGGCTTTTTGGGTGGGAAGAAAAAGGAGTAAGGTTTGGTTCGTTTCTGTTAAGTCAGGAGGCTTTGGAGCAGATTTTTATGTTGCACGGACTACAAGTCCGCGCTACAGGGTTTTGGAACTTACATAGTTTTTAGGATAGTGTCATTGAGTTTTTTTAGACTTGTAAAGAGAATTCTCTCTTTTTTCAATTTCATGTGAATTAGGCTGTTTGTTATAAGGAAAAGTAATGCTACTTTCAAAATCTAAAACTTTGGATCTTACATCATCTTCATTATCAAAAATTCTTAAAATGTTTTTAATTAAAGCATCAAACGATTTTTTTTGTTCAATTTCGTTTTTGCCTTGTCGTTTAAATAAATGAATATTTAAGCACTTTTCTCTCTCTAAAACCTTTTTAAGTAATGTTTTATCAGTTCTACCTAATGAATGCCCAAAAACGTAAACCTCGTAATCACTATATATTTCTAATTCATTTATTAGTTCTCTGTATTTACTTTTTCTTAAGTAATAAAGTGTTTTAAGATGATCCATATACTCGTCAATATCTTTATCTTTTATACTTTGGTAGCCATCACTTGTGCTGTCTCCATAACCAAAAAGAATATCAGATTTTAAATCACCATGAATATGATTTACAATGGGTGTATTTTGTGTACCATTTAATGTGCGTTCGAAACTTTCTTTATAAGTGTTAAACGTATTCGTGTAATTAAAATTGAGAACATAATTTTTTTCTTTACCAAGAAAGTTATATCTAAAAAAATTATCTATGTAGAAATCATTTTCAGGTTCTTTGATATTTATTAAATATTCTTTCACATACCTTTTTATCTCTTCAAAGTTATTATTCAATATTAAAATTTCATTTTTACTTTTATACCTTTCATCTTGGATAATGGCTAATTGTAGTTCTGAAAAGTAAGCAGCTTCAATATCAAACCAATTATTATATTGGTCATTATATAGTTTTGCTAAGAACTCATTTTTTAAAATAAATGTTATTGCCTTGGGATTATTTTTTAAGAATTCAAAATCATCATCATCTTCATTGCGATTAAACCCTTTTTCTAACCTTTCAAAAATGGGAAGTGGATTATTTCGTAAGTCTGCTATAAAGTGTTGATTAAAAAATTTATCATCTTTATCATAATTATATAACCTTTCAAGTATTACATTTTTTAAATAATAATCAGCAAATTCACCATAAGAGGTCGGTAAATTATGAGCTTTATCAAATCCATTGCCAATTATGATAATGGCATTTTTACTTTTTACTCTGTTTTGCATGTATTTAAAAATTTATTTTATCAACGCTACGGCAAAGTCTCCCGACTTTGAGTCATTTACTTAGTATTTAAATATCCCCTCAAAATGCAGATCCCAAAAACAGACTCTATTAAAGAGGTTCTTAGAACAACAATCACATACAAAAAGAAAAAATTGGTTATGAATAAAAGCGTTGGGGCATAGGTCATTTTCTTTTGTCCCTTTCGTGTTCCGCTAAGTCTGAAAACTATGCGAAACACAAAAGGGAATAAAAATTATTTCATTAAAATTTGTTTGGTTGTTTTACCTTCACTTTGAATGGCTAAAACATAAAGCCCAGGAGGCAAAAATTGAATATTTATAGAACTTATAATATTTGATTCTAATTGAATGGTTTCGCTAAATAGAACTTTATTTAAAAAATTTAAAATACGAACAGTTGCCTTTGTCTTTTCAGTAGTTTTTAAATTTAAAAGTCCTTCTGTAACTGGATTTGGAAAAAACAGAACCTCTTTTTCTTCCTCTTCGATTTCGGATATTATAGGATTAATTTTTGAATTAGATTTATTTACAATATTAGTTATATCAAAAACTGCTTTCACCCCTTTATGATCAGATACCCAGTTATCTAGGTTTTCCAAACTTTCAAAATTATCAAAACTAGTATCATCACTTGTCAATCGATTGTATTTATAAGATTGTTTAGGTCCAACTAGGGATACCGACTTTAAATCTAATGAATTACCTCTATAAAAAACATAATCAATTCTTTCTCTCTCATCAGCTAACGGAGTCCAGGTAGAGTTTTTGTATTTGTTTTTAGATGGAAACGTAAAGCCAGGGTATAAAACTTCATCTTTATAAGTTGAGCGGTACGCATCAATAAAATTATTGTCACTAAGATATTTACTCGTATCCTACTGATAGACCACACCATTATGATCAAATTTATTTTTAGTATCTTCAGTCCAATCCTGGTGAGATGGTTCATTAAAATCTCCAATTATAATAGTAGGGTTGTCGTTTAGAGCCGTAATTAAAATTTCCATTTCATCTTTTCGTCCTGATTGTAAATTTTGTCTACTTATAGTTGAGATATCAGTAATTGCGGGGTTAATTCTACCAAACCCTCCAGTATCACATGAACTATTGTAGCCTCTAGGTAAATAACTGGCATAACACTTATAATTTAAATGGCATCCCACTACATTAATTTTCGTTCCTAAAACATCTACTTCAAATAATGCAGAATATTCACCTATTCTAGTTTGCTTTGTGATTCTATATTTACTAATAATACCTGTTCCATGTCCCTCGAAATAACCAATATGATTATTTGAGCCAAAAGATTTTAAAGCAATATTATTTAAAGAAGAACGGCTACCTATCTCTGTAAATATAGCTATGTCAACATCAGTAGCTTTAATGATATTCGCTATATAATTAGATTCTTTTGCAGCAGTGTTCCAAATATTTAAGCCTAAAACTTTTAAATCAACTTCAGTTTCTTTGATAGAACTAACTTCAAAAATCAAATTAGAAGCCATCAAATAATTGCCTTTGGCATAAAACTGTAAAGAGTGAAAACCTTCTAATAATGGAGCAGTATGATTGAGTGTTCCATTTGGTATGACTGTCACAGGTTTTGTTCTGGTACCGTTAAGGTAAAACCAATCATAAGAACGAGAGTTTACATCAATTCCAATCCAATCATCTGTTGAGGCTCCTCCTGTAAAAGAAACTGCTATTTTTTCTCCTGGTTTAAAAATTAATTTATCTAGGCTCAAAGTTTTTTCAACACTTCCCGCTACATCAAAATAGACAAATAGTTTTATTTTGGTAGAACTGTATTCATAAAAAGCCATAACATGACGACCAGGCGTACTAGGTGCTTTGAATTTTTTAATTTTGCCCTTAGAAATTGATGGATTTGGAACGCTTTTTAAGCCATTTGAATAATACCATTGACTATCTCGAACAGAAATATAATCGATACCAAACCAATCAGTAGGGTGTTTTAATCCACTAAAGGATACTATTATAGCTTCGTTCGGTTGATATATTTCTTTATCTAAGCTAATTGTTGGAATATTTTGACCTTTAACGGAAAAAATGGAAATTAAAAAAATAATTGTGTAGCAAGTTGTTTTCATTTTAAATAATTTTATGGTTAGTTGTATTTAATTTAAACGATTTAGTGATCTGCTTCTAATTCTAAAATTTTTATTTTGAGCTATTTGTTTTATTTTTTAATATGCCTTAATACGGAGATCCCAAAAACACCCGCTACGCAAAGTCTCCCGACTTTGAGCTATTTATTATTCTTTTGAATACTCCTAAACAGCCTCTATTACAGGCTATTACAAGCAATACAATCAAATACAAAAAAAGAAAAATTGGTTATGAAGAAAAGCGTTGGGGCTTCACTACGAGATAAATATACAAAAAAATAAATACACTTTGAAATAATTGTATTTTTGCGCCTCTATGGATTCAATCACTCAAATTGTATTAGGTGCCGCTTGTGGCGAAGCCGTTCTCGGAAGAAAAATTGGCAACCGTGCCTTGCTTTTTGGTGCCATTGGAGGCACCATTCCTGATTTGGATGTCTTTGTTGGAAAATGGCTTTTCAACAACGAAATTGATGCGATGGCATTCCACCGAGGGTTTATGCATTCGTTTCTCTTTGCCATTCTGGCGGCTGTTGGATTTGGTATGCTCGTATTTTGGATGTATAACCGTGGGAAGCGTTATGGCATGACCACTCAAAAAGAATGGATGTGGCTCTTTTTCGCGTCTATTTTTACCCACCCTATTTTAGATTCGTTTACCGCCTATGGCACACAACTGTTTGCGCCCTTTTCAGATTATAGAGTCGCGTTTAATAACATAGCCGTTGCCGATCCACTCTACACACTTCCTTTTTTAATTGCCTTAATTGTGATGATGTGTTTCAAGCGCACTTCAACCAAACGTCGTTTGTTTCTAAAGATAGGGTTGGGGATCAGTTCGTTGTATATGGTATTGACACTGGTGAACAAATACCACGTGCATGGGGTGTACAAACAGGCGTTAGAAGAACAACAAATTGACTATCTGCGTTTTCAAACCCAGCCGACCATATTAAACAATATTTTATGGTATGGTATTGCTGAAACTACCGATGCCTATTACGTAGGGTTTTACTCGATTTTAGATACACAAGCCACCATAGGTAAGTGGCACAAACTCCCTAAAAACCATGAGTTGATACAAGGAATGCCCAAAGATTTAGAAACCCTTGCTTGGTTTAGTGGTGGTTATTATAACTTAAACGAAACCGATGCACCAGACACCTTTTTATTTAAAGATTTACGCTACCCCCTAATGGATGAAAACGATCCAAATTCTTCTATTTTTAAATTCACCATTACCAAAACGGATGACCGTTGGGAAGCTGCACCTTTTTACGCCTCCGATTTAAGTGAAGATGCTTTTGATGCCTTTTGGACCCGTATAAAAGGGATTTAAGATAAAATCCCTACCGTTTTCATACAACGTTTCATCAGTTGGTACGTCCGTTCAATATCATTATCCAATCCAATAGAGAATCGGATTAATCCTTCTCCAAGTCCCATTTCTTTTTGTTCGTCTTCTGGAATCTCCGAAGAAGTAGAACTACCGGGTGCACTAAACAAGGTTTTATAAAATCCTAAACTCACCGCTAAATACCCTAAATTTTCTTTTTGCATGAGCTCCATGAGCTCATTGGCTTTCTCTAAACTTCCAGCATCAATCGTCATCATACCGCCAAATCCGTACTCGGCATTCATCATTTGTTTGAATATTTCATGAGAGGGATGCGACTCCAATCCGGGGTAAACCGTTGTGATCCCATCACTCTCAAACTTTTCAGCCAAATACTGCGCATTCATACTGTGTTGTTTCATGCGAATGTGAAGCGTTCTAAGATTTTTTAAGATAGAAGACGCAGGACGACTGTCCATTGTAGATCCAAATAACATGGCAGCGCCATCAATCACACTTCTTAAACTGTCAATCAGTTCTTGGGTGCCACATACCACGCCACCAATAGTATCAGATGTTCCATTGATAAACTTGGTTAAACTGTGAATGACAATATCCGCTCCCAATTTGTTTGGTGAAATGGACAAAGGCGAAAACGTATTATCGACTACCAATTGTAAATTGTGTTTTTTAGCAAGGGCTGCCAATCCTTTAATATCCGCTACCTCCAAAAGGGGGTTGCTTACAGATTCGCAATAAAGAACTTTGGTTTGTGGAGTAATGGCCGCTTCGACGATGTCTAGCTTGGTAATGTCCACAAAACTCGTTTGAATGTTTAGTTTGGGAGCAAAGTTTTTTAGAAACGCATACGTCCCACCATAAATCGTACGACTGGACACTACATGATCGCCTGCGCCACAGAGTTGCATAAGCACCGCTGTAATGGCACCCATTCCAGATCCAAAGACATTGGCGGTTTCGGTACCTTCCAAGGCAGCAAGGGCTTCTCCTAAGTATAAATTAGAGGGAGTGGTGTGACGTGCGTATAAATGACAACCTTCTGTATTGCCTTCAAAAGTGTCTGACATTGTTTTGGCAGAGACGAAAGTAAAGGTCGTCGCATCTGAAATGGATGGATTGACCCCTCCAAATTCTCCGAAATATTGTAAGTCTTGTATGTTGTCTGCGGGTTTAAAAGCCATGGTTAGTTAGTTTAAATGTTTTACCAAATTTGAAGCTATTTAGAATTAAAAACAACAACTATATTCATTTTCAATAAATAAAACTAATTAGCAGTCTAAATATAGATAAATAATTTATATTTTTGATGTAAACTATTTTTAACCAGAAATTTATCCAAAATGAAATTAGATTCCATAGATACACAATTATTGAACTTTCTTCAGAAGGATGCCAAACAAACAAATAAAGAATTGGCGTCCAAGCTTGATATGTCCGTAACAGCTGTTTATGAACGCATCAAAAAACTTGAAAAAGCGGGGGTGATTGATAAATATGTCGCCTTGCTAAATAAGCAAAGTGTCGGCAAGGCATTTGTCGCTTTTTGCCATATAAAACTGGTAAAGCACTCACAAGAATTGGTGCATCAATTTGAAAAAGAAGTCGCTACGATTGATGAGGTTTTGGAAGCCTACCATCTGAGTGGGGATTATGATTACTTGCTCAAAGTACACGTCGAAGACATGGAGTCTTTCCGAAAATTTATGGTGAGTAAACTCACAAATATTGATCATATAGGGAGTAACAATAGTATGTTTGTGATTTCAGAAGTAAAACATACCACAGCCGTCAATATTTAGACATCAAAACATTCTTCCATTGAATATATGTTTGTATTTTTGTGTTAAATTTAAAACTAAATTATTATGAAATCATATGATGTTGCTATCATAGGATCTGGGCCTGGCGGCTATGTCGCTGCTATTCGTTGTGCGCAGTTAGGAATGAAAACTGCGATTATTGAAAAATATGCAACCTTAGGAGGCACTTGTTTAAATGTAGGCTGTATTCCAAGTAAAGCCTTGTTGGATTCTTCACACCACTACGAAGATGCAGTAAAGCATTTTGAAGCACATGGAATTGAAATCCCAGGCGAGATCAAAGTCAACCTCGAAAAAATGATTGGTCGGAAACAAGCAGTTGTCGATCAAACAACGGGTGGAATAGATTTTCTAATGACCAAAAATAAAATTGATGTCTACCATGGAATGGGTGCTTTTAAAGATGCGACTCATATTACAATTAGTGGAGATACCAATGAAGAAATCGAAGCGAAGCATAGCATCATTGCAACAGGAAGTAAGCCAACGACTTTGCCATTTGCAACGGTCGATAAAGAACGCATCATTACCTCTACAGAAGCGTTGAAATTAAAAGAAATTCCAAAACACTTAATCATTATTGGTGGTGGGGTGATTGGACTGGAACTCGGACAAGTTTACAAACGTCTAGGATCCGATGTGACGGTCATTGAATATATGGACCGCATCATTCCAACCATGGATGCTGGACTGTCTAAAGAATTAAATAAAGTATTTAGAAAACAAAAATTCAATATCAATGTATCTCACAAAGTAACGCAGGTTGAGCGTAACGGAGCTGAGGTAACTGTCAGAGCAGAAAACAAAAAAGGGGAGCTGGTAGAGTTTAAAGGTGACTACTGTTTGGTATCTGTGGGAAGAAGCCCATTTACGGCAGGTTTAAATGCAGAATCTGCAGGGGTAAAGCTGACCGATCGTGGACAGGTAGAAGTCAACGGACATTTACAAACCTCTGCGTCTAATATTTATGCTATTGGCGATGTTGTCAAAGGCGCAATGTTGGCACATAAAGCCGAAGAAGAAGGGGTGTTTGTAGCAGAAACTATTGCCGGTCAAAAACCACATATCGATTACAACTTAATTCCTGGGGTCGTTTACACATGGCCAGAAGTTGCTTCTGTTGGTAAAACCGAAGAACAATTGAAGGAGAAAGGCATCGCTTATAAAACAGGACAGTTTCCAATGCGCGCTTTGGGACGTAGCCGAGCCAGTATGGATTTAGATGGATTTGTTAAAATTTTAGCCGATCAAACTACAGATGAAGTTTTAGGGGTTCACATGATTGGTGCACGTTGTGCCGATTTAATTGCCGAAGCTGTTGTGGCGATGGAATTTAGAGCCTCTGCCGAAGATATATCTAGAATGTCACACGCACATCCAACATTTGCAGAAGCCATTAAAGAAGCAGCCCTCGCTGCGACTGAAGATCGCGCCTTGCATATTTAATTTGAATTTGAATTCATTGTAAAGCCCTCCTTATTGGAGGGCTTTTTTTTGCTTATATTTTAATATTTTTAGTTTCTAGGTCTTATTAGTTATTAATTTTCACTACATTTAACTAGTTGATTAACAATGTTTTGACTAATCTTTTCGCGAAATAGTTAAACAGAATTATTAATAACAGGTTGGTAACATTTTTAAGGCACCAATAATAATACACAAATCTAACTTTGAATGATTCTTATTTACCATACAAACTAACGGATGAGGTGTTAGTGGAGTTAATTGTAAGCTCGCAAGATCCTTTGCTATTTAAGGTCTTGTACGAACGCTACGTCTTAATGGTCTTTAATAAATGTTTGAGTTTTTCAAAAAACAACCAAGAAGCAGAAGATATTTGTCAGGATATTTTCTTGAAATTATTGGTTAAAATTCACAGCTTTAAGGGAGTTTCTAAATTTTCAACTTGGTTATATTCCTTTACTTACAATCATTGTGTGAATTATTACCATCGAAATAAGTTTAAGAAATTTGAAAAAAATGCATCAAACATTGAACAAATGTGTGATGAACTTATATCGCAGGCAAGTGAAGAGGATTTGGGTCAGTTATTAAAGTTAGAAAAATTAAGCGAAGCTTTGGAACTAATCCCTTTTGAAGACAAGCAAATTTTAATGTTGAAGTATCAAGATTTTAAAAGTATCAAAGACCTGATGGAGCTTCACAATGCCGGAGAAAGTGCCATTAAAATGAGATTGAAACGTGCCAAATAAAAACTCTTAGGTGTCTACAATGTTGTCTATTGCCAAGCGATGCTTTAACCCTTATTTCTTATTCCGTTTGTTATAATTTTTATCGCCTCTTGTTTGTGGTTTTTTATATTTCTTAGCAATAATAAATTTATAAGAACCTCCTAAATTTTCCTTTGTATTTTTCTCTTTTTTATCGTGGAAAGCCGGCCCAGGTGCATCCTCATCTCTTTGTTTATGAGGATTGTAAGGTTCATTAATTTGTGGACGCTCTTCTTCAATAAGTTCTGTTGAAATTTCGACAACTTCTGGAATGTCTAACGTTTCAATTTTCATTTGCATCAACGCTTCAATGGCATCTTTGGAATCAGTCTCATCAACTTTTGAAAGCAGAATACTGGTTCCTTTTCGTTTCGCACGTCCTGTTCGACCAATACGGTGCATATAATTTTCAGGATACTCAGGAGTGTCAAAATTGATGACATGCGATACATCGTCAATATCCAATCCACGTGCCATCACATCCGTTGCCACTAAAATTCTATTGAAACCCTCTCTAAATTGTTCGATACTTCGCAAACGGTAATTCTGTGTTTTGTTGGAGTGAATCACACAACAGTCGTCATTAAAGACTTCTTCAAGGGATTCAAACAGGCGGTCTGCCATGCGTTTGTTAGACACAAAAATGAGGACACGGTAAAATACATCGCGATCATTCATTAAGAACCGAATCAAATTTACCTTTGTATAATAATTGGGAACATCGTAACGAAACTGCATGATATTCTCGAGAGGTGTCCCAGAAAGGGCTACTGAAATACGCTCCGGGTTGATGAAAAAATCGGTAATCAAAGCATCCACATCTGTAGTCATCGTTGCCGAAAACATAATATTTTGACGGCGTTCTGGTAGCAAGTCAAAAATATTAATCAATTGGTGTCTAAAACCCAAATCGAGCATGACATCCACTTCATCAATGACCAGTTTTTGTATGCTTTTAAGTTGTAGTACCCGACTCAATGCCAAGTCATACAAACGTCCAGGAGTGGCCACAAGAATATCAATTCCGGCTGCTATTTGTTGTTTTTGAGTGTTGATATTGGTACCACCATAAACACCTAAAACACGGTTATTTGTATATACGTTTAAATCATTTAAGGAGTCCACCACCTGAACTACAAGCTCACGTGTAGGTACTAAAATTAAAACACGTGGGTTCTCTTGAGTCGAATAGGTGAGGTTTCTGACAAGGGGTAAGGAGTAAGCCAATGTTTTACCCGTTCCTGTTTGAGCAATCCCAACCACGTCTTTCCCCGCACAGATGACGCTGAAAGCCGCCTCCTGAATGGGTGTGGGTTCAATAAATCCTAAATCCTGAAGCGCATTGCTTAAGGGAGTGGTCAATTTAAAGTCTTCGAAAGATAACATTGGAAATAATTTTGCGTCAAAGGTAAGGTATTCTTGTAAAGTGACGATTTATTATTTAGAACTGATTAACTTTGTATTGAAAATAAACAGTCATTGCGAGACCATAAAGAAATTACACTCCGTTCGGTAGAAGGATTTAAAACTCAGTTATTAGCTTGGGCTCAACAATTTGAAGACATTGTTTGGCTGGATTCTAACCAGTACCTGCAACCTCATAGCAGCTATGATTCTATCTTAGCAGTAGATGCTTTTACAGGCATTCAGACTGATTCTGACAATGGTTTTAAAAAATTAAAAGAATACCAATCCATCACCAACGATTGGATTTTCGGATACCTTTCTTATGATTTAAAAAATGATACCGAACCCCTAAAGTCTCAAAATTTTGATGGGCTCGATTTTCCTGACCTTTGTTTCTTTCAACCTAAAAAATTATTTTTATTTAAGGACAATATATTAACAGTTAAATATTTAAATTATGTTTCTGATGAGGTGGATGACGATTTAGAATCGATTGAAACGTTTTCACTACAAAACGATCCATCCCATAAAAATGACATTCATATTGAATCTCGTATTTCAAAAAAATACTATATTAATAAGGTAAGTACCTTATTGTCTCACATCCACAGAGGCGATGTCTACGAAGCTAATTTTTGTCAAGAATTTTATGCGCATGCTGATTTGAATCCTTTAGAAACGTATTTTAAATTGAATAAAATTGCACAAGCGCCGTTTGCAACCTTTTTTAAAAATGGAGATAAATTTTTATTATCCTCTTCTCCAGAACGCTATCTGAAAAAGGTAGGGTTAGACATTACCTCTCAGCCTATCAAAGGCACCACCAAGCGTTCTGAGCATCCAGAAGAGGACGCCGACTTAAAAACAACTTTAGAAAGTGACCCAAAAGAACGCAGTGAGAATATTATGATTGTAGATTTAGTACGGAATGACCTGTCTAAAATCGCCCAAAAAGGAACGGTTAACGTGTCGGAACTTTGTCAAATACACAGCTTTAAACAAGTTCACCACATGGTTTCTACGGTTCAAGCAAAGGCATTGCCAACCATTTCAGCGGTGGACATCATTGCAGCGACGTTCCCTATGGGTAGCATGACCGGGGCTCCAAAAATTTCAGCAATGAAAATTATAGAAGCGCTTGAAGATACCAAAAGAGGCCTTTATTCTGGGGCGGTTGGATACTTTACTCCCGAAGGGGATTTTGATTTTAATGTCGTAATTCGAAGTATCTTGTACAACGCTTCTAAGTCGTATATTTCATTTTCTGTGGGGAGTGCCATCACCTCAAAAAGTACTCCAGAAAAGGAGTATGAGGAATGTCTTGTGAAAGCCAAAGCAATGCGTAGTGTTTTGGAGAATTAATTTGTAGTTTTGTACCATGTTAAAAGCCTTTCAATATCTTTTACAAAACCGATTTTCTTTTTTAAAAGAGACCCCTTTGTTGTTGGCGGTTTCAGGAGGGTTGGACAGTATGGTGTTGACCGATTTATGTAGAAATTCAGAGTTAAATATTGCGTTGGCACATTGTAACTTTAAGTTAAGATCTGATGAAAGTGACGGAGACGAACGTTTTATTAAGGACTTTTCAAAAACTCATAATTTAGAAGTTTTCACTACTCATTTTGATACTGAAGCGTTTGCACAGACTAGTAAGCAATCCATTCAAATGGCAGCACGTCAATTGCGGTATGAATGGTTTGAAAGCTTACAAAAGCAACACGGATTTGAATGTGTTTTAACCGCTCACCATGCCGATGATAATTTAGAAACGGTTCTCATTAATCTGTCACGTGGTACAGGTTTAGAGGGACTGATGGGGATACCTGAAATTAACGGGTCTGTTGTACGTCCGTTGTTAGAATTCTCAAGAGATCAGATTTATGATTTTGCAACCCAACAAAAAATTACTTGGCGCGAGGACAGTTCAAATAAAAGCACAAAATACCTGCGTAATAATTTAAGACACAGCATCATTCCACTTCTGAAAGACTTGAACCCTTCCTTTATTGAAAGTTTTCAAACGACTCAAAATCATTTGAAGGATACGCAATCTATTTTGGAGGATTATATGTTAGAAGTAGAGGACAGGGTGATTGAATCCATTGATGAAAATCAAATTGTCTATAATATAGACCAACTCCAATCCTTAAACAATCCAAAAGCGTATTTATACCAGTTGTTAAAAACGTATAATTTCTCCGATTGGACGCAAATCACAGCACTTTTAGAGGCGCAGTCTGGAAAGCAAATCACGTCCTCTACCCATCGTTTACTGAAAAATAGATCACAATTAATTTTAAGTAAACTGAACCCATTTTCGGAAGTGTCAATTTGGATTGAGGCCTCAGAAACAAACGTGTCTATTCCAGACCAACCGTTTGATTTAAAGCTAGAAATCACCCCTTCTATTGGGTCAACTTCTGAAGACGTTTTGTATTTGGATTTTGAATCCTTAGAATTTCCTTTACGATTGAGTCACTGGAAGTCAGGAGATTATTTTTATCCTTCTGGGATGAGCGGAAAAAAGAAATTAAGCAAGTATTTTAAAGATGAAAAACTCTCTTTAATCGATAAAGAAAACACCCTCGTCATTTATAGTGGCGATGCAGTGGTTTGGATTGTTGGCAGGCGTGCAGACCAACGCTTTATAGCGACTAAAAATAGCCCTAAATTTTTAAAACTATCAATAGAACATGCCCATAGTTAAAAGTAATTTCAAAGCACATTTCGGATTTCGGAGTGGATTTGTAGCCACGGTATATTCGGGGCTCATACGGCGTTTGAAAATCAACCAATTCAGAGAACGTATCACACTAAGGGATGATGACTTTATTGATTTGGATTGGAGTTACAGTCCAAAGCCCTCAAAATCGGTGATTATCCTATTTCATGGTTTGGAAGGACATGGACAACGCCCCTATATTACTGGAGCGGCTTTGCATTTTAATGAACAAAATATCGACGCGATTTGTGTTAATTTCCGTTGTTGTAGTGGCGAATTAAATAAGTATTATACAAGCTACCATTCAGGTAAAACAGATGATATAGAGGATCTCATTCAACATGTAATCTCACTGGATAAATACGACTCAATTTACCTAAAAGGCATCAGTCTTGGGGGGAATATTTTGTTGAAATATTTAGGAGATGGAACGGTCGTGCCTCCGCAGGTCAAAGCAGCGATGGCGGTCTCTGTCCCTTGTGATTTATCAGGGTCAGCGAAAGTATTACACGCCTTAAAAAACTTACCGTATCATATCAATTTTAAATGGGGATTGGTCAATCGTTTGAAGTTAAAACAAAAACAATTTCCGGAAGCCATTACAAAAGCAACAATTAGACGCATCAGAACACTAAATGATTTTGATGAAGTATACACTTCTCGAGCGCATGGGTTTAAAAATGCGCAAGACTATTACGAAAAATGTAGCAGTCTTCAATTTCTGAACGCCATCAAAATACCTGTTTTGATTTTAAATGCACTAAACGATTCGTTTTTATCCGAAGCCTGTTTCCCATTTGAGGAAGCTGAAAAGAATCCATATCTATTTTTAGAAACGCCCAATCGAGGAGGACACGTTGGGTTTATCAGCCGGAATGGATATTATTATAATGAAACGCGTGCGCTAGAATTCTTTTTAGAAAGTAAGTAAGGTCTTGTAGATTTTATCCATTGGAAAGCCCATCACATTAAAATAGGAACCTTCAATTTTAGTAACCCCAATCTGTCCAATCCAATCTTGAATGCCGTAAGCTCCCGCTTTATCGAGCACTTTAAAATTATCGATATAATACCATATTTCGGCGTCGCTCAACTTTTTAAAGGTGACTTTGGTAATCGAATTGATGGTTTTTTGTGAGGATACAGATTTAAAACATACGGAAGTAATCACCTCATGTGTATGACCACTCAAGGTTTTTAGCATTTCAAAAGCATCGTTGTTGTCTTTTGGTTTTCCGAGAGCTTTATCTTCAAACCACACAATCGTGTCGCTTGTAATAAGAATGTCATTTGGTTTCAATTCCTCTACAAACGGCATTGATTTAAGTTGCGCTAAATAATCAGATATTTCAAAATGTCGAAGCCTGTGAGGATATTCTTCTTTTACTGATTTGATTCGGATTTCAAAATCCAGTCCAAGTCCTTTAATCAACTCCTGTCTTCGTGGAGAAGAAGAAGCTAAAATGATGTGTTTAGATTTTAAAAGGTTTGCGAGCATAGCTTATAGATTAATCGTATTGAGCATCAAATGCTTTCATCCAGTGGCCTTGTACTTTTAGAACCTGTTCAATAATATCACGAGCCGATCCATCGCCGCCATTTTTATGAGAGATGTATTTTGATACCGCTTTCACTTCCGGAACTGCATCTTGCGGACAGGTGGGAAGACCAACGAGTTTCATTGGTGGAATGTCTGGAATATCATCGCCCATATAGACTGCGTTTACAGCTTTCAATTGATGCTTGTCAAACAATTCCTTGAGATGTACAACCTTGTCATGTGCGCCTAAACTAATTTCTTGAACACCCAAGCCTTTAAGACGTTTGCGAACCCCTTCATTTTTTCCACCAGAAATAATGCAAACTAAAAAGCCTGCATCGACCGCCGTTTTTAAGGCAAAGCCATCTCTAGTACTCATCTTACGAAGCATTTCACCTTCCGAAGTAACTAAGACCGAAGAATCTGTGAGGACGCCATCGACATCAAATATAAATGCTTTAATATCTTTTAAGTATTCTTTATAACTTTTTGAATCCATGTGTGTTTTTTATTGATTGTGTAAGTTGCTCATAAATTGATTGGTATTCTGGGTGACTTTCTAAAGTTCTCAAATGTTGATTGATGGTCACGTGGTCGTTGCGTTTTGCTGGCCCCGTTTGCGCAGCGTAGGGGGACATATATTGTACTTTTTTTGCCGTCTCTAAAATTAAGGGTTTTAAAACATCAAAATTAATACTCTTAAAGTCGGACAACTCGTGTGCGATTCGATACAATTGATTGGTAAAATTATTAATAAATACCGCCGATAAATGCAAGGCTTGTCGTTGTTCGGTATTGATCATATAGGAGGGGCTTCCCATTTCAATTGCTAAGTTTTTAAGAAATTTTGAATCTTCTTTTTCCATTGTTTCAATACAAAATGGAACTTCTGAAAAGGCCACTTCGGAAGCCAATGAAAACGTTTGAAGGGGATAAAAAACACCTCTTCGGTGTTTCATGTCTAAGTGTTTCATAGCCACACTTCCAGACGTATGGACGACCAATCGGTTTTCAAAAGGGAGTTGTTTGGACAGATCAGAAACGGCTTTATCACTCACGGCAATGATGTACACATCCGCTAGTTTTAAATCCTCTAAATCATGACACAATTCAACATCTTTAATTGGCGACTTGACCCCTTTTGGATCACGACAATACCATTGAACTAAACTCAAGTTTTCTGCGGCTTGAATTGCCTTGACCAAGTGAGTTCCTACATTTCCAGCTCCTAAAATTACGACAGATATCATTTAGCTAAAATAAACAAGTAATCGGTCATTTGAAAGTTTAAAGAACCCAATGCCAAATTTTTATTAAAATTACTGTTAAAACCAATTAACATAAATGACTTTTCTTATTAAAATAAGTACCTTTGCAGCTCAATAAAACGAGTCAATTTAGGATGCTAAAAAAACTAACAAATATACTTTTCTCTACCCGTTTAACAGGGACATTATTCATCGTTTTTGCTATCGCTATGGCGGTAGGGACATTTTTAGATCGGGGGCAAAGCACGTCGCCAACGCCGTACTCTCGAACGCTGATTTATAATGCGCTTTGGTTTGAAGCGATCATGGTGGTGTTTATCATCAATTTTGCAGGAAATATTTTCAGATACCGACTGTTGAGAAAAGAAAAATGGGCGACTCTTACGCTGCATTTATCATTTATATTTATTTTGTTTGGAGCATTTTTGACACGTTACCACGGATTTGAGGGGATGATGTCTATCAGAGAAGGAGCGACTGAAAACACATTTTTATCTCAAAAAACATATTTAACAACTTACATTGATGGTGATTTTGAAATCAACGGTCAGCTTCAGCGTCGTGTTCACGAAGATGAAGTCGATTTCTCACCTCGCCTTACAAATAAATACATTCTTAAAACGTCTTACAATACAACACCTATTACCATAGAATTGGTTGATTTTATTGGAGGAGCAGAAGAAGACATCGTACCCACCGATGATGGTGAATACTATTTAAAAATTGTAGAAGCAGGGGATGGCGCACCCCACAACCACTTTCTGAAATTGGGACAAGTGAGCAGCATTCACAATGTGTTGTATGCATTGAATAAACCTACGGACGGTGCCATTAATATTACCTATTCAGAAACAGATTTGACCATACAATCGCCTTATGAAGGGGAGTATATGACCATGGCGACAAGAGTCGAAGGGCGTTTGGTAAAAGACAGTATTCAACCACTCGCATTGCGCTCTCGATATATTATCGGAAATCAAGCGATTGTGTTTCCAAAACCCGTGGTAAAAGGAGCGTTTGATGTCGTAAAAAAATCGAAATTACTCAAAGGGGATGAAGATGGTATTGCCTTAAAGATATCGGCCAATGGCAGCACCAAAATATTTAAGTTGCTAGGAGGAAAGGGGTCTAACAATCCATTTAAAGACATTGAAGTGGGTGGTTTGGAATTTAATTTTAAATACGGATCGAAACTTTTAGACCTTCCTTTTGAAATTAAACTCAATGATTTTATAGCGGAGCGCTATCCTGGTACCGAAAAAAGCTATGCGTCTTTTGAAAGTAAAGTCACTGTTTTGGAGGCTCAAGAAGAAGATTTTGATTTTCGAATTTATATGAATAATATTCTCGACCACCGTGGTTATAAGTTTTTTCAAGCCAGCTTTGATCCCGATGAAAAAGGAACTATTTTGTCTGTCAACCATGATTATTGGGGGACTTGGTTTACCTATTTGGGCTACTACTTATTGTATTTTGGGTTGATGGCAATCTTGTTATCAAAACATGCACGCATGGAATCCTTGCGTAATCAACTCGATAAAATCAAGAAAAAGAAATCGAAACTGGCAATGCTTGTTTTATTTATGATGTCTTTTAATGGGTTTGCACAAACGTCCCACGGCTCGGATCATGAAAATTTACGTCCGAGCACCATACAATTAGATTCCATTTTAAAATTAAATATTTCACCAGTTAGTGAGGCGGATCGGTTTGGTCATTTGGCCATTCAAGATACGGATGGACGGATGAAACCTGTAAATACTTATGCGTCTGAATTGCTTCGGAAACTGAGCAAAAAAGATGTGTACAAAGATTTTGATGCCAATCAAGTGTTTTTATCGATGCAAGAAAGTCCGCAACTCTGGTACAATGTTCCAATTATTTTCTTGAAAGCTAAAAAGGCAGATACCATTCGGACCATTTTGGGCTTAGAAAAAACAGCTAAATATGCGGCTTTAGTAGATTTCTTAGACCCCAACTTAAATTATAAATTAGGACCTTATTTGAACGATGCTTACAGTGCCCAAGTGCCTACGGCTATTCAGAAAATATTTACAGAAACCGATCAACGTGTCAGTTTGTTATTTAACACTTTAGATGGAAGTGCGTTGCGCTTATTTCCAATTCCTGACGATGAAAATAATAAGTGGGTGTCTTCAAATGAATTTAGAGAAGGGGCTTACAAATTACAAGATTCGCTTTATGGCAATTTCATCAAAACAGGGTTTATGGCATATATGGCCACCTTGCAAAATGACAAGGTTTTAAAAACTGATTTTTCTAAAAGTCAACAATTATTAGATGCGATTAAGAAAACACAGATAAAATTCGGTGGCGACACCATGATTTCTGAAGATAAAATTGCGACCGAAATTTTATACAACCGCTATGATATTTTCAAAAAACTATTTGAGTATTATATGTACGCAGGTGTTTTGATGTTTTTATTGTTGATTGTTCAGATTTTTAAAGACCGAAGTAAATACATAAACGTTTCTGTTAAAGTTTTTAAATACGCTATTTTAGTATTGTTCGCACTTCATACTGTAGGGCTTATTGCGCGTTGGTACATTTCTGGCCACGCCCCTTGGAGTGATGCTTACGAGTCTATGATTTATGTGGCTTGGGCAACGATGGCTTTTGGGGTGATGCTAGGAGTTAAAAGCGATTTGACCTTTGCGTCCACTGCTTTTGTAACTGCTATGATTTTGATGATTGCACATTGGAATTGGATGGACCCTTCTATTGGAAACCTTCAGCCCGTTTTAGATAGTTATTGGTTAATGATTCACGTGGCCATTATTGTGGGAAGTTACGGTCCCTTAACATTAGGGATGATTTTAGGATTAATTACCCTCTTATTGATGATTCTAACGACTTCTAAAAACCAAGCCAAGATGGCTTTGAACATTAAAGAATTGACCATTATCAATGAAATGGCGTTGACTGTTGGATTGGTAATGCTAACCATCGGAAACTTCTTAGGAGGAATGTGGGCCAATGAAAGTTGGGGACGTTATTGGGGTTGGGACCCTAAAGAAACATGGGCACTGATCAGTATAATGATTTATGCGTTTGTGATTCACATGCGTTTGATTCCTGGATTACGCAGTCGATTTGGATTTAGTCTGGCTTCTGTTTTAGCCTTTGCAAGTATTATGATGACGTATTTTGGAGTGAATTTTTACCTTGCCGGATTGCATTCCTACGCAAAAGACGATCAAGAAATCAGCGTTACGTATATCGTAACCTCACTTATTGTAATCACGATCATCGCTGTATTTGCCTACCGAAAACATCTGAAATATTTCAAGAAATAAAGCTAGTCAAAAATAGATTTAATTTTATCGAATTTAATTTCATTGTAATCTGATACGAGTAGATCGGCTCTGGTATAGTCCTGACCTTTAGAATTCGTACTTTTGTAAGCAATACAAAAGATACCCGCGTCTTTTGCAGCAATGATTCCATTGGTTGAATCTTCAATCACAAAACATTCCGTAGTAGAAACCCCCGCAGCTTTGGCAGCATTGGTAAATATTTCGGGATGGGGCTTGGATGCTTTTAAATCGGCACCGCTCAACTTGTCTTTAAAATAGGGGTCTAGCTTAAAACGTTTCATCACATTATTAATGGTAAACATAGACGCCGAAGATGCGACTACTAAAGTCAATCCGTTGGCGTGGTAATCTTTGATTAGATTTTCTACACCATCAAGCAGTTGCAGATCTGGGTCTTCAAAAAATAACTTCGTAAAATGTGCCCGTTTGCCCTTTTCTAAAACAATCGGTTCAAGTGTTAATTCAAAGTGCTTGCAAAGAAATTCACAGATACCTCTAGTAGACTGTCCCGTAAAACTTCGGTACATCGTATCTGACACATCGATTCCTACATCATCAAACATCATTTTATATGCTTTATGGTGTAAAGGTTCGGTATCTACAATGACGCCATCCATATCAAAAAGTACTGCTTTTAACATTCTTATTTTTTTTACGAAGATAATAAATACAGTCGATTAGATTTTAGAAATAAACTGAGATTAAATAACAAATTTTTTATACTTTCGAGTTAAATAAATGACACCAATGAAATTTTTAAAAAAACTCGGAATCACCAACATTTTATTGCTCGCCTTGTGTGCAGTCATAATCTGTGTTTCTGAATACTTGTTTATGACAGGGGATGAGTTACATGGTATTTTTGTAGGGATCTGGGCGCCAATGCTGTTAGGTCTAATGATATTCTTTAAACTCTTCCGTCTTGACCGCTAACTCCATCGTCCTCTCTTTTTCTGTTTTTGTATCCGTATGTGTTGTGATATGGGCGGTTGTTTTAATAAAGCAATTTAACGATATTGATAAGAAATAATAGGAACCTAATCCACCCTTATGAGCTCTAAAAAACCAGGTTTAAACACCATTTGCACCCATTCAGGGTCCATAGAAGACAAAACCTTCCAAGGCAGTGTATCGCCTTTGTATATGTCAACGTCTTTTAATTTTATGGATGTGGATACCAAGCGTTATCCACGTTATTTTAACACTCCCAATCAAGAACATCTATCCAAAAAAATTGCGGCCTTAGAACATGCGGAAGCAGCTTTGATTTTTGGTTCTGGAATGGCAGCAATTTCTGCAACCCTTTTAACTTTTTTAAAGTCTGGGGATCATGCGGTGATTCAAAATGATATTTATGGGGGAACGCGTAACTTTATTGAGTCGCATTTCACAAATTACGGCATAGAATATAGCTTCACAAAAGATTTATCTTACAAGGCATTTGAAGATTGCATTCAATCGAATACCAAATTAATTTACATAGAAACGCCTTCCAATCCACTTATGAAATTAGTCGATATATTTGCGATTGCGAAATTGGCTAAAAATCATAAGATCATTACGGCGGCGGACAATACGTTTGCGTCTCCAATTATTCAAACCCCAATTGATTTAGGGATTGATATTGTGATGCACAGTGCCACCAAATATTTTGGAGGACACAGCGATATTAGTGCTGGTGCAGTGGCTTCCTCTCAAGAGATCATGGATAAAATCTGGGATCTAGCAAAAGATTTTGGAGGGAATTTGAGTGATTATACTGTTTGGTTGCTCGAAAGGAGTATGAAAACTTTAGGCATTCGCATGAAAGCGCAACAACGCAATGCGAAACGCTTGGCTAAATTTTTAGAAAAACATACCGCTGTTAAAACCGTGTTTTATCCTGGACTAAAATCCAATGAGTATCATAGTTTGGCTAAAATTCAGATGAAAGGGTATGGCGCGATGCTCTCTTTTGAACTTACAGACAAATACGATGCTGAAAAATTCCTAAAGGCCTTGACACTCATCAAACCTTCAATGAGTTTGGCAGGTGTTGAAAGCACCATGTTATTACCGTCTAAAACCTCTCATGCACTACTTTCTGAATTTGACCGTGCGACACAAGGAATTACAGATCAGTTGATTCGTTTTTCTGTAGGCATTGAAACTAAAAAAGATTTAATTGAAGATATAGAGCAGGCCATTTCTGCGAGTCACGTTAAAAAACAATAAAATGAAAATTGATATCCTTGCATTTGGTGCCCATCCGGACGATGTAGAATTGAGTTGCGGCGGTACAATTTTTAAAGAAATTCAAAACGGGAAAACCGTTGGAATTATAGACCTCACAAAAGGGGAGTTAGGCACAAGAGGCACTGCCGAGACTCGAAAGGTGGAAGCTGCCAATGCGGCTGAGATATTAGGCGTGTCGTTTAGAGAAAATCTGAATTTTTCCGATGGATTTATAATGAATGACAAAGCCCACCAACTAGAAATCATTAAAACAATACGTCAATACCGCCCAGAAATTGTATTGTGCAATGCCGTTGATGACCGCCATACAGACCACGGAAAGGCGAGTCAGCTCGTCAGTGATGCTTGTTTTTTAAGCGGATTGGTGAAAATTGAGACCCATTCTGATGGAAAAAAGGATTTACAAGCGCCTTGGCGTCCAAAATTAATTTACCATTATATACAATGGAAAACCCTTCAACCTGATTTTGTGGTTGATATTAGTTCGCAAATTGAACAAAAAATGGCTTCGGTTTTAGCCTATGCAACACAATTCTATGACCCTAAGAGTCAGGCTCCTGAAACGCCCATTTCCTCCAAAAACTTTGTGGATAGCATCCGTTACAGAGCGGCCGATCTTGGACGTATGGTAGGTGTGGACTATGCCGAAGGATTTAATGTAGAACGCCTTCCAGCAATAGATTCGTTATTTGACTTAAAATAATATAAAAAAAGGTTTGTATAAAATACTAAATACTATACATTTGCAAACGCATTATTTGAATGCCAAACGGTGGTTGTAGCTCAGCTGGTTAGAGCACTGGTTTGTGGTACCAGGGGTCGCCGGTTCGAACCCGGTCTTCCACCCAAAAAGCAAAAGCTTCTCTAAATTTTAGAGAAGCTTTTTTTGTACACTTAATTTTTGATGTGTTTTACTCCACAGCCTTATCAACCCTAACGGCGTCGTCTCTATTTGCCAATTCCCAAGCAGTATGAAACACCAATCGGGTTCTGTTTTCTAATAGATCGTATTCAATTTTATCTGGTGTATCCGTTGCTTTGTGGTAATCGGCATGAGTTCCATTAAAATAAAATATGATAGGAATGTTGTTTTTAGCAAAGTTATAATGATCCGATCGGTAGTAAAAACGATTGGGATCGTTCTCGTCATTATAAGTATAGTCCAATTCAATGTTGGTGTATTTTGTATTCATTTCCTCAGAAAGCTTGTGAAGATCGGTACTTAGTTTGTCACTTCCAATAAGGTAGATGTAATTGCGTTTTCCTTCGGTTCTTTTGGGATCGGTACGACCAATCATATCAATGTTTAAGTTGGAAACGGTTTGTGCTAAGGGTACAATCGGATCGTAGTCTGTGTAATATTGTGATCCTAACAATCCTTTTTCTTCGCCCGTAACATGTAAGAATATCACAGACCGCTTAGGTCCTTGACCGTTTTCTTGAGCTGCTTTAAAAGCTTCTGCGATTTCCAATATAGCAACCGTACCAGAGCCATCGTCGTCAGCACCATTAAAAACTTCGCCGTCGTGCATCCCTACATGATCCAAATGCGCCGATAGAATGATGTATTCATCCGGTTTTTCGCTTCCTTTAATCATGGCAGCGACATTCTCAGAAGTAATAGGTTTACTCACTTGTTCAAAATCGATTTCAATAGTGTTGGTTTTCAATAAAACGGCGCCCATTGCTTCGCTTACCAAGAAACCATACATAGGCTCTTCATTCACGTCCAAGGCCAAATTACTTTCGCCTCCACGTTCGTCGCGTGCTTTGTAATAGTTTGAATAGCGTTTAAACATCGCATCGTTAATCAGAAAGAAGGCTTTAGCTCCCAATTCTTTGGCGGTATTTTGTTTTGATCGCATTGCTTGACGTCCGTTAGACCACTTAGAAATTTCGTCTGTACCACTCATAAGATAGGTGCCATCTTCATTTTTTGGTTCGCCTGCAATAGCCACTACAATTTTATTGGTCACATCCATATCTTTATAATCATTATAAAGTGCATCTTTAATTCCATAACCAACCAGAACAATATCACTCGAATTGATAAGGCTTGATTTTGCATCTGTAATGCTTATAAAATCTTGATAATATTCAAATGAAGTAGTGTCTATAGTTATAGACACTTTTGGAGTCTCTACCAATACTAAAGGTACATTTTGAAAATAATCTCCATCCGCCTTGGCTGCGGCGATTCCTAAATCTGTATAGGAGTTCTTTAGATACTCTATAGCTATTTTTTGTCCTTTGGTACCCGTTTCTCTCCCTTCAAATTCATCAGAAGCATAGGTGTATAGTTTTTCTTTTAATTCTTCGGCTGTGATGCTAGAAGCATAGGTCTCTTGGTTCTGAGACTGACCAATGTTTTGGTTCGCTATTAATATAAATAGTAATAGAGTGATTTTAAGTTTCATAGAGTTGTATTAATGAGTTGAGTATTTATACAACGATATTACAAAAATTATAGTAACATTTAATTGATTTTAGCTTTTTTTATGATTTTTTACTGTTTTTAAGAACTCTAGTTATCCTCTTAAATGTACTTTAAAGTGTATGGTTTTCACGATTAAAGTAAATATCTATAGGTTTTAAATATTTTTTTTGTTTAAATTTGCAAGGTTAAATATAAACAAAATAATGATTATGAAAAAATTAATTACTTTATTATCTCTTGCCGTTGTAGGATTTGCATTCGGACAAGAAGAAGAGCCAAAATTGACTTTTACTGGGTCGGTTGACGCTTATTACAGAGCAAATTTAGATGCTCCAAATGACGAAAATGCAATTGCACCAGGATCTTCATTTGCAAACCTTTCAGGGTTTTCATTAGGGATGGCAAATATTGTTGCCAGCTATGAAGCTTCTAATGTAGGAGTTGTTGCTGATTTAGTTTTTGGACCAAGAGGAACGGATGCTGTTTTTGCATCTCCAATGAATTCAGGTACTGCAAACGTGATCAATCAATTGTACGCCTACTGGAATGTAAGCGAAAAGGTGACCTTGACAATGGGTAATTTCAATACTTTTTTAGGGTATGAAGTTATTTCACCTGTAGGAAACTTTAACTACAGCACATCGTATTTATTTTCTTACGGACCGTTCAGTCATACAGGTATAAAAGCTGATTTTGATTTTGGTGACGAACTTACTTTAATGACTGCGATTATGAATCCTACAGATTTAACTGAGTACAATCCTACAGGCGATTATGCGGTAGGTGTTCAGCTTGGGTACAAAGGACAATACTTAAATTACTTAGCGTCTCAAGGTGCTTATGAAGTTGATTTCACAGGTGGAATTGATTTTTCAGACTCATTTTTCTTAGGAATTAATGCTGCTTATTTTGACGCAACCGATGATATTGATATTGACACTAGTTTTGCAGGTGTTGCATTGTATCCTCAATTATCAACTTCAGATAAGTTTTCTGTAGGTTTAAGAGCAGAATATTTTGTTGAAACTGAAGGTGGTGCTGGTGGTATTGGTGCTTATGATTTCAAAGGCGATGCAGATGTATTTGCAGTGACTTTAACAGGAAATTATTCAGTAGGTAACTTGATGATCAAGCCAGAATTCAGATTGGATTCAGGGAGTGAAGAAGCTACTTTTATGGACAATGATTTAATGCCTTCAAAAAGCTTATCATCATTTGTATTAGCAGCGGTTTATTCGTTCTAACAAACATTTAATATTATAAAAAAGGAGCCTTATGGGCTCCTTTTTTTTGTTTAATTTTTTAACACATTCACTTAAACAGTTTTTCAGAACTAAGTCCTCACATCTGTTGAGGGCTTTTTTTTTATGATATTTTATAATACATTTGGCGAATTATTAATCATATAAACCCAAAACTATTATGAAAAAATTATTATTAACAGCTGTAGCTGTATTCGCTTTAACAACTGTTACTGCACAAACTGAAAAAGGAAGTTTATTAATTGAAACGAACATTGCCAATCAAATGGTGGGAACCACATCATTTTCACTTCTTTCTGCTGATGGAGAAATTGTATATTCATTAGGACTTGATGGCGGTTATTTTATCATGGATGACCTTGCAATTAAAGTAGGGTTGGGGTATGCAGCCGAATCTGTATCAGATTCTAATGTTTTCTCATACCGTTTAGGAGCAAAGTATTACTTGATGAGTAAAATTCCTTTAACTCTTGATTATACTGGAGCTATAATTAAAGATTATGACGAAAACCCTTCATGGGTCGGCTTAGGAGCTGGTTATGCAATTTTCTTAGGGTCAAATGTCTCTATTGAACCTGGTTTGCGTTACAATGTATCTATGAACGACAAATTTTCTAAAGAAAATTTAATTCAACTTAACATTGGTTTTGCGTTACATTTTTAATATTCAATAGTTAAACAAAAAAAAGGAAGCCTTAGGCTTCCTTTTTTTTGTTTATAATTTCACTGTAATTACTTAAACAATAATTTTAAAGCTGTATTGGATCAAACTAATTAGGATACACGTGGCGTCAAAGGAAAAGAATACACTTCAGAGTTCTTAAACCTCAGGCTTTACTGAGTATAATCAGTATATCTATAGAGGTTTGTCGTACTATTCCCTTGAGAACCAATCCACAATATATATTAATAAAATGTAATTATTTTCAATATTTTTGAATTTTAGAATTGTATTTTTTAATTATTTTGTTTAATTTTGCATAAATAATCATAAACTAAAAAATTAAAATTATGAAAAAATTATTACTTACTGCAGCACTAGCTTTGTTTTTAACAAACACAACGACTGCTCAAGATTCTAAAGGGTATGTAGGTGTATCAATTGGTGCAGCAATTCCACAAGGAGATTTAGCTGACACAGCTAAAACAGGTTTAGATTTAGGTCTTATCAACGCAGGTTACCGTTTCAATGAAACATGGGGAGCAACTGTAAACTGGGGTGCTACTGGCCATGCTATTGAAGGTAGTGATGATGGTAGTATTGGAATTGGATATTTTGCTGTTGGACCAATGATTTCTTTTGGTGATTTTGACTTCAAACCTCAATATGCGTTTTCTTCTGCAACTATCGATTCAGGAGTAGATGAACTTGATGTTGATATGGAAAGTGCTTGGATCATTGGAGCAACTTACAATTACTCTCTTGGTGGTAACTGGGGTTTAGCTGCTAATTTAGACTACTTTACTTTCACAGTAGAAGATGCTGATGACTCTGAGTCAATCATGAAATTTTCTGTTGGAGTTCAGTACAAGTTCTAATAAAACATTCTTATAATACTTTATATTAAAGAGGAAGCGTCGCTTCCTCTTTTTTTATACCATAACTTTTGTATTTTTGTGATATGAAAAAAATTATTATTATAAACGGTCCAAACCTTAATCTGCTCGGCAAACGTGAACCCGGTATTTATGGAGCTCAATCCTTCGAAGACTTTTATGCAGATTTAAAAACTAAATATGAGGCGTTTGATTTAACCTATTTCCAATCCAATATAGAAGGGGAGTTGATCGATAAAATTCAGGAAGTCGGATTTTCTTACGATGGTATTATTTTAAATGCGGCGGCTTATACCCACACGTCTGTTGGAATTGGCGATGCTATCAAAGCCATTGAAACGCCTGTCATTGAAGTGCATATCTCCAATACCTTCGCCAGAGAAGAATTTAGACATCAATCGTATATATCTCCAAACGCAAAAGGGGTGATCCTTGGATTTGGTTTGCAAAGTTATGAGCTCGCATTGCAAAGTTTCTTATAACAAAAAAGACGGTCTTTTCAGATCGTCTTTTGTATATACGTGTATTGTGTTTATATATGAATCACTTCCCCATAAGCATCAGCCACAGCTTCCATCACTGCCTCACTCATTGTAGGGTGTGGATGAATTGTTTTTAAAACTTCATGGCCTGTCGTTTCAAGTTTACGGCCTAAGACTGCTTCCGCAATCATATCCGTAACGCCAGTCCCAATCATATGGCATCCTAGCCATTCGCCATATTTGGCATCAAAAATCACTTTTACAAAACCTTCTTTATGTCCGCCAGCACTTGCTTTTCCTGAAGCAGAAAAAGGAAATTTACCAACTTTAATATCAATGCCTTTATCTTTAGCTTGCGCTTCTGTCAGTCCAACACTTGCAATTTCTGGAGTACAATACGTACAACCTGGAATGTTTCCGTAATCAATGGCTTCAACATGTTGTCCTGCAATTTTTTCGACACATAAAATGCCTTCAGCCGAAGCAACGTGTGCGAGGGCAGGCCCCGGAGTTACATCGCCAATTGCATAGTAGCCTGGAATGTTTGTTTGGTAAAAATCATTGACTAAAATTTTATCTCTGTCAGTTACAATGCCAACATCTTCTAATCCAATATTTTCAATGTTTGTTTTGATTCCCACAGCAGATAATACCATATCAGCTTCTAAAACCTCTTCTCCTTTTTTAGTTTTGATGGTCGCTTTCACGCCTTCACCAGAAGTATCAACAGAGGTTACTTCCGTTGATGTTAAAACCTTAATCCCACTTTTCTTGAAAGACCGTTCAAGTTGTTTAGAAACATCTTCATCTTCGACAGGTACAATGCGCGGTAAATATTCCACAACCGTAACATCCGTACCCATAGAATTATAGAAATAAGCAAATTCAACGCCAATAGCACCAGAGCCTACAATGACTATTTTTTTAGGTTGTTTCTCTAAAGTCATTGCTTTTCGGTAGCCAATTACTTTTTCACCATCTTGTGGTAAATTAGGCAGTTCACGTGAGCGGGCTCCTGTTGCAATGATGATGTGATCTGCACTGTATTCAGTACCGTCAACATCGACTTTTTTCCCTGGTTTTAAAGTTCCATAACCAGAAATAACATCGATTTTATTTTTTTTCATTAAAAACTGAACGCCTTTACTCATGCCATCGGCTATATTCCGACTGCGTTGCACAACAGCATCAAAATCTTTGTCAAATTCTTTGACTGTTAACCCATAATCATCCGCATGTTTGAGGTATTCAAATACTTGTGCAGACTTTAAAAGTGCTTTGGTAGGAATACACCCCCAGTTGAGACAAACGCCTCCTAAGCTTTCCTTCTCAATGACGGCAGTTTTAAGACCTAACTGTGAAGCTCTAATTGCTGTAACGTAACCTCCTGGGCCACTTCCTAAAACGATAACATCGTATTTGCTCATAAAATCGGTATTTTGAATTGGTTTCAAGCTGCAAATTTACAAAACCTAATTGTAATATTAAAGGTCTTCAGTAAAATGTGTTTTGCTTTTTTCTTTTGAAAATTTTGAAGCGTTAAAATCTCCAGAGTTCCCTTTAGGAATTGACAAGGATTGCCAGTTCGTATTTTTGATAAGTTTTCCCAAAAAAACGAGTTGTCCAATGTGATACGCATAATGTGCCAACTGTCTGTTTAAAGCTTCTTGAACTGAATGCCCCTGATTTCGGATGTAGATAATGCGATTCAAATCTGTTGCATCCAATTGATGAAAGGTATCAAAAAAACAATCCCACCCTTTGTTCCAATGGTTTAAAACAGTGTCTTTATCCATAGCAGCATTGATAAACTCTTGGTCTCTATTTCTCCATGATTTTTCGCCGTCCTCTTTGAAAATATTTGTCCACCTCGATAGCATATTTCCAGAAAGATGGTTGACAATCGTGGCTATAGAATTACTCTCTTCGTTTACAGTCCAATTTAATTCGGTATCCGAAAGTTGATCCATCGTTTTTTCTCCTAAAGATTTATAGTAGTGAAATTCTTTAGATACATTTTCTAGATAGGGAGCTTCATTTTTCAAATCTTAAAATAAATTGATTTTAATACAAAGTGAATCTAGAACTTATTCTCCCGAACTGTCTTCTATAAACTTATCATCTCCTAACGCCAACATAGGAATAAAAATAAATCCGATGATCACTAAGCCTACGCCGTACATTGTAGATTTTCCGAAATTTTTTGCCATTTCTATGTAGATTTTAAAAATTGCATAGATGTTTACAATAGGAATTAGGAGTAACAGTAAATACCACCACTCTAATTTTGCCAGTTTTGTAATCAAAATATAAGAGCCATAAATAGGTATAATACATTCCCACCCAGGCCTTCCAGCTTTTTCAAATAATCTCCACGAGCAGTACACATAAAATAGTGCGACTGCTAAGTAAATAAGTGATGTAACGATTACGATTGATTGATTTTCCATAAGTTAGTGTTGTTTAGTTAGATATGAGACTCTAAACTTAACAGAAAATCTTTAGAAAAACAAAAATAGTTCTTACTTTTTTTAACGAAACTTCAGACTCACAGAGTTGACACAGTAGCGCGTGCCGGATTCAGTAGGCCCATCATTAAACACATGCCCTAAGTGCCCGTCACAGGTTTTACACACAATTTCGGTTCGGATCATACCCAGAGTTTTATCGGATATGTACTCAACTTTCCCTTTGATTGCCTCGTCAAAACTTGGCCATCCACAATGGGCATCAAACTTGGTACTACTTTCAAAAAGGGGTTCATTACATCCGGCACAACAATAGGTGCCTTTTTCAAAATGCAGATTATAAGTCCCTGAATGTGGCATCTCAGTGCCTTTCTTACGAAGAATTCGGTATTGCTCATCCGTCAATTCTTCTTTCCAATTTTTATCGGTTTTACTCATTTGGTGTTGGTGTAAATATTAAAGCAGCGCCATTGATACAATGCCGTTTGCCAGTTGTTTTCCGGGGGCCATCGTTAAATACATGTCCAAGGTGACCACCACAAGTTGCACAATGTTCTTCGGTGCGTGCCATCCCAATATTATAATCGACGGAAAACGTTACATTCCCTTTAATTTCTTTGTCAAAACTAGGCCATCCTGACCCCGAATCAAATTTGTCTGCACCATCGAATAGGGGAGTATTACAAGCGGCACAACTGTAAATGCCAGACTTGTATATTTTATTTAAAGGACTTGAAAATGCACGTTCGGTGCCGGCTTCTCTCAAGACACGGTATTGAAGTTCACTTAGTTGCATTTTCCATTCTTGCTTGGTTTTAACAACCGAAAACACTTCCTTTTTTTGGGCAGTTGTTTGACAAGAAAATAGAAGACAGAGTATGCAAATTGAGATGATATTTTTTATATTCATGAGTAGGGATTTAAATTTTTATTAAAAATAAGTATTTATTTAATCAGTTACTTTTTTTTCACATAAATTTGTGACTATAAGTTTATTTCAGTGTCAAATCAGTAAAACGTTTTTAGCAATTAAAAATACAAAAAAATTAAAAATGAAAAATCAGCTTTTAACTCTTATAATATGTCTCTTTTGTTTGTCTTGTGCGACCAATCCGTTTACGGGAAAAAAAACCATGGCCTTTATGCCAAACACACAGTTGTTACCAATGGCTTTTGCGGAGTACGATAAATTTCTTTCTGAAAACAAAGTTATTAAAGGAACTCCTGATGCGGAAATGATTACTCGAGTAGGACAGCGAATTTCAGTGGCTGCAGAACGTTGGTTAGATGCCAATAACCACCAAGGGTATTTAAAAGATTATAAATGGGAATACAATTTAGTCGATGATAAACTAGTGAATGCTTGGTGTATGCCAGGCGGTAAAATTGTGTTTTATACAGGCATTTTACCAATCGCTGAAAATGAGGCCGGCATCGCTGCTATTATGGGTCACGAAGTTGCCCACGCCTTGGCAAATCACGGTCAGCAACGCATGAGTGCAGGAATGATTCAACAAGGGGTAGGAGTAGGAGTTGCGATGGCTACAAAAGACAAAAGTGAGTCAGAACAGAATATATGGATGCAAGCCTTTGCAGTTGGCTCTTCTGTTGGAGGGATGCTGCCTTTTAGTCGAGCGCACGAAACGGAGGCGGATCAAATCGGTTTATACCTCACGGCCATTGCAGGCTATGACCCCGACGAAGCGTCATTATTATGGGAACGCATGAAAGCAAATAGTGGAGGGAAAGGTCCACCTGAATTTTTAAGTACACACCCGTCAAATGATTCTCGAATCGCCAATTTAAGAGCATTAGCAGCCAAGGCAAAAGAAGAAGCCCGCAAATTTGGAGTGTCATCTTTTAGGTAATATTGACTCCATAATTGAATTAAATCATTAAATTAGGAGCTGCTTAACTAACTTAAGCAGCTTTTTTATGAAAAAATTTGAAAAAGGAAGTAAGCAATTGACCAAAGCTTGGGCATTTTATGACTGGGCAAACTCCGTATATCCACTAGTCATTAGTACAGCAATATTCCCAATCTATTACAGCAGTATGACCAGCTCATTTGCGAACGAAGCTGGGGATATACCCTATTTAGGGATGCTCTGGAATCCGACCACTTTGTATGATTACACACTGTCATTCTCGTTTTTAATAGTGGCCTGTTGTTCACCGATACTTTCCGCCATTGCGGATTATATGGGTAATAAATTAAAATTTTTGAAATTCTTTTGCCTTTTGGGAGCACTCTCCGTGATGGGTTTATTCTTTTTTACGGGACCAGAAACTTTATGGGTTGCACTCACATTCACCATTTTAGCAAGCATCGGATTTTGGGGAAGCTTGGTGTTTTATAATGCCTATTTACCCGAAGTTGCCTTTCCAAAACAACAAGATAAAGTCAGTGCTCAGGGATTTATTTACGGCTATGCAGGCTCGGTATTATTACTTGTTTTTAGTCTTATAATGGTAGAAAAACCAGAGTGGTTTGGAATTACAGATCCTACTTTAGCACCACGAATCACCTTTCTATTGGTGGGTATTTGGTGGCTGGGCTTTGCTCAATTTACGTACCGACGTTTGCCAAACAACGTCTATAACCAGAAACCTGAAAAAGATTTTATATGGAAAGGGCTTAAAGAATTACAGATTGTTTTTAAAGAGCTCGTCAATTACCCGCAGCTTAAATACTTTTTAGTCTCCTTTTTCTGTTTCAGTGTAGGGGTTCAAACCATTGTGTTGATGGCTGGAATATTTGGAAGCAACGAACTTGGATTGCCAACTTCAAATTTAATCCTTACGATTATACTTGTACAAGTAGTTGCTATTTTTGGAGCCTATTTATTTTCAAGATTATCCACTAAAATCGGAAATATCAGAACCTTAAAACTGACCCTTATTATTTGGGGAGGTGTTTGTTTTTTGGCCTTTTCTTTAGATAAGAGTCAAGCGAATGTGGATTACTATTTTTATGGCTTAGGCATTGTACTAGGATTTGTTTTAGGTGCAACCCAATCCATTGGACGTTCGACCTATTCTAAGTTGTTGCCAGAGACGCATGACCACGCTACTTATTTTAGTTTCTATGATGTCACCGAAAAATTAGCGATTGTATTAGGAATGTTTGTATTTGGATTGCTCATTGTGCTCACAGATTCTATGCAATATTCTGTGCTCTCATTGGCGGTCTTTTTTGCGATTTCCTACATTGTATTAAACCGTATCAAAGCTACCGAACATGTCAAATAATCTCTTATTAATCCCGTCAAAACTCACATTGGCATAACAATTGAACTTTAGTAAATATAACGTAAGCATCTACTCTGTTAAAAGAAGATAACTTCCGTATTATACGAACTATTAATATCAAATCAGTTCTGTTTTATGACAGAATGACCTAATATACCTATGAGCAAATCAAAATTTACAATGCTTGACAGTTTGTCATTACAAGACTTTGACGAAAATTCAGAGTTAATTCCTTTGATGACTACTGAAGATGAAGAAGCAATAAAAAATGAATCACTTCCAGAAACGATTTCGATTCTTTCCCTACGCAATACCGTTTTATTTCCAGGAGTCGTCATCCCAATTACGGCGGGGCGCGATAAGTCCATTCAGTTAATTAACGAAGCGAATTCAGGTTCTAAAGTGATTGGCGTGGTTTCTCAAAAGGACGAGAGTATAGAAGACCCTAGTATTGATGATATCTATACAACAGGAACCGTTGCACGTATTTTAAAAGTACTTAAAATGCCCGATGGAAATACGACCGTCATCATTCAAGGTAAAAAGAGATTTGAAATTTCTGAAATGGTTTCAGAAACCCCTTATATGGTTGCTAAAATTCAGGATGTTCCTGAAGTGAGTCCTTTAAGCACCACAGAATTCCCAGCAATCATAGAGTCGATTAAAGATCTTGCACTTAAAATCATAAAGCAAAGTCCAACGATTCCTAGCGAAGCATCTTTTGCAATTAAAAATATTGAAAGCAGTTCGTTTTTGATCAATTTTGTGTCTTCAAATATGAATTTATCGGTTGTTGAAAAACAGAAATTACTAGAAGTCCATGACCTTCAAGAACGTGCTTTACTCACTTTAAAGCACATGAATGTTGAGTTTCAACGTTTAGAGCTCAAAAATGATATTCAGTCCAAAGTGCAAAGCGACATGAATCAGCAACAGCGCGAATATTTCTTACAACAGCAAATCAAAACCATTCAAGAAGAATTGGGTGGAGTGAGCTACGAGGAGGAAATTGAAGAAATGAAAGCGCGTGCCGTTAAAAAGAAATGGAACGAAAAGGTAGAGGCGCATTTTAATAAAGAAATTGGAAAGTTACAACGCATGAATCCACAAGTTGCGGAGTACTCAATTCAACGCAATTATTTAGACCTGTTTTTAGATTTACCATGGGATTCTTTTAGTAAAGATAATTTTGATTTGAAGCGGGCTCAAAAAATACTGGACCGCGATCATTTTGGTTTAGAAGAAGTCAAACGTCGAATTATTGAATATCTGGCGGTTTTGAAACTCAGAAAAGACATGAAATCTCCGATTCTTTGTTTGTATGGCCCTCCAGGTGTTGGTAAAACATCTTTAGGAAAATCCATTGCAGAAGCTTTGGGAAGAGAATATGTACGAGTTTCCTTAGGAGGCCTTCGAGATGAAGCGGAAATTAGAGGCCACAGAAAAACATATATTGGAGCCATGCCCGGACGAATTTTGCAAAGTTTAAAAAAGGCAGGTACTTCCAACCCTGTATTTGTGTTGGATGAAATTGACAAACTTTCGAGTTCCAATCAAGGAGATCCGTCGTCGGCAATGTTAGAAGTTTTAGACCCGGAACAAAATTCGGAGTTTTACGACAACTTTTTAGAAATGGGGTATGACCTCTCTAAAGTCATGTTTGTAGCCACATCTAACAGTTTGAACACCATTCAGCCCGCACTTTTAGATCGTATGGAGATTATCAACGTAAGTGGATATACGATTGAAGAAAAAGTTCAAATAGGAAAGAAATTCCTATTGCCAAAGCAAATTAAAGAACACGGAATGAAAACTTCCGATCTCAAAATTGCACAACCTCAATTAGAAAAAATTGTAGAAGGTTATACAAGAGAATCAGGAGTTCGTGGACTTGAAAAACAAATCGCTAAAATGGTGCGTTATGCTGCCAAAAACATTGCGATGGAAGAATCTTATGATGTTAAGGTTTCTAACGAAGCGATTGTTAAAGTTTTAGGCAGTGCAAAATTAGAGCGTGATAAATATGAAAATAATGATGTTGCTGGTGTAGTCACTGGCTTGGCATGGACACGTGTCGGAGGCGATATTTTATTTATTGAATCTATTTTATCTAAAGGAAAAGGGACCTTAAATATCACTGGAAATTTAGGTAAAGTGATGAAAGAATCGGCAACCATTGCGATGGAATATATCAAAGCAAATGCGGGTTTATATGGTTTAAAATCAGATATTTTTGACAGCTATAATGTACACATCCACGTTCCAGAAGGTGCCACTCCAAAAGATGGGCCAAGTGCTGGAATTACGATGTTAACTTCTTTGGTGTCTTTATTTACACAGAAAAAAATAAAGAAGAGTTTAGCAATGACAGGCGAAATTACCTTGCGAGGGAAAGTACTTCCAGTAGGGGGTATCAAAGAGAAAATTTTGGCTGCCAAGCGCGCAAAAATCAAAGAGATTATTCTTTCAAAAGAAAATAAAAGTGATATTGAGGATATCAATCAAACATATCTAAAGGGCTTAACGTTTCATTTTGTTTCAGAAATGAGTGAAGTGATCGATATCGCGATTACAAATCAAAAAGTAAAAAACGCAAAAACACTCTAATTTTTAATATTTGGGCACAGCTCAAAATAAACCCTTCTAATATTCGTTTTAGAATTGATTTATATATTTTTGCATGCGAATGAGGATATTGGTGTCGTTTTTTTTGGTTCTGAGTTGTAGTAGTGCTGTGCACGCTCAATTAGGAGGCGAATCTACATACCAATTTCTAAATTTAATATCCTCACCACGCCAAGCTGCTTTGGGTGGGAAGTCCATCACGAATGTGGATTATGATGTCACACAAGCGTTGTACAATCCTGCGACCATTAATGTGGAAATGGACAACCAATTGGCAGTGAACTACTCGAGTTATTTAGGAGATATTAGTTACGGAACAGCCGCCTATGCGTACACATGGGATCGAAGAACGCAAACCTTTCATGTTGGAATGACTTATGTGAATTATGGTAGTTTTGATGGCTATGATGAAAATGGAATAAGCACAGGAGAATTTTCAGGAAGTGAAGCTGCTTTTTCTGCGGGATATGCGACTCAAATTGGGTATTCAGATTTTTATGTAGGAGCAAACCTTAAGTTGATATCTTCTAAACTAGAACAATATAATTCCTTTGGTATTGCTACCGATGTGGGTTTTATATATATAAATGAGTATTTAGATTTTAATGCGGCATTGGTCATTCGTAATTTTGGAAAGCAATTAACAACCTATGCAGGAGTGAAAGAATCTTTGCCATTTGAAATTGATCTTGGGTTTTCTCAAAAACTTGAAAATGTGCCGTTAAGATGGCATTTGACATTAGAAAATTTACAACAGTGGCCCATAGCCACTGAGAATCCCGCCCGTGGCACCACCGATTTGAATGGTACGCAAACCCCCGAAGAAGTCGGGTTTTTTAGCAATATAATACGGCATACCATTCTCGGATTAGAATTATTCCCAGATAAAGGATTTAACATTCGAGTGGGGTATAGTTTTAGAAGGGCAGCGGAGTTAAAGATTTTAGAACAACGAAATTTTTCAGGGCTTTCTTTTGGGATTGGCTTGAAATTTAATAAATTGAGGTTTAGTTACACGCATGCACGCTATTCATCGGCGGCAAATACAAGTTTTCTAGGACTTCAAATAAATTTACAATAGTGAAAAAAATAACAATTGCCATCGATGGTTTTTCTTCAACAGGGAAGAGTACGCTCGCTAAACAATTAGCACAAAAACTTCAATATGTGTATGTAGATTCTGGGGCGATGTACCGCGCAGTCGCATTGTACACATTACAACACAAACTAATTCAAGACAAGTTGCTGGATACAGCAGCCCTCATAAATCAGTTGCCATTGATCAAAGTGACTTTTCAATACAATGAAGCCTTAAAAGCGTCTGAAATTTACTTGAATTCCGTGAATGTGGATACCGAAATTCGTACCATGGAAGTTTCAAATACCGTGAGTACGGTAGCAGCAGTCCCAGAAGTACGCCAACAATTGGTAGCCTTACAACAGCAAATGGGGGCTGACAAAGGAATTGTGATGGATGGAAGAGATATTGGAACCGTGGTTTTTCCTGATGCTGAATTGAAACTATTTATGACAGCCTCAGCAGATACACGTGCCCAACGTCGTTATGACGAACTGATAGGAGGGGGCACTGTGGTCACTTTTGAAGCTGTTCTTGAAAACATTACTTCACGAGACCATCTCGATTCTACACGAGAAGATTCTCCGCTTTTTAAAGCCGATGATGCCATTGAAATTGACAATTCAAATCTAAGTTTGGAGCAGCAATTTGAACAAGTTTTAGCACTTGTAAATTCAAAATTATAACATTCATAGCTTCTCTCTTAAAAACAGATAAGAAATCATTTGGAATCATTAGAGATAAATCGTAACATTGCACTCCTTTTAGCAAATAATAGATTCAGTAAAAGGAATTAACTTTAATTAATAACGCTTTTATAGAAGGGCTTAATCGAATCTAGCTTCTGTAAAATACAAATTTTAAAACAGCCATGGCTGAA
>CAWVRW010000006.1:0-72652 GCA_963933105.1 uncultured Formosa sp.
AACTCCCCTTCAACGTTTGGATTATCAACTACCGTCCATATATAAGTTGTATCTGCTGGTACAATCGATGTGGGTGGGTTATTTACAGGCGAGACAATAAAAGTTTCCTCTGAGCAAATCTCATCCGTTTGATTTGGAATTAGGGGTTCTGGATTCACGGTAAACGTGAAATTGACCGCCCCACCTTGACAATTGTTTACGACTGGAGCCACTGAATATACGAGGTCTTGTGGAACGTTCGTTGAATTTATTAAGGTCATTACTGGAATCGTACCTCCAGAATTTAAAGCCGTATCATATCCCGAAATATTTGGATTTTGATTGATCACTATTATATACACTGTAGCCGGATCCGTATCAGAAGTAAACTGAACGAGTTGCGTTGTATCCCCAGTACAGATGTCTTGTTGCGTATCGGTATTTGTGATGACAGGCGTTTGCTCATATAGAAACGTTAAAGTATCAGAATTTGAATTCGCACAATTCCCATCAACTTCTACCGTAATCGTGTAGGTGTTATAACTTAAAAACTTAATGACTGGAAACTCACTTGTAGCATCGGTTCCACCCAAAAATATATAATCTGTTGCAGTCACTCCGGGTCCTGTAATGGTCCATGTGAACGTTGTAGGCTCAAAAGGTGATTCACTATATACTGGACTTATTGGTGTGTTATTTAAAAAATCTAAGATAAAACCATCAGCAGTTTGACCTGCTAAACCCTGACATGCAGCAAAAAATGGCGTTGGAAAATTAACCGTTGGATCTCCTATGATTTCTATTAAAACGGGTTCAGAATCATCATCTCCACAGGTGTTAGACGTATTTAACACAACCGAGTAAGTACCTGGTTGAGTGAAATTAATTGATGGGTCTACGTAATTTATGGGATCGCCCGTTAAAGTTGGATCTACAATAAAATTAAAACCTGTTAATGTAGCAGGTGCTTCTACAGGGGTCACTGTCCAAGTATAAACAGGATTACCACATGCTTCAGAAAAATTTTCGGTGTTTGAAGTGTTTGTGAAATCTATAATTTGTGGTGCACACAAAAGACTCGTTGGATTATAAGTGAAATTTGAAAGTGGTTGCGGCTCCACAATAACCGTTTTTACAACAATATCGGATTGGACACAACCCGCTGGATTGTTTATTTTTAATTGTATTTGCCAACAACCAGGATTGTCTAAAGTTACTTCTCCGGGGATGTTTAGGTTTCCATCAACGTCTATCCAACCCAGATCGTCGGTAACGGTATCCCAAGAAGAAGCTCCAGGAAATAATACATCCCAATAATAACTATACTCTGTTAAACATTCAGCGCTATAGCCAAATGCACCCGCAAGAGAAATATCATTAGCAGACAAAACTGTTCCTGCACAAATTACAGGTTCTGTTTCAAAATCCACACTTGGTTGTAAACTTACATTGACCCATTTAGTCGTACCGTTACTATTTTGAGAGTATTCATTACACAAAAAATTATCAGTTTCAAGTTCATCATCATAAATTCCTTTGTTTAAAAGTTTAAGATCTAATTTGTAATAAAACCCATCCTCATCAACATTCTCATCTTTAAAGTCGCTTGAGCAGGTTGCTAACTCATAAATGTGATTTAATGTATTACATATTTGAAGTCTGGAATGTGTATAATACTCCGTGGTCTCAGGTATATTTTGATCAGTATCTCCATAAAAGATAGAATATAAAGATCCAGGGTAATTGGTTGCCATTACTGAAGAAGTCACTTCAAAACCAACTAATTCACCAACACAAACAGCTTCAGCGCTTGTATTTGCAATTCCTGTATTTCCAGTATTATAATTAAATACAAATCCTGAAGTGTGGTGGTATTCAGAACTGGCTCCTTGGATGGTTCTGTCAATCTCAATTAAATAATAATCAACGGGAAGGTTTCCTGGAATAGAAAATTGTCCCAAGCCAGATAATGGAATTGATTGCCAAGAACCTGCAACTAAAATCCTAACATCTTTACTAGAAGCTGAACCTCCAATTGCCCTAACTTGAATAGCGTCTGGACTCGATGGTGTTAAGCTATTCTGACCTCTGTTTTTATATCCAAAAAAGTAATTGTTTGCATCTAAGTCTATACATTTTGTGAAATCCGTAATATCTGTAGCTGAATTATTTATAAATTGTATGGTACCAACAGTCAGATCCGCAGAGGGATCTGAAACTATTTCAAAAGAATCTGTCTCAACATCCGTTGCTGGGTTTGTAGAGCGTATTCTTAATTTATAATCAGTACTTACAGGAACAGCTAACGGCAGGACTCCATTGAGCACAGGTATAAAAAACTCATCCTTAATTGAAAGTACTGTTGATGATGTAAAATCTCCAGATGGATCAGACAATTCTAAGATAAATTGATTGTCTAACTCGTAAATACCCTGAGGATCAAAAAACACGGCTACATTACCTCCTTGAATATATGGGCCTGCAGTAAAATGTTCTAACACAATTACAGAACTCGTTGGGCAATTAACAAGCTGAGATTGTGCATTCGATTTTGTAAAAACCGCTATAAAAATAATAAATAAAATAGATTTTATATTATTCAAGTTCATATCTGTAATTATTTTGTTTAACTTCTAAATTAAATTGGTAAACAAATGTAAGTATTTAACAATTATTAATTATACAATCGTTAAGAACAATTTTATAAGAAATCAGAATTGGTTATTTGACAATATAAGAGAGTATGTTGTAAAATAAATGCAACTAATTGAATTAAACTTTAATATACAGGAAATAAAAGGGTTAAGTAATTTATTATTTAATTCTAATTATGTTCATTAAATTGAATTAAATATTAAACATTTTATAAGAAAAAATCCTTGAAATCAATACAACAACTGCTTTTTAGAGCTATTTAGCCAACCGGCTTGGTTTTGATAATCCACGAAGAAAATTTTTAGATCGGCTTGATTGGCATAGTCCACAAAAAAAACAGTGGTATCCGCCTGATTTGAATACTCCGTAAAAAACCAAAGCCCATCATTCCCTTTTGCCCGATTGCTATAATCCACCTTAAAAACCTTTAAATCGGCTTGGTTGGCATAGTCCACCACAAAGACTTTCACGTCCGCTTGGTTTTGGTAATCTACCGAAAATAGTTTTTGAGCAGATGCAAACTGTGCCACAACAATGAAAGACATTAGGAAAAGAAACTGCTTCATAAATCTGCTATATTAATACACCAAAAACTTAAATAGTTTGGACTGATTTTTTTGTTGAACACTCATCAGATACATTCCCTTAGAAAAACCAGACACATCGATTTTATTACCTTCCAATTCAAATTCCAAGACCTGACCCAATTGATTGTAGATTTTCATGGTGTCTTTAGACACCTCTAATCCTTTGACATACACATGATTTTGAGCAATGGTTGGGTGAATAAACACCGTTTGAAAATCTAAATCAGGAGTAGAAAGTACCCCCCAAGAATCCACTGCATTTGGACCGTTCCAAATGAGAGTTGCTAAATAAGGGTTGTCAATAAATGGATTTCGATTGCCTTGATAAGAAAAAATAACATCGTTTCTATTGCTTTCAAATTCAGAAACAGGGTCTTCTTCATTCCATTCCAAAAAGATATTTGGCATGTCTCCACCGTTAGAATACGAGGTGCTTCCAACGCCTATATTAATGGGCTCACATTGGGTTGGGTAGCGCAAATACATATACATAATAATTCGAGCTACATCCCCTTTAAATTCATCTCCAGGATAGAAATCACCATCCAAATAAGAGTCCCCACTACCATCCTTAAAATAATTGTTATTTCGTCTGGAATTCATCTGACAATCGGCAGCTCTCAAATTATGGACATCTGTACCCGCACCAGCATAGTTCGTTACTAAACTAGGATTTGCTAAACTCTTAGCAAACACATGTTCTCGATTCCAATAGCCTATACAAGAGCCACTGCTTTGTTGGGCTGTAATCGCACGGGTTCTGTCGTTAATGCTAACATTGTCTGTATCATCGTATCCATAAAACAAAATCACATTGTTGGAAATGGTAACATCTAAATCACTTTCGTGTATCACATCCCATGTATCGGTGGAACTCGAAGTATATGGAATCAGGGTTGTATGGGTATCAATAATTAATGTAGAAAGGTCGTCTTTTAGTGCGTTTCCTTCTTGGTCAAAATCAACAGTCGAGTAATATGCGGGAATTTGAGCGCCTATCGAGAACACACCTAACACTAGTGCCCCCAAAAGCGTAATTAAGGCTTTTGTTTTCATAAAATAAAAGTTAAAATATTGGTTAATTCTAATTCAAAATTACAACTAATAATTGGAGTTTTGTCACGTATTAAAATTGAATTGCGAAATTAAATTTCAGTTACGGTTTAAAAATTATATTTTTGCAGCGAACAAAAACTCAAAAAATGACCTTACTACTGATGGCCGCTGGAAGCGGAAGCCGCTATGGAAAACTAAAACAATTTGACGATTTAGGCCCTGCGGAAGAATTTTTGATGGAATTCAGTATTTTTGATGCTCTCAAAAACAACTTTAACCACATTGTGGTCATTACCAAAGCTGCTAACAAATCGTTTCTTGAATCTCATCTTTCAGAACGCCTTCCTAGCGCTGTGAAATTAGATGTTTTAGTTCAAGAAATTGAGGACATTCCTAAAGCGATTTCCCTCAATACGAAACGCGAAAAACCTTGGGGCACCGCCCATGCCGTTTGGACCGCTCGAAATGTAATCAAAGGAAGTTTTGTCATTATAAATGCCGATGATTATTATGGGCAAAATGCGTTTGACGGGGCAGCGAAATTCATCAAAAATAACGATACGCCTGACAAGTTTGCACTGGTGGCTTACAACCTTAAAAATACACTTTCAAAATTTGGATCTGTTTCAAGAGGCGTTTGTGAAGTGGACAATCACCAATTAACCTCCATCATAGAACGTACTAAAATTTCGGAAAAAGGAACTCAAATCATCGATGAAGATTCGGGAGTGATTCTTGATGCAGACACAGCCGTTTCTATGAATTTCTGGATTTGTAATACATCGATATTTAAGTACATCGAAACCTATTTTACAAAGTTTTTAGAAAACTCTGACAACCACGAAAAAAGTGAAATCTACTTGCCATTTGTCACACAAGAAATGATGGAAAACGGACACATTACAGTAGAAGTGATTGAAGCACAAAGTACTTGGTTTGGAGTCACCTATTACGATGACAAAAAAGAAGCCGTCAGAACCTTAGCAGAACTCACAGAACAAGGCGCCTACCCGACGCCCTTGTGGAGCTAAAATCCTTAATTTTCGACCTCTAAACCGCTTGATTTCCATTTGGAAAAACCGTGGTCTAAATCATAAACTTTTACAAATCCGTTAGCGATTAACCGTGAGGCGCACTTTGCACTGCGGCCGCCACGCTGACAGTAGATAATGACCGGTCTGGTTTTATCGAGCTGTTGGATATTTGCTTCAAAATTTGCATCTAAAAAATCAATATTGAGCGCATTTGGAAGATGCCCTTCTTTGTACTCATTTGGAGTCCGCACATCTACCAACTGAATCCCTTCAATTTTAGAAATTTCCTTCATTTCTGCAGCCGTAATCAATTCAATTGCCTCCGACTGGTTTTTTTTACAATTAAAAAATGTAAGCATGCCTAGCAGCGCACATCCAAGTTTAAAAAACCGCATCTATTCTGGAATTATTGTTGTGCCATCCCAGTCGTTAAAACCGCCCAAAAGATTGTAGGAAGCTGTAAAGCCCAATTGTTTCATAATTGAACACGCCTGTCCACTTCGCGCACCAGATCTGCAATAGACGTAGTAATGGTTGGTTTTATCGAGTTTTTCGAGCTCTGAAATAAAAGCCTGCCCTTGATGAATGTCCAAGTGAATCGCTTCAGGAATCATTCCCTCTTCGACTTCTTCATCTGTACGAACATCTAAAATTACTGATTTTGAATCGGACTCTAATTGCGAAGCCCATTCATTTTGTGACAAATCTGACATAGTATCTCTTTTAGTAAATTAATTTATAATATTGTTTTTTATTCTTCCTACCTCAACCTTAAAGCTTGATAGAACAGCCAATCGCTTTGGTTTTATGAACCTCAAACGCCACACCATTTAAAAGTGCATCCACGGCATTTTCGACATATTTGGTTTTCACCAAAGAAGCATCTTTATAATTATCATCAATCGCACCAATATATTCTACCACAGGGCCGCGATCCGTAGATTCTAAGACGTAAATGTGCGGGGTTTTGGTAGCACCATATTGAGGGTAAATAGATTGATCGGCATCCATTAAATACGGAAACGTAAATCCTTTTTCTTTCGCGCGTATTTGCATTGCTTTCATCGAATCCCCTGGTTTTGTTTTGACGTTATTGGGCATGATCGCAATGACAGGAAAGCCTTTTGCTGCGTATTTTTTGTTCAATGCTTCAATACGGTCTTCGTAGGCCACCGCATATGGGCAGGTATTACATGTGAAAACAATGATGAACCCTTTAGCATCCTTATAATCAGATAAGGATACGGAATTTCCGTCAATGTTTTTGAGTTTGAAATCGGTAGCAACATCGCCAATGTCATATCCTTTTTCTTTAGTGTTCGGAGCAAAAGCAACCGTCGTGAGCAATACAAGTAATGTGAAAATAGTTTTCATAACAATTTATATTTAGGGGTTATTAAAAAAATGTTTTGAGTTCAGATTCTAATTCTTCGTAGGTAAAGGTACGACTATAAAACATACGCTTGGATGCATTGTATATTAGCGTGACAGGGATCGCACCATCCCATTGTGGATCTACTTTTGGAATCCACGAATTCATATCAGGATCGTCTAAAACAACAACCTTTGATTTTAAGTTGTGTTTTTGAATGAACGGCTTTAATTTTGTTTCATATTGATGCGGAAAATCCAAACTCACCAAAATGACTTCTACAGAATCTTTATAGTTTTCTTGTAACATTTCAAAATGTGGCAACTCTTTTACGCAGGGCGCGCACCAAGTTGCCCAAAAATTTACCACGTAGGTTTTAGACCCATCAAGTTCTAGATAAGGCGCAATGCCCTTAAAATCATGCACCTCTAATGTTATGAGTTCTTTTTTTTCTGACTTACAGGACAGATTTAAAAAAATCATTAAGACAACTAAATATTTCATTTTACAAAGTTAGCAAAAACAGACAAAGGGTATCTTAAGTTTTAACAAAAAATTACCAGCCATAAAACTATTATGCAATTAAAAAATTATGTAATTTGCATTCCAATTTTAACTTAATTAACGACATGAAAAATACAATCTTAAAATCAACCGCCATATTATTTGTTTTACTCCTTACAGCATTTACTGCCTTAGAAACAAAACAAATCGATACTGACCAGAGTATCATCAACTGGGTTGGACACAAAGTAACAGGACAACATGAAGGGACAATTACACTTCAAGAAGGTGTTCTTGAATTCAACGAGAAACAACTGACAGGTGGGAACTTTGTAATGGACATGACGTCTATCAACACAACCGACTTAGAAGGAGATTACAAAAATAAATTAGACGGCCATTTAAAAGCCGATGACTTTTTTGGCGTTGAAAAGCACAAAAAAGCAACTTTAGTTTTTACATCTATAACTAAAAACGAAGCAAACTACGCTGTTGTTGGAGACCTTACAATTAAGGGAATTACAAACAAAATCAATTTTGATTTAACCGTTTCAGATAATACTGCAACAACAACATTTCAAATAGACCGTACCAAATATGGAATCAAATACGGATCTGCTAGTTTTTTTGATGGATTAAAGGATAAAGCTATCTATAATGAGTTTGATTTAAAGGTTTCTTTAAAATTTTAAAAAACTATTAAATTAATTTTGCAATCATTAAAAACGTTGCTACATTTGATTATTAATAAATAAATATGAACCTTACTTTAAATACTACTTGGTGGTGGAACTCTCGAAAACAAAATTCGTGATACACCCTTGTATGTTTAAAACAAAATATCTAGGCTTGTCATCACGACAAGCCTTTTTTTATGAAAACATTTGAGCTAAAAACACATTACAAAAAAATACTCGCCGATACCATATCGCCTGTGAGTGTGTATCTGAAAATTCGAGACAAGTTTCCGAATAGCATTCTTCTGGAAAGTAGCGACTACCACGGCAACGACAACAGTTTCTCCTACATCTGCTGCAATCCCATTGCTTCCATCAAAGTAGAAGGCGCTGTGGTGACTAAAACCTATCCGGATCAAAGCACCGAAACCACAACTGTTCCTGCTGATAAGGTGACGATGGAAATCGATGCATTTACAAAACAATTTGAAACTCAAAAAGACACCTCTTTTAAGTTTATAAACAATGGAATGTTTGGGTTTACAGCTTACGATGCCGTAAAATATTTTGAAGACATTACCATCTCAAAAAAAGACGATTCCATTGAAATTCCAGAGATGTATTATGCCGTGTATCAAAACATTATCGCCATCAATCATTTCAAAAATGAGGCCTATATTTTTGCGCATTGCTACGAATCTGAAAGCAATATCGATGCCATTCACCATTTAATTAACGTACAAAGTTTTTCATCTTATGATTTTGAATCTAAAGGAGACATCAGTTCCAACCTGACCGACGAAGAATTTAAGTCCAATGTCGACTTGGCTAAAAAACACTGTGCCCGTGGCGATGTGTTTCAACTCGTATTGTCTAAAAAATTCCAACAAGATTTTAAAGGCGATGATTTCAATGTGTACAGAGCATTGCGCAGTATCAACCCTTCGCCCTATCTCTTTTATTTTGATTATGGAAAATTTAAAATCTTTGGAAGTTCACCTGAAGCCCAACTGGTCGTCAAAGGTCAAAACGCAGAAATTCATCCCATTGCAGGGACGTTTGCACGGACTGGCGATGATTTAAAAGACGCCGAATCGGCCAAAAAACTCGTCGCCGATAAAAAAGAAAACAGCGAACACGTCATGTTAGTCGATCTGGCACGAAACGATTTAAGCCGTCATTGTACAGAAGTAGAAGTTAAGAAATATAGAGAAGTTCAATTCTTTTCCCACGTCATTCATTTGGTAAGTAAAGTCATGGGCAAAGTGCGAAAAAACACGCCAACAATGCAAATTGTAGCCGATACTTTTCCCGCAGGAACCTTAAGTGGTGCGCCCAAATACAAAGCGATGGAACTTATTGAAGCCTACGAAAAAACAAGCCGTGCGTTTTATGGTGGTGCCATTGGATTTATGGATTTTGATGGGAATTATAACCACGCCATCATGATTCGAACCTTTTTAAGTAAAAACTACCAACTCCATTGGCAAGCCGGTGCCGGAATTGTATCCAAATCCAGCCCCGAAAACGAACTTCAAGAAGTGTATAACAAACTAGGCGCCTTAACCAAAGCGATTAAACTCGCCGAAACTATTTAAGAAAATGAAGAAAATATTAGTCATAGATAATTACGACAGTTTTACGTTTAATTTAGTTCATTACCTCGAAGACCTCGACTGTGAGGTGACGGTGCTTCGAAATGATAAATTTGATTTGGAAGACATCCAACACTTCGATAAAATTGTACTGTCACCTGGTCCTGGAATTCCAGAAGAAGCAGGTCTTTTAAAAGCGGTGATTCAGCGCTATGCTCCCACTAAAAGTATTTTGGGCGTGTGTTTGGGACAACAAGCCATTGGAGAAGTTTTTGGTGGACACATTGTGAATTTAGAAGAAGTTTATCACGGGGTACATACCGACATTACTGTTTGTGTGGATGATGAAGACTTGTTCAATAATATGGACAAAACGATTCAAGTTGGTCGCTACCATTCGTGGGTAGTGGATGCGAATTTACCCGCAGTTTTAGAAGCCACTTCGGTAGATAAAAACGGACAAATCATGTCCTTAAGACATAGAGCTTACGATGTGAAAGGCGTTCAATTTCATCCAGAATCGGTGCTCACCCCCAACGGAAAACAACTCTTAGAAAACTGGATTAATTCATAACAGACACCAATGAAACACGTTTTAAACAGACTCATTAACCACGAAACGATTTCTGCTGAGGAAGCAAAGCAGATTTTGATCAACATCTCCAAAGGCGATTACAATCAAAGTCAAATTGCGGCCTTCCTGACCATTTACATGATGCGAACCGTGACCCTCGAAGAATTGAAAGGATTTAGAGATGCCCTCTTAGAATTGTGCATTCCTATCGATTTATCCGCTTACAACCCCATCGATTTGTGCGGCACTGGCGGAGACGGAAAAGACACGTTCAACATCTCAACGCTCTCCTCATTTGTGACCGCAGCGGCTGGCGTGCCCGTCGCAAAACACGGAAATTACGGGGTCTCTTCCGCTTGTGGATCTTCTAATGTTTTAGAATCCTTAGGCGTTACATTTTCAAACGACCCAGACTTTTTAGAACGCGCCATTGCCACAACAGGCATTTGTGTATTACACGCGCCCTTGTTTCACCCTGCGATGAAAAACGTGGCGCCCATCCGACGCGAATTGGGTGTCAAAACATTTTTTAATATGTTGGGACCTATAGTGAATCCTTCGTTTCCAAAAAACCAAATGGTAGGCGTCTTTAGTTTGGAATTACTGCGCTTATACAATTACCTGTTTCAGGATTCTGATAAAAACTACAGCATTGTTCATGACCTTGGTGGCTATGATGAAATCTCCTTAACCAATTCAGTGAAAATTGTATCCAATCATTCGGAAGTACTTTTTTCGGCAGAAGATTTAGGGTTAAAAAACAATACTCAAGAAGCCATTTTTGGTGGAAACACAGTGGCTGAAGCCTCAAAAATATTTAAAACCATCATCAGTGGAAAGGGTAGCGAAGCTCAAAATAACGTGGTGTGTACCAATGCCGGTCTTGCCATCTCAACTGCTAAAAAAATTAGCCATATAGACGGTTATGAATTGGCAAAAGAAGCCCTGTATTCAGGGAAAGCAAATGAATGTCTCACAAAATTAATCGCCCTCTAATGAGTAGTATTTTAGATCGTATTGTCGCAGATAAACGCACCGAAGTTAGCCTTCGAAAACAACTGATTCCGTTGAAACAATTGGAACAATCGGTGTTGTTTGAACGCCACTGCCCGTCGCTTAGTTCGCGATTGTCAGAAAGCACTTCAGGCTTGATTACAGAACATAAACGCCGTTCGCCCTCAAAGGACTGCATCAATCAAAACCTCAACGTGCAGGATGTCGCAAAAGGCTATGAAACTGCAGGGGCTTGCGGGATGTCTGTACTCACAGATATGAAATATTTTGGCGGCAGTTTGGAAGACCTCTTGACCGCCAGAGCCAGTTGTGATATGCCCTTGCTTCGGAAAGAATTCATTATTGATATTTATCAAATTGTGGAAGCAAAAGCGTATGGTGCGGATGTGATTTTACTCATCGCAGCCATTTTAAGTCGCGAAGAAATTCAAACATTTTCAACCCTCGCTCAAAGCTTGGGCATGGAGGTCTTATTGGAAATTCACAACGAAGAAGAATTGCACAAATCGCTAATGCCGTCTCTGAATATGATAGGCGTGAATAACCGCAATCTTAAAACGTTTGAAGTCAGTTTAGAAAACAGCAAAACACTGAGTACGCTCATCCCTGATGAATTTGTAAAGATTTCAGAAAGTGGCATTCGCACGGTGGAAGACATTCAGAGTTTACAGCCGTATGGATATAAAGGGTTTTTGATTGGCGAGAATTTTATGAAAACTGAAAATCCGGGTGCCAGTGCAGCGGATTTCATTAAAAAACTGAACGCATGAAACTAAAAGTATGTGGCATGCGCTATGAGGACAATATTAGGGAAATCGCGGCGATTGGACTTGACTATATGGGTTTTATCTTTTTTGAAGGCTCGTCACGTCATGTGTCGGATTCAATTCCCACCCTCTCAGCATCCATTAAAAAAGTAGGTGTTTTTGTGAATGCGTCTTACGATACCATTGTCGAAAAAATTAATACCCACGACTTGCAAGCCGTTCAATTGCACGGTGAAGAAACGCCTGAGTTTTGTAAATCCTTACAACCTCTCAACATAGAAATCATTAAAGTGTTTTCCATTAAAAATCATTTTGATTTTGAAATCCTCACACCTTATGAAACGGTCTGTGACTTTTTTCTTTTTGATACGAAAGGGGCTTTGGCGGGTGGTAATGGCTACTGCTTTGACTGGTCGGTATTAGAAAACTATCCCTCTACAAAACCCTATTTTTTAAGTGGTGGTATTGGATTGGAAAGCTTGGATCAACTGAAAGAATTTAAAAAGAGTACGGCAGCAACCTATTGCCATGCGGTGGATGTGAATAGCAAATTTGAAGTTGCAGCTGCCAAAAAAGATAAAGAATTATTAGAAAAATTTAAAGATTTATTATGAGTTATCACGTGAATGAAAAAGGCTATTATGGTCAATTTGGAGGGGCATTTATACCAGAAATGCTGTATCCGAATGTTGAAGAATTACGTCAAAATTATTTAAAGGTAATGGCGGAACCTGATTTCAAAAAAGAGTTCGATCAATTGCTAAAGGATTATGTAGGTCGCCCGACGCCTTTGTATTTCGCAAAGCGATTGTCTGCAAAATACAATACCAAAATATACCTGAAACGGGAAGATTTATGCCATACGGGTGCGCATAAAATCAACAATACGATTGGTCAAATATTGATGGCAAAGCGTCTCAAAAAAACACGCATCATCGCCGAAACAGGTGCAGGACAACACGGGGTAGCTACGGCGACTGTTTGTGCCTTGGCCGGTTTGAAATGCATTGTGTACATGGGTGAAATTGACATCGCACGACAAGCACCCAATGTGGCACGTATGAAAATGCTCGGAGCGGAAGTACGTCCCGCATTGTCTGGAAGTCGTACCCTAAAAGATGCCACCAATGAAGCGATTCGCGATTGGATTAACAATCCTGTTGATACGCATTATATTATTGGAAGTGCCGTGGGACCACACCCCTATCCGGATATGGTGGCGCGTTTTCAATCGGTGGTGTCTGAAGAAACCAAATGGCAATTAAAAGAAGTGGAAGGCCGCGAAAACCCCGATTATGTGGTGGCTTGTGTGGGAGGTGGTAGCAATGCTGCGGGTGCCTATTATCATTATTTGAATGAACCCGACGTGAAACTGATTGCAGTGGAAGCGGCAGGCAAAGGAATTTATACAGGCGAGAGTGCCGCGACTTCGGTACTTGGAAAAGAAGGCGTAATTCACGGCAGTAAAACCTTATTGATGCAAACTCCTGACGGACAAATTACGGAGCCCTACTCCATTTCGGCAGGCTTGGATTATCCGGGTGTTGGCCCCATGCATGCGCATTTGTATGAAACCAAACGTGCGGAATTCATTTCGGTGACGGATGATGAAGCGATGACGGCGGGTCTGGAATTGTCGCAACTGGAAGGCATCATTCCAGCGATTGAAACCTCTCATGCCTTGGCTATTTTTGAAGATAAAAAATTCAAGCCTGAAGACGTGGTGGTGATTAGTTTATCCGGACGTGGCGACAAAGATTTGAATACCTATATTGATTATTTTAAACTCTAAGATTGTGAATCGAATACAAGCAAAATTACAAGAAGACAAAAAACTATTATCCATTTATTTTACGGCGGGATATCCCAACTTAAACGATACGGTGACAACGATTGAAAACCTAGAGAAAAATGGGGTGGATATGATTGAAATTGGCTTGCCGTTTAGCGATCCGTTGGCGGATGGCCCTACCATTCAGGCGAGTTCTACACAAGCGTTGCACAATGGCATGACCTCAACGGTCTTGTTTGAGCAACTGAAAGACATCCGGGAAACGGTATCGATTCCGTTGATTCTGATGGGCTATTTTAATCCGATGCTTCAATACGGTGTGGAAGCTTTTTGTAAAAAATGCCAAGAAGTGGGTATTGATGGATTGATCATTCCTGATCTGCCGGTGGAAGTCTATCACGAAGAATATAAAGCTATTTTTGAACGGTATGGATTGCTCAATGTATTTTTGATTACGCCACAAACGAGCGAGTCACGCATCCGTTATATGGACAGTATTTCCGAAGGGTTTATTTATATGGTGAGTAGTGCCAGCACGACGGGAAGCCAAAGTGGTTTTGGGAACGAACAAACGGATTATTTTAAACGGATTGCCGACCTCCAACTAACCAACCCACAGATCATTGGATTTGGGATTTCTGACCATGAGACGTTTAGCCAAGCGACGCAGTATGCCAAAGGCGCCATCATTGGCAGTGCGTTTATAAAGCATGTGACGGCTCATGGAGTGAATGATTTAGGAGCGTTTACAAAGCCGCTATTGAGAGGCTAGAAAACTATTAAAATCACGTATTTCTTTGGAAGTACGTGATTTTTTTATACATTTATAACTGATTTTAATCCCCAGATCTAAATCTTCATAAGCGACTTAACCCGTTGTAAGCAATTATTTTATTTGAATGATGAGTGATATTTGGGGAAACCAGTGGCAGAATAGACACTAACTAACAACAAGCAGAAAACAAAAAAGGAACCCAATTAAGAATTCCTTTTTATAAATCTTCTATTTAGTTACGTTTCAAAAAAAAGAAAGAGGCTTTACTAAATCTATATACTACAAATTTACAAATAAAAACGACATGGCAAAATATTATGAAAAATGAATTACGAAATAAATATTTGTCAAGGCCAAGGCATAATAGATACTTGAACGCAACAGCTAACAATAAAGACAGGGCTAAAAGATTATATAACGCAAATATCAGATTAGCACAAGCAACACATCCAATTCTTACGCAGTTTGAGGTTGTTTTAATAAATAGTATAAACCATCAACTTTCTAGTCATTTTATAGATAACGATTGGATAATAAATCAGAAAAATGGCTTTATGAACAACAACTCATTAAGGCATTCAAATTATTTCCTGAAACGGTCCATAACTAAAACTGAAAACAAATTACACAATAGGGGAATTCCAATAACAAATGGGAAAATAATTTCAGGTCAAACTTTTGGATTTTGGATTGCATTATTTCTCGGACATCATTATTCATTAATTGAAGGGCAACCTTTACACGTTTTTGTTCATAAACCTCCAACAGAAAATAGAGCTAGCATATACTCTAAACTTAACGCTATCAGGAATTTTAGAAATAGAGTTAATCATTGCGAACCCATCTGTTTTAATGCAAATGGCATTGATTGCTCAGAAGTAATTAGTATTGTAACAAAACTTTACGATTTAATATGTTGGATAGAACCTGATTTAGTACCGTTTTTTAAAAGTATCGACAATACTCAAAACAAAATTGATAACATCTACAGAATATAATGCGCGTTGCTAAAAATCACATATATCTTTGGATGTACGTGATTTTTTTATACATTTATAACTAATTTTAACCCCCCAGGTCTAAATCTTCATAAGCGACTTAACCAGAGCTAAGCGATTGTTTTATTTGAATTTTTATATGATACTTAGGGGAATGAGTGGTTTATATACAATAATTGTAATAGATTTAAGAAAAATGACACAATCCATTTCTATAAACAAAACAAAAAGCGGAATTCTTGCTTCAATTGGGCTTAAATCAAAAAATGAAAAACAAGTATTTTCTATATCTGAAGATTCATTTACTTATAATTCAACTCTTGGAAATCTTGGGGAACTGAAAACTGAAATGATTGATTTTATTGAAATCGGAAAAGATTTGAAATTTGATATTATAAAAGTTGGAATAAAAGCTGAATACAAAACTACGTTTAAATACAAGATGAATAAGTTTCGTCAAAAGCTTTCTAAACTTTATGTCGAAAAGTTTGGTGCGGAAATTATAGTTTTCCCAAAAGAGATAGATATAGAAATTCCTGAATTAGCAAAATTATTAAAAGACAAACTGAAAAAATAAAAACGCAGCTTAACCCCACTAGCGCCACGCTTTAGCGTGGTGCCCAATATGCGAAAGAGAAATAAATGAGTAGAAAATATAATACTGAATTATTTGAATTTGTTATCGACACAAGCGGTACAAATTGAGAGTACTAAAAAAGCCGCTAGCACAAGCAAGATACTTTTGATCCTGTGGTGTTTTATGATGACATCTATAAGTAGTTGTGCAACAGATGTACTATATCTAATTCATTACAAGTTAATTTTTGTACTCAGAAAACCTTGCAGATTATCCGTCAGTTTGCTCAAATTTAAGTAGTTTAGTCCTTTAAAATACGTTGTACTCCAACATTGACTGTTATTAGGTTGCAAACCAAAATTTGAGAAGAAGAATATGAATACGCACGCTGACAAAACCCAAAAAACCAAAAGCCAATCGGCTTCGGGTGGGGACTCTCAGATGCAGAGCAGCAATCAATCTACTTTTCAGTTTGTGGATAACAGACCCGAATCCGTTTCGCAGCATGAACTACAAAAAACAGCGAATAACAGTACGCAAGTTCAGCAGTTAAGAGCTTTTCAAGAAATGGCGAACGGCAGCCCTCAGGAAGTGCAAGTTACTCAATTAGCTACCATTAAGGATGCTCAAACATCTGAAGATATGATGCAGCCAAATGAATCTTTAGGAGTAGATAGCCATGAACTTTTGGAAGAAACTCAAGAAATATCACCTAAAGATTTAGTAAATCAAGTCAATCAACTGATGCGAAATGCAGAAACAGCAAAAGATGATTTTAAAAATCTGATTAACCGAATATTAGACAAATCTGGCGATAAGGCTCAAAATGGAGATCCTGGATTTGGACATATAACTAAAGCGACACAAGGTGCTATAGACAAAGCAAAGGGGCGTATGGAAGGTAAAACCACTGCGGCTTTAAATGATGTTCTTAGAGGCTCTATAATCTGTGATGACATGGAAACACTCAATAGAGTTCAAAAAAACCTAGACGATGAATCTCTCATATTATTTGAACAAATCGGGGAAAAAACACAAAAAAAGAATGCCTTTGAAAAAAGTGATAGAAAATCAGCCGGGGACATGGTGGGTTATGGAGATATCAAATACATTATGCCCGTAATTCATTACGAAAGTCCAGGGGAACCTGATTTTTGGATGTATTCGGAAATACAAGTTATGTCCAACGCAATGAAGGGCAAAAAAAGTGAGGGTGGACACTCTTTTTATGACATCACTAGAGAGGCTAAACTTGATGAATCTAGTGGGGCTGCAGTCTATAAAATTACATCAACTGAATCTTCAAAAAAAGGTGCCTCTCAATTGTTGGGTGAACATCTTAAAATCTTAGAAAAAGGCGTCAATACGGATACGTTAACGACGCTAATTCCTCAATTAGAGAATTTAGTTTCTGGGCAGGCCATTGAACTTAGTAATAAAGAATATAATGAATTAGGATTTGCGGGTGAACTGATTTATGTGAAAGAGCGCTTGGAAGGTAATTTAATTGCCCAAGGAGTCTTGAAATCTTAAATTCATTCTGTTTAGAAAAAACGATTTCAAAACGTCGTTTAACTAAAATACTTCCAAACCTTAAAACCCTAACAAAATCTAAATGTTAGTTGTTAGAATATTTAAAACATTAATACCTCCTTAACGCATTTAAGAATTCTATATCCCGATATTTGTGGGGATGACAGGAATAGATTTTAATTATGGAAAAGGGTTTACGTTCAGTAAACACATCGCCAAAGACGTATCGGATTTTGATCGGGTGTTTGGAGTGTTCAAAGAACTCCTCACGCATACCTCAGGCGATATTGAGGAAGCGTTTGAATGGCTGAACACACTGGACAACGAATACAATATCTTTAACGAGAACTATACCCTCGAAAATTTTGAGGACGATCTTAAGAAGCGGGGTTATATCAAAGAAGACATTGATCCCGACGCGGACAAATCAGGGAACGGAACTGGGAAAGGAAAAAATATACTCACTGCCAAGCTAGAATCTGCGTTGCGTGACTATGCCTTGAACCAGATTTTTGGAAAATTAAAAAAGAGTGGACTCGGCAATCACAACACAAAAAAAATAGGTGTTGGTGATGAGCGTGATGGCGATAATCGATCGTTTCAATTTGGTGACGATTTATCTCGGGTCAACATGACCGAGAGTTTGAAAAATGCACAAATCAATAATGGCATCTCAGACCTTCGCTTAACGGAAAACGATTTAGTCGTAGAAGAGACAAAACACAAAGCACAGATGAGTACCGTGTTGATGATTGACATCAGTCACTCTATGATTTTGTACGGCGAAGACCGCATCACCCCCGCCAAAAAAGTCGCTATGGCATTGGTGGAATTGATCCATCGAAAATACCCAAAAGACTCCATCGATATTATTGTGTTTGGAAATGAAGCGTGGCCAATTAAAGTGAAGGACCTCCCCTATTTAAAAGTAGGCCCTTACCACACCAATACGGTCGCTGGACTGGAATTGGCAATGGACATTCTGCGTCGAAAACGAAATACAAACAAACAGATTTTTATGATCACGGATGGGAAACCGAGTTGTATTCAGCTGCCATCGGGTGAGTTTTATAAAAACAGTAACGGTTTGGACGAGATGATCGTCTCTAAATGCCTGAACAAAGCGGCACAAGCACGGAAATTAAAAATTCCAATCACCACCTTTATGATTGCCCAAGACCACTATCTCCGTGAATTTGTGGAGGTATTTACGGCACAAAATCAAGGGAAGGCCTTTTTAACAGGGCTAGATGGTTTGGGAGAAATGATATTTGAAGATTACGAAAAAAATAGAATTAAAAGAATATGAGCAAAGAAATAACGTTTAAAGAATTGAAAAATTCTGATTATAAAAACCAAACAATTAACGAAGAAATTCAGGCGAATTTAATTGCGCGTATCAAAGCGAAGCAGCCTGTTTTTGAAGGGCTTTATGGCTATGAAGACACGGTTGTGCCCCAATTAAAAAAGGCGATAATTGCTGGGCATCATATTAATTTATTGGGGTTGCGAGGACAAGCGAAAACCAAAATAGCAAGGAGTATGGTGGACTTGCTCGATGAATACATGCCAATTGTGAAAGGCTCTGAAATTAACGACAGTCCCTTTCAACCGATTTCGAAATATGCAAGAGACTTAGTCGCAGAAATGGGTGATGAAACGCCAATTTCATGGGTACATCGCTCCGATCGGTTCTTTGAAAAACTGGCCACTCCGGACGTGAATGTGTCGGATTTAATCGGAGATATTGATCCTATTAAAGCGGCAACTTTAAAGTTGCCTTATTCCGATGAGCGGGTCTTGCATTATGGAATGATTCCGAGAGCGAATCGATCTATATTTGTTTTAAACGAACTGCCGGATTTACAAGCACGCATCCAAGTGTCTTTGTTTAATATTTTGCAAGAAGGTGATATTCAAATACGTGGATTTCAGCTAAGAATGCCCTTGGATATTCAATTTGTGTTTACTGCAAATCCGGAAGACTACACCAATAGAGGCAGTATTGTGACGCCCTTAAAAGATAGAATTGGGTCTCAGATTTTTACACACTATTCAAAAACAATTGCTCTGGCTCGTGAAATTACAGCACAAGAAGCAAACGTTTCTAAAGAAGATAAAGCAAGCATTCTAGTTCCTGAATTGGCGAAAAATCTTCTAGAACAAGTCGCCTTTACAGCGCGTAAAAGTGAATACGTGGATGCCAAAAGTGGCGTGAGTGCGCGTCTAACGATCAGTGCCATGGAAAACCTAATGGCGGCGGCTAAATTGAGATTGATTGAAACAGAGGCTGCAAAAACAACCATTCGTTTGGTTGATTTCATGTCGATCATCCCGTCTATAACTGGGAAAATTGAATTGGTATATGAAGGCGAACAAGAAGGTGCTGATGAAGTTGCCAAAATACTTATAGACAATGCGGTGATGATACAATTTGGTCAGCTATTTCCACGCATTTCAAAACTAGAAAAAGAAGGTGTTAAAACCCCTTACACGGATTTGATTGATTGGTTCGATAACAATTTTATTGAGTTGAACTACACGGATACCGATGACGAATTCTTTACCAGCCTTCAATCTATAAAACCCTTAGTCGCTATTGTTGAGGAACATGCTGCTAAATTAAGTAAAGAGGATCAAGCTTTTTGCATGGAACTGGTTTTATGGGGATTGACCGCCCATAACAAATTGGATAAATCGGAAAATAATACTGCTTTTAAATTTGATTCTGCTGGGATCAATCAATATTTCAATAGAAATAATTAGGGCATAATTTAATGTCTTTTAGGCTTGTGGCTATTCATCACAGTCATAACTCTAAAACTATTAAAATCACGTATATCTTTGAATGTACGTGATTTTTTTATAAATTTATAACTGATTTCGACCCCAAGTCTAAATCTTTGTAAGTAGTTTAACGATTATTTTAGTGTGAATAATCGCCCCTTTTAAAGATGTAATACAAAACAAGCAAGAACTATGATAAATGATTTAATCACAAATTTTACAATTACTATAGACTTCCTTGGTACTTTTGCATTTGCAATAAGTGGTATTAAGCTTGCTTCTGGCAAAAACATTGATCTGTTAGGCGCCTATCTAATTGGATTGGTAACGGCAATTGGAGGTGGTACAATACGAGATTTATTACTTGACGTAACTCCATTTTGGATGCTTGACTCCAGGTATATTATTATTACAGGAATTGCACTATTAGCCATCATCTTACTCAAAGAGAAACTGTTTAAATGGGGAAATACCTTATTCCTTTTTGACGCCATTGGCCTTGGACTATTTACGATTGTTGGCATAAGCAAAAGCTACGACGCTAATCTCTCTATTTGGGTCTGTATATTAATGGGTACAATTACAGGCTGTTTAGGTGGTGTTATGAGAGACGTTCTTATTAATGAGGTTCCCTTGCTTTTTCGTAAAGATATTTATGCGCTCACATGTATTTTGGGAGGAATTATATATTTTATGTGTCTCAAATTAGAGCTTCAAGGGTTTTTACCTGAAATAATTGGTATATTAACGGTTATCGCTTTCAGAATTATAGCTGTGAAATTTCATCTCAAATTGCCAGTTTTATCTTCCACGAAATGGTAATCTAAAAAACTGAATCAACATCCCAAAACTGTTAAAATCACGTATATCTTTGGATATACGTGATTTTTTTATACATTTATAACCGATTTTGACCCCAAGTCTAAATCTTCAAAAGCAACTTAACCGAAATAGAACAAGAATTTAAAAACACAATTATTCTCATATTGGGACATAGAAGATAAATTAATCCATTTTTAATATTTAAAACTGCTATGGAGTACATTAAAATAGGATTACTTTTTTCTGCTTTTGGGTGTTTTTTTGAGGTGGTTTTTACATCTATTTATGACAGTATTTTACAATACATAAAAGAGGGGCGAAAAAAAGTGGATATACGATTTTTCGGGTACTGGAGTATTTTATACATTCTGGTGTATGGCGTTGTTCTGAGCAGCTTTTGGATCCTAGTAGCGGTTCCTTATATATATCCGCTTCATTGGGGGTTGAGAGCGCTTATCTATGGGGTTTGTTTCCATGCAGGTGAATACGTTTGTATGTATGCATTACACCATGTTTTTGGAGAATCGCCTTCGGAATCGCATTATAGAGGTAAATATGATTCTGTTCATGATTTTATTGGGTTGAGCTATTTTCCGATTTTTATTATTGAAGCCTTTGCTTTTGAAATGGTTTATGCGGCATACATGTAACAAAGAGTCTTTGAAGAAACTGAATTTCCTCCACTCATACAGGGTTTGTGTTCTAAATAAATTATGTTAGCTTTATACCTTTATTACTTAAACAAAAAGTAAAGCATTTCTATGCATCAAACCATGACCATAAGAAACAGTAATTTAGAGGATATTTCTGAAATATTCAGATTGTATAAATTCGCAACCGATTTTCAAAAACTAAAATTCCCTGAAAACCAATGGCCTGAATTTGATCAAAAAAACATTACAACTGAAGTTATTAAAAACAGACAATTCAAATTAATAATTGACGATAAAATAGCCTGTATTTGGGCGATTACATTTAGTGATATTCAAATCTGGGAAGATAGAGAAAACCATGATTCAATCTATATTCACCGCATTGCTACCCACCCCGAGTTTAGAGGCAATAACTTCGTGAAAATAATTGTGGACTGGGCTAAAAATTATGCCCATAAACACAACAAGCAGTTCATTCGCATGGATACCTGTGGAAATAATCAAAAACTCATTAGCCATTACGCCCATTGTGGGTTTGAGTTTTTGGGGATGAAAAAATTGATAAACTCCTCTGATTTACCTTCGCATTACCACCAAACAGATGTCTGCTTTTTTGAGATAAAACTATAGCTTCTAACCACTCAAATAAATGATAATAAACGAATTAAATAAATATTTTGTTTAATTTATTTGTTTAATTGTTAAACATTTATTAGTTTTAATATTAAATAAATTGACTTTTAGTCTAATTTAATTGTTTATGAACAAGCCTACATACGGAGAATTAGAAAATCAAATTTTAGCTCAAAAAATAACTATTGAGCATTTGAAAGCAAGTAAGAAGCAGTACAATGACTTGGTGAATTCAACTCCAAAAATATTTAAAATCATTGAGTTAATTTATGACGAGAACGGAAAAGGCATAGACTATTATTATAAAGAGGTAAATCCGGCTTTTGAAAAATTGGTTGGAAAAACAAGAACACAACTTATTGGAAAGCGGTACAAACAACTTTTTGAATTTATTGATAGATTCTGGCTAGACACATACAATAAGGTAATGAAGGTAGGAACATCCATTACTAACCAAAGTCCCATAACAAATAACGGTCACTATTTTGAAGTATTTGCCTGGAAGATAGACACCAACTTAATCGCTGTAATTTTTTCAGACATTACAGAACGCAAAATACTTGAATTAAAACGAGTATCGGATAAAGAAAAAGCAGAAGAAAGTAAAAAACTTAGCAATGATTTTATAAGCAATCTATCCCATGAAATCCGCACGCCCATGAACGGAATTTTAGGATTTACAAAATTTCTGAGCGACCCAAATTTGACGGACATTAAAAGAAAACATTATGTGAGCATCATTCAAAACAGTGGGAATCAATTGATGCGCACCATGGATGATCTTTTAGAATTTTCAAAACTAGGAACCAAACAATTGAAAGTCATCGAAAAAGAAGTTTGTTTAAATAATGTATTCTTTGAATTGTTTACTGTTTTTGATGTGAAGGCCAAAGAAAACAAAATTCCTTTATATTTAAGAAAAGGGCTTTCCGATAAAGAAAGTACCATTTTAACTGATGAAACCAAATTAAATAATGTCTTAGGCAATTTACTCGAAAATGCATTGAAGTTTACAAGAAGTGGATTTATAGAATTTGGCTATGAAAAAACAGGCTCTGATCTAGAGATTTATGTGAAAGACACAGGTGTTGGGATTAAAAGCGATCGTCAAGAATCAATTTTTGAACGGTTTTCAAAAGAAGAAAAAGAATCCTCTAAGAATATTGGTGGATTAGGCTTGGGATTATGGATTGCAAGAGAAAATACAGAATTAATAGGGGGTACAATTAAACTCACATCCCAAAAAGGAAAAGGAACTACATTTTTTGTGACACTTCCATATACACCAGTACTTAGCAACTTAGGCAAAAACAGCTCAACTTCTAATTTAAAAGAAAAAGGAGAAGAAGAAGAAGAAGAAGAAGAAGAAGCGCATAAATGCAACATTTTAATCGCTGAAGATGAAGAAATAAATTTTTTGTTTCTTGAAATTTTACTAAAAAATGAAGTCGATTTACATTGCAACATTATTCATGCTAAAAACGGAGAGGAAGCTGTTGCTATTTGTCAAGAAAATACTGAAATTGATTTCGTATTAATGGATTTAAAAATGCCTGTGATGGATGGTTTTGAGGCTATAAAATTGATAAAAGAATTTCGTCCAGAGTTACCAATCGTTGCACAAACAGCCTTTTCATCAGCCGAAGATAAAGAACGCGTATTTGCCGCAGGCTTCAATGATTTTCTTTCAAAACCAATAAGTAAAGAAGCCCTAAGCGAAGTTATTAATAAACAAAAAGAACAAAAAGCAATTCACGAAAATATCAGTCTTAAAAATTCACAAACGTAATCAGATTGAATTGATCGCGACTCGCGTTTTCAAAAAGCTGGTTCATATAACCGGCTTCTATACGGACATTTTTATTGAGTTGATAACCCAATCCCCCATACACACGGTTGCGATCAAACACCGAACTTTCGGTATTTAAAAACACTTCGTTGTACGCTGATATATATAGTTTTGAAGGCAATGTCTCGGTTTTGACTAGTGGCACTTTAAATGCTAAAAAATAACGCAATCGCATTTTAAAATCCGATTCTACAAAACGCTGTTCAAATCGATAGCGATGGCTCAAAGACACACTCCCTATTTTTTGTTTCGATGTGAATTGCTGAAAAATACGATGCTCGTTAACGTCTGTTTTTTCTTGGGTATCTGCCACATAATTTTGGGATAAAATATACCCATAGCCCAACAATAGGTTATGATTGTTTTCAGATAAATTATAACCCACACCTGTACGGAGTAACAATTGTTCTAAATCGCCAATGGCATCATAATTTCGGTACTGAACCTCGTTGTGAATGTTCCACTTACTATTCACTTTTTTACTGCCAATATAAATAAGCCAGTTTCCAAAATCACTGCTTTGAGCGGTTGCTATATAAGGCAGCATTAACACACAAGTTAATGCTGCCATAAAAAGATTTGATTTCTTAAGCATAAAATGTCACTTTCCCGTTGGCAATGTCATACATCCCACCAACAATGATCAACTCGCCATTCGCTTCCATATCCTTAAGGATGGCACTATTGTTACGAATGTTACTCAATGTCATTTCAACATTTTTAGCCGCTACCGTATTTACAAAATCAATGTTCCCCGAAGTTCTCGAAGCTTCATCTGCAGGAAGTGGCACAGCCTCAACTGCTGGCTCTATTTTGTTGATAAGCGCCGTTAAATTCCCCATACGTGCATGGTCGCAAGCGCCTTTGACAGCCCCGCAAGCAGTGTGTCCTAAGACAACCAATACTTTGGTACCTGCAAGTTTACATGCAAATTCCATACTTCCTAAAATATCTTCATTGACAAAATTCCCAGCAATACGAATGCTGAATAAATCACCAATACCTTGATCAAAAATATGCTCGGCTGAAACACGCGAATCAATACAATGCAAAACCGTTGCAAAAGGATATTGTCCTGTGCTGGTCGCATCTACTTGTGCGTTTAAATCTCTTGCAACTTGGGTTGCAGTTATAAAACGTTCGTTACCTTTTTTTAAGGCTTGTAAGGACGTTTCTGGTGTCATTGCTGACTGGCTTTCTTTAGTATGTGCATTCATAATTATAAATTTTAATTTTGTTGTGTTGTTTATTAAATTGTTTGTGGACGTAATTGGAAAAACTTTATAAAACTCTCAGGGTTTTCCACAACGCCTCTGACGGATATTAATTTTATGTCAATGTGTCTTTGACGTGCTTTCTCAGAAAAATCTTCTAAAATCTCGATGATATCATTATCAAGATAACGCGTTTTCGTGACATCTAATTCCAAATAACTTTCGCGTGCTAAGTTATCCAATTCTTTTAGAATGGCTCCTTTGTTAAAAAAGGTGACTTCTTCCGCTAAGGTCATTTTAATTTTCTGGACTCCGTTACTCTTATCTTCAATGTGTAAGAAATGTGAGTTTTGAAAACTCTTTATCAAAATGACGACAATTCCAACCGCAAGACCCAATGCAATTCCAATCAAAAGATCGGTGAAAATAATCCCTAAAACTGTGACAATAAAAGGCGTAAACTGTTTCCATCCCGAACGGTATATTTCTATAAATAAAGCAGGTTTCGCTAATTTATACCCTACAATAAAAAGAATCGCCGCCAAAACAGAAAGTGGTATTTTGTTTAATAAATTAGGAATCAAAATCACTGAAATCAACAATAGAAATCCATGAATAATGGCTGACATTTTTGTTTTCCCACCGGATTGAATATTGGCAGAACTGCGCACAATCACTTGCGTTACTGGCAACCCTCCTATCAATCCTGAGAATATATTTCCAATCCCTTGCGCTAGTAATTCTCTATTAGTTGGAGTTACACGTTTTAAAGGGTCAATTTTATCCGTTGCTTCCACACATAACAAAGTTTCTAAACTTGCTACCAAGGCTATGGTAAACGCCACAATCCATACTTGAGGGTTGCTAATGGCCCCAAAATTAGGGAAGCTAAATTGTGCGAAAAAAGAAGTGGCATCTTCAGGGACAGGTACACTTACGAGTAAGTCCGATGAGATCCCCCACTGACTGCTCCCTTTGGTACTTATGTAATAAATAATACCCACAGCAACGGCAACCAAGGGCCCTTGCACTAATTTGAAAAACTTCCCTTTGTCATCCAAGACCTCACTCCAAAGCAACAAAATAGTCAATGCCAAAAGTGCGATGATCGTTGCCCCTGGACTGATAAAATTGATCGTATTTAGTATGGCAGAAAATGTATTTTCGCCATCCACTTGAAAAAAGGCAAAACTCCCTTCTGGATTGGAATTATAGCCAAAAAAATGTGGAATTTGCTTGAGGATGATAATGATCCCGATTCCGGTAAGCATCCCTTTTATAACGGAAGACGGAAAATAGTAACCAATGACGCCCGCTCTAAGAATTCCAAACAGAAATTGAATGGCTCCTCCCAATACGACCGCTAACAAAAAGTTTTCGAAACTCCCGAGAGTTCCAATCGCGGTTAGGACAATAGCGGCCAAGCCGGCTGCGGGTCCACTCACTCCTACTGTTGATTTACTGATACCTCCGACGACAACGCCACCTACAATTCCGGCAATAAGTCCCGAAAAGAGGGGTGCGCCACTGGCAAGGGCAATCCCTAAACACAAGGGTAAAGCCACAAAGAATACGACAATACTAGAGGGAAGGTCTGATTTTAAATTTTTAAATGGATTTGAACTGTTCATTATAATTATAGTATATGGTGTGGAAGCGCTGCAATTATACAGAGCTTACAATTAATTGTTTTAATTGAATTGAAATGGCTTAAAAGTCGCTAACCACTTTGGTGGTATAGGCTTTTAGTTACGGGAGGTCTAAACGACTTCTGGAGGAGGGTCGTGAGTATCGATGATGACGTCAGATTTTAAATACTGTTGTCCAAAAATTGATACTTTTTTGACAAATTCCGTAGAGGCTACTTCCTCATTTACAAAACGAAGTTCCACTTTTTTCTCTTTGGAGTCTTCTACCTCTTGCGTTTCTTTTTCACTCGAATCGTTTTCAGCTTCTAAATCGAGCCAAGAAAATGCTTGTGGTTCGGAGACCGCCAGCGATTCTACAACGGGTTGTAAAATGATGGATCCAAATACCAATGCAAAAATAAGGACTCTAAACCCGAGGGCTATGATGTTAGAAAACTGCTTCATTTTTCGGAGAGAGTATTAAAAACTAAATCGGTGTAAAACCGAACAATATTATTTTTTCCTTCTTCAAAATCAGTTAAGGACGGCAGGTGTTTTGAGAAATACCGCTGATGGTGGGCACCTTCTATCACGGTTGAAATTAACATGTGAGGAAACTCATAACTCGGATTGATTTCGGTCACGAGATCACTGACCCGTTGCACCACACGTTTGTATGTTTTGTAATAGCCTTTTTTATTTTCACTGTCAATAGCCTTGGTGTGGTAGGCTTTCGAAGACTCCGAAATAATGATTTTATTTAAGAGGACTTCATTGATGTATGAAAAGGCATTGTCTTCCGTCACTTCGGCTGTGAGTATCAAAACTGCTTGCGTAAGGCGCTCGTGAGCCGAGGGAACATTTAAGGTGGAAAACACCAATTTGTACTCGATCCAACTCCAATACCAATTGATCAAATAGACCAAGAGTGCATGCTTACTGTCAAAGTAACGGTACACCGAACTTTCATTAGAACCAATTTCAGCACCCAACTTTTTAAACGTAAAATCTTCAAAACCTAAGGCATCAATCATCTCAATACTTTTAGAGACAATTTTCTGTCCTAAAACAGAAGATTCTGGATTCTTTGTATAAAGATCCGGACTGATGGTGATATGTAGTTGTAGTTTCTCCATGGTAATGCACGGCAAATATAATAGTAATACTATTAACTTTAAATAGTTTAACATTTATTTCACAACCCTTAGTGTTAAAAAACAAGAGCGTTTTGGTTGAATGTATTTTTTTTTGTAGGTTTATGGTGGACTTAGACCTCAAATCTGATTCTTCATAACCAATAAACCTAGAGTAACATATTTTTTACTGTAACGTAAGACGCTTGTATAGGCGCCTATTTCTGATGCACTCTTTTTCGAAGGTGTTTGGATGGGCTTTTTACACTAAGTGATTAAAAAAAACATAAACAACTAAATCAAACAAATGAGACTTATTAAAATCACCCTTTTATGTATTGTAATCTCCACATTGACAAATTGTGCCTCTGGTTACAAAATGATTAAACCAACATCTATAAATTACTTTTCAATTACTGAAACGGACGGCGTAAAACTTGAATATAAATACGATTTACTCAATAAAAAATATGCCAAAAAAGAATATACAAAAGGAGTAAAACTTGTTGCTATAAAAATAACCAACAACTCTAATAGAGATTTAATGTTTGGCAGAGACATTACATTAGCTTACAAAGATGGAGCAGAAGTTTATATCTTAGAAAATGAAAAAGTATTTAGTACGCTAAAACAAAGTGCTGCATCCTATTTATGGTACTTACTCTTAACACCCTTAAACTTTCATACAACAAAAACGAACTCAAATGGATTTACGGAAAATACGAGTTCAACTCCAATCGGATTGGTTTTAGGACCTGGATTGGCTGGAGGAAATATGATTGCTGCTGGGTCTGCAAATCAAAAATTCAACTCTGACCTGATAAATCATAATATCAATGGAGTAATCATTAAAAAAGGGGAGACAAAACATGGATTGATTGGAATTAAGTCAGATTCGTTCGATGCATTAAAAATAAAAATAGAATAAAAACTGATTTTAGAAGTTGCTGATTTCTCAACACTTCAAGAAAATATTGACGATGTCAAATATTTGATTTCCTGACTTTGAAGCACCTTAAAAAACTAACTATATGAATAAAATACAAAATGATTTAAAAAAGAAATTCAGCAAAACCACAAGAGTGGTTCACGGGCTTACTGCTTTGTTAATTTTAACACTTTTTCCAATAGGAAAATATATGGAAGGACTTGAGATTTCAGAAAAAATGGGACTCATAAAAATACATGCCATTTTAGGAATTCTAGTTTTAATATTAACAATCCTGAGAACAATTTCATTCTTCAGACACGAACGACCAACCAATTTAAAAACAGGTTCGAAATTCAATGATAAATTAGCCGTTTGGGTCCATAACCTATTTTATTTTTTACTTTTTGGGATCGCCATCTCTGGGGTCGCAACAATGATATTAGGTGGATATGGAGACGCCCTAAAAACAGGGGATATTGATGTTATTCTGCCTCATAGCGAAATACCCCCATTAAAACCACATGGAATTATGGCCACTATTATGATGCTGTTATTAATCATGCATGTTGTAGGTTTTATAAAACATTTGATTTCAAAGAAAGAAAATACATTAAAAAGAATCCTCTAAATACCTTAAAACCATGAACGAAGTATTAGTAGTAATGATCCTATTTATAATGGGCGCACAATTTGGAATTGCATTAACAGCCACAGTCATTGTCCATCCGATTTTGGTAATGGCAAAAAAAGCAACCGCAATTGAAGTTTTTAAACCCTTTTTTGACAAAACGCATATTTGGGTTTTGGTGATGTCAATCATTGTAACAGTCTTGGCATTGGCATATTCAATATTTATAGGAAACTTGTGGTGGTTTGGAGTCTCCTTACTCATGCATTTAAACGGCCCTTACACCATAATTTTTATGATGCCATTGAACAGGCGACTCATGGACAAAAACGTGGACCCACTGTCTGAACAAACCGCAAACGACATCAAAAAATGGGGAAGACTGCATTTGATAAGAACACTTCTAAATGGAAGTATATTTTTAGCGTTTATCGTTTTGGCTGTTTATATGTAAAAGATGAAACTAAATGAAGAGAGCTATCATCGTTGGGGCAACTTCTGGAATTGGGAATGCCTTGGTACAAAGCGAGGGGCAATTTTGGGTTGCAAGTAAAGAAAAAAAGACTGTTAGATAGGTGACTAAAAGATGGTGATTGATTTCGTTACTCCTTAAAATAGTGCCTAATGAAATCTATAAAAGGATGTGAAAGCAAAATAAATATATGATTCTAAATTAGTAAATATAAGATGTGAAGAAGTCAAACGCTATCGCGAGCGTCACGCTCGTGAACCAATAACACTACAAGCAAGATGCTTGAGCTACCCCCTACTGCGTCTTCAACCACCTCAAATAAAGGTTTTCCACTTTGGTGCGTGCCCAAGGCGTGCGTCTGAGAAATTTAAGACTGGATTTCAGTGTGGGGCCATCTGTAAAACAACGGATGTTTATTTTCTCGCCCATCACTTCCCAGCCATAATGGGCTTCAAGATCGACGAGAATTTGCTCCAATTTCACCCCATGTAAGGGATTGTTAGGTTGGGTTTCCATAAGGCTTAACGGCGACGATTATTATTCGATCGGTTGCCACCACCAGCAGACCCCTGACGGTTGTTACTTGGACGTCCTCCACCACGTTGACGACCACCACCTTGTTTTGGCGGCACGGTAGACGCATTTGGATCGGGCTCAAAACCTTCTACAATTTCTTTCTTAAAACGTTGTTTGGTCAATTTTTCAATAGACGTCAAATAAGAGGTCTCTTCTGCACACACCAATGATAAAGCAACGCCATTGGCGCCTGCTCTTCCTGTACGACCAATACGGTGCACATAATCTTCAGGAATGTTAGGCAGCTCGTAATTCACCACATGCGGCAACAATGGAATGTCCAAACCACGCGCGGCAATATCAGTAGCTACCAATACTCTAACGTCTTTATTTTTGAATCCAGCCAAGGCTTTTGTTCGTGCCCCTTGACTTTTATTTCCATGAATCGCCATCGCAGAAATGCGAGCACTTTCAAGTTTTTTACAAAGGTTGTTAGCGCCGTGTTTGGTACGTGTAAACACCAATACTTGTTGCCAATTCCCATCTTGAATCAATTTGATCAGAAGGTTTGTTTTCTTCTCTTTGGCTACTCTATATACCTGTTGTGCAATCGCTTCAACAGTTGTGTTTTCTGGCGTCGCTTCTACAAGTGTAGGATTGCGTAAAATGGTTTGCGCCAAGCTTTTAATCTCTCTAGAAAAGGTGGCTGAAAACATTAAGTTTTGACGTCTGGACGGGATCAACGATCTGATTTTATCAATATCACGTTTGAACCCCATGTCCAACATACGGTCCGCTTCATCAAGTACAAAAATTTCTACTTTGGCTAAGGACAAATGCCCTTGGTTTTCCAAATCGAGCAATCGGCCTGGAGTGGCTACCAGAATATCAACTCCATTGCGGAGGTGTTTGATTTGTGGGTTTTGATTCACACCACCAAAAATAACGGCGGCACGCAAGTCCAAAAACTTACTGTAATGCTTCACATTTGTATACACCTGATCTGCCAACTCTCGGGTTGGTGTCAACACCAACGCACGTACTGGACGGCGATGTGGCACAGGATTTTTAGATAAAATCTGCAACATTGGCAGGGTAAATCCTGCGGTTTTCCCGGTTCCTGTTTGAGCTGATGCTAACACATCGAGGCCTTCAAGAATTGGAGGAATGGCTTTTTGTTGTATTGGAGATGGGGTCTCGTAGCCCTGTAAACGGACTGCTTTAAGTAGGGCTTCGATGAGTCCTAAAGATTGAAATGTCATATATGTTGTTTTGAAAATGACAGTATACAATACGATAGGTCATTCTGAACGATGCCACAAAGGTACGTCTTATTTTAAATAAATTAACGCGTAAATACCAATTTTGTATCCGTTGATAAATTCGCGTCATACGCATAGCCATCTGTCGTAAAGGTTTTTAAACCATCCGCAGTTTCCACAGCGTTTTCGATGATGTGACGTGTCATATAGCCCCGTGCAAGTTTGGCAAAAATGGCAATGGTTTTATACTGTCCATTTTTAAACTCTTTGAAATCGACATGAATCACCGGCACTTTAAGAACTTTGACATCAATGGCCTTAAAATATTCTTGACTTGCTAAATTCACAAACAACTCCCCTTCTTCTAGCTCATCATTCAGAGCAATGGTTACTTTTTTTCGCCAAAACTCATAGAGATTTTTAGAGTTTCCAACAGGGAATTTTGTTCCCATTTCCAAGCGGTAGGGCTGCACCAAATCCAAGGGTTTCAAAAGACCATACAGTCCCGAAATAATTCGAACTGAGTCTTGTAAAGACTCTAATTTTGATTCTTCAATGGTATAGGCATCTAATCCCCGATACACATCGCCATTAAACGCATAAATAGCCGGTCGCGCATTTTGAGCTGTAAAAGGCACTGTCCACTCTTGGTTGCGTTCATAATTCAGTTGTCCCAAATTAGGTGAAATATGCATCAATTCCGAAAGTGCTTTGGCGGATTTATTTTTGAGAAGTGTATTGAGTTTCTGCGCTTCACTCAAAAAACAACTGTCGGTGCTTAATGGGGTCGGTAAATCACTTTCGTAATTTAATGACTTTGCGGGTGAGATGACTAGTTTCATTTATTGCTGATTTTATAACTCAAAGTTAAGGACTGTCGTTAAACTCTAAAAAAAATTAGATTCATAGTTTCTATATTCCAATACTTAAAATTGATGCTTCTTAACTCGGGTCTTCTATCAAATGATTCGAATAGGTTTCCCATTTTTTAATACAGCTTTGCATATCCTGTGGAACCTCCGTTGTAAAAGACATTTTTTCGCCTGAGGTTGGATGTATAAATCCTAAGGTTTTGGCGTGCAAGGCTTGACGTGGAAGGGTTTTAAAACAGTTGTCCACAAACTGCTTGTATTTAGTAAAAGTCGTTCCTTTCAGAATGCGTTCGCCCCCATAACGTTCGTCATTAAAAAGCGTGTGCCCAATATATTTCATGTGCACCCGTATTTGGTGGGTACGTCCCGTTTCCAATCGACAAGACAACAGAGTGACATAGCCCAAACGTTGTAACACTTTATAATGGGTCACTGCAGGTTTTCCTTTGTCGGCTTCGTCACCAAAATAGACTGTGTTTTGCAATCTGTTCTTAGGATGACGCCCAATATTCCCTTCGACAGTACCTTCGTCTAATTCGACATTCCCCCACACCAAGGCGACGTATTCGCGTTCACTTGTTTTGGCTTTGAATTGTGCTGATAAATGCGCCATCGCTATTTCGGTTTTGGCAACCACCAACAATCCACTTGTATCTTTATCAATCCGATGCACCAGTCCTGGACGGTTGCTGCTGTTATTCGGTAAATTGTCAAAATGAAACATCAAGGCATTGATCAAAGTCCCTGAATAATTTCCGTGTCCCGGATGAACGACCATTCCTGGGGCTTTATTGACCACCAATAAATCATCATCTTCATAAACAACATCAATGGGAAGGTCTTCGGGAACTAATAAGTTTTCATAAGGCGGATGCTCAAATAACACGCGAATTTTATCAAATGGTTTCACCTTATAATTTGATTTGACTGCGATTTCATTCACTAAAATGCTTCCATCCTTTGCAGCTGCTTGGATTTTATTTCGAGTGGCATTTTCAACAAAATTCATGAGATATTTATCGATCCGTAAAGGCTGTTGCCCTTTTTCGACCGTAAATATGTAATGCTCATGCAATTCATTGTCATTCACTAATAATTCATTTGATTCTTCCATGGTTAATTATTGCTTTCGAATTCCGTTTCCTAAAACTAGGTCGATTTTCGAGGTTTTTGGAAGCATCGTACCTGCTTCAATGATTTGGCCGTTGTGGCGTATTTCTAAAACTTCGTCTTTTCCCAAATCGTCCTTATAGATCGTAGTTCCTATTTGAAACCCCAATGCTTCAAGCGAGGGTTTTGCTTGTCTGAACGTACGTCGAATGACATCCGGAACTGCCAAAGTTCTATAGGCAGAAGGATTGAGAATTAAATATATTTTTCGATCTTCTTTGACTTGACTTCCTGCCAAAGGATCTTGTTCGATCACCGCCCCTTTGGGGTAGTTTGGATTGTAGTTTGAGGAATCTTGAACTTCACTTCGGAGTTCGTGTTCTTTAATAAGTATTTGAGCCGATTCAAACGTTTTACCCGTAAGCACTGGCACCGTTACAAACGTGCCGTGATTGGTATAGGATTTGAGCCATTTGAGGGCTAAAAACCCAAAAACAACCAAAGCGATAAATGCAAAGATTAATTGCTTTATAAACGATTTACTGAATAAGAATTTAATGAAATTCATGCTGCTTTTTAATAAAGTAACAAAGCTAATCAAATATTTGTGTCCTTAAAATCTTTAGCTTGTTTAGTTTGAAGTAAATATATTTGGTTTAAAATGATTTTGATTTGAGATAAAAGTAATATTTTTACTGTATAAACGTAGAAATGAAAAAAAATATTGCCATCATCATGGGTGGATATTCTAGCGAATATTTAATCTCTTTAAAAAGCGGAGGCGTCGTCTATGACAGTTTACCTAAAGACGCCTACAATGCGTATTGCGTCCATATTTTTAAAGATAAATGGGTGTATGTCGCGGATGATTTAAAAGAATACCCAGTAAATAAAGCTGATTTTTCCATCTTAGTTGAGGGTTCAAAAATCAATTTTGACTGTGTATTTAATGCCATTCATGGCAGTCCAGGAGAGGATGGAACCATCCAAGCGTATTTTGATTTATTATCCATTCCACACACCAGTTGTGGTATGTATCAAGCAGCCCTCACGTTTAATAAAAGAGACTGTTTAAGTGCCTTAAAACCCTACGGGATTCTCACAGCAGACTCGTATTTTTTGAATGTTGGAGATGCGATTGACCCTACAGCCATTGAAAAAGCGGTTGGATTTCCTTGTTTTGTAAAAGCCAATAAAGCCGGTAGTAGTTTTGGAATTACAAAAGTTTATTCAAAAGCGGACTTGCCAAACGCCATAGAAGTTGCTTTTAAGGAAGATGATGAACTTATTATTGAATCGTTTTTAGATGGCACCGAAGTATCTGTTGGCGTCATTCGTTATAAAGGAGTCGTCACAGTACTCCCGACTACTGAAATTGTAACGGATAATGACTTTTTTGATTATGAAGCAAAATATTTAGGCAAATCACAAGAAATTACTCCAGCACGTTTGAGTGCAACGCAAGAAGCAGACGTCCGAAAGGCAGCAAAACATATATATGAGGTTTTGAAATTAGATGGGTTTTCTAGAAGTGAATTTATTTTTAAAGACGGTCAACCACATTTTTTAGAAGTCAATACAATTCCAGGATTTACAAGAGAAAGCATCTTACCACAGCAAGCAGCAAAGGCGGGAATTTCGATGTCCGACTTGTTTGACAACGCCATTCAACAAGCACTTCATAAAAATCCTTAACTTTACAAAATGAAGAAAGCAATTTTTCCAGGCTCATTTGACCCAATTACTCTAGGACATGTCGATATCATCAACAGAGGTGTGACCTTGTTTGACGAAGTCATTATTGCCATTGGCGAAAATTCTTCCAAAAATTATATGTTTACGTTAGAAGAACGCAAACGGTTTATTGAGGATACTTTTAAAGACAATCCAAAAGTATCAGTCGTATCCTACAGTGGTTTAACTACCGATTTTTGTAAAGAAATAGGGGTTGATTTTATTCTAAGAGGCTTGCGGAATCCTGCAGATTTTGAATTTGAGAAAGCCATCGCACAAACCAATCGACATTTATCTACCTTGGAAACTGTCTTTTTGCTGACCTCTGCTCAAACGTCGTTTATCTCCTCCTCTATTGTGAGAGAAATTATTCGCTTTGATGGCGATTACCAAAAACTAGTACCCAACTCCGTTCGTGTTAAAAAATCCTAGAGTTTATATTCTGAAAGTGATTTTGTAAAAGCTTCTGGATTTTCCGCTAAATGGTAGCGTGGATCGTCAATAGCTTCAACTATAATATCTTTAAACAAGGGACTAGATTTATACAACAAAATCTTACAGTCTTCACTTAAGTGCTTCAAGTGAATTGATTTGCCTTCTTCTTTATATTTAGCTACAAGATTAGAAATTGATTCAATCGCAGAATGGTCACTTATGCGTGATTCGATGAAATCAATTTCAACTGATTGAGGATCGTTTTTTACATCGAATTTATCATTGAACGCAGTGATACTTCCAAAGAATAATGGACCCCAAATTTCATATACTTTCGTACCATCTTCTTTGATGCGTTTTCGAGCACGAATACGCTTTGCATTTTCCCAAGAAAACACAAGTGCACTCACAATGACACCAGAAATTACGGCGATTGCTAAGTCAAAAAAGACCGTCATTGAAGACACTAATATCAACACAAACACATCGGTTTTTGGAATTTTATTAATGATTCTAAAACTCGACCATGCAAACGTACCAATCACGACCATAAACATTACGCCTACCAAAGCTGCAATTGGAACTTGTTCTATAAGACCGGATGCAAATAAGATAAAGGCTAAAAGTGCTAGTGCAGCTACAATCCCTGAAAGACGTCCTCTTCCGCCTCCTTTAATATTGATGATCGACTGTCCAATCATTGCACAACCACCCATTCCACCAAAGATTCCAGTGATGATGTTTGCGCCTCCTTGGGCCATACATTCTCTGTTAGAATTCCCTCGTGTTTCTGTGAGTTCATCGATTAAATTTAAGGTCATTAAAGATTCTATCAAACCAATCGCAGCAAGAATAAGTGCATAGGGTCCGATGAATTTTAAAGTTTCAAAATTGAGTGGAATTTTTTCAAAAATAGCCCATTGTGGAAGTGGCAAGCCACCTTTTAAACCGTCGCCACCACCATCTCTAATAAAGCTTCCAACAGTAGCAACATCTAAATCTCCAAAAATAACAATTGCAGAAACCACCAAAATAGCAATAAGTGCCTCCGGTAATTTTTTAGTCAGTTGTGGCAAGCCAAACATAATGGCGATGGTTAATCCCACCAAACCTATCATGGTCCATAAAGACGCCCCTTGCATCCATACCATTTCGCCATTTTCAGACGTCATAAACATACTTAATTGAGAGAGAAAAATAACAATTGCCAATCCGTTTACAAAGCCCATCATCACAGGATGTGGAATCAAACGGACAAATTTACCAAGTTTAAAAACACCTGCTAAAACTTGAATGATTCCCATTAAAATAACGGTCAAAAACAGGTAATAAAGTCCCATTTCATCGCCTTCGGCTCCCATCGCATTTCCACGCGCTACCAAACTTACCATGACTACGGCTAAAGCTCCTGTAGCCCCACTGATCATTCCTGGACGGCCTCCAAAAATAGAGGTGATTAATCCAACCATAAACGCTGCATACAATCCTACCAAAGGATCAACACCAGCAACAAAGGCAAATGCCACGGCTTCTGGTACTAAGGCCAATGCAACCGTAAGGCCACTTAAAATATCATTTTTAACATTACTAGAACGCTTACTTATAAACTCCATCATTTTCAGTCAATTTTGCTGGCAAAAATAAACTTATTGAAAGTGATAACAACTGTAAAGGGCGTTTATTTGAAGATTTTTATAAAAACACGGAATCAATTTCTCTTAAATGAGCAGTTTGATATTCGCATAAGAATTATTTAAAACTTTTTGAAGTTTGGTTTCGGGAATCCATTTGACTTTAGTGATGCCTTCTTTTTCTTGTGGAATTAATTTCCCATCATATTCAGAATACATTTCGAACCAATAGGTTACTTTAATATAGTTCCGATCATTTCTTTTAAATATATGGTAAGTAATTTCTAAGGGCTTAGTTATACTCAGCCCTGTGATCCCTGTTTCTTCTTCTACCTCACGAAGTGCGGTGAAATTAATCGTTTCTTTCGCCTCTGCTTTTCCTTTTGGCAAATCCCATTTCCCATTTCTAAAAATAAATAAAATTTCATTTTTCGGGTTATAGACCTTTCCACCCCCTGCAATCACGTTTGGTAATAAGGATAAGAATTTTTTCAGAAGCACATCTTTATCGGGCCCAATAAGACGCACCGAATTATATTTGTCTTTTCTAAGTTTAGCGAGTACTTTGTTAATATCCACTGAATCAATCAGAATGTTCTTGAAATCTGTTTCAGTTTCTAGTTTGGTTGTCAGGACTATTGGTTTATTACCAACAAATATTTTATACATTGTTAATTAAAAACGAATTAATAGAAAGTAAAAGTAGTTATTTTTAGTAATTTTGACACATGATTTTCAACAAAAGTACCGCCAAAAAAACTGCAGAAGTTTTACTTCAGATAAATGCCATCAAATTAAACCCGAAAAACCCCTTTACTTGGGCCTCGGGATGGAAGTCTCCCATCTATTGCGACAACCGTTTGGTGTTGTCATTTCCAGTGGTTAGAAATTACATTAAGGAAGAAATTGCCAAAAACATAGAAATCGAATTCGGAAAACCGGATGTGATTGCAGGTGTAGCTACGGGTGCCATTGGTATTGGAGCTTTGGTTGCAGAATATCTTGGGCTTCCTTTTGTATATGTGCGTCCTGAAGCAAAAAAGCATGGCCGTCAAAATCAAATTGAAGGATTTATCGAGAAAGGTCAGAATGTTGTAGTCGTAGAAGATTTGATCAGTACAGGAAACAGTAGTTTGGTCGCGGTAGATGCTTTAAAAGCTGCCGAGGTCAATGTAAAAGGAATGGTTGCTATTTTTACTTATGGCTTTGATGTTTCAAAAGAAAATTTTAAAACTAACAATGTCAACCTCTTTACGCTTAGTAATTACGAAAGTTTGTTAGAGCAAGCTTTAGACACGAACTTCATCAACCAAGCTGAAGTGGATGTGTTGTCAAAATGGAATTCAAATCCGTCGGAATGGTCCGGTAAATAAATTTAGATATGAAATTAGAATCAACAAAAGTGAGTCTTGACAAATCTGCTCAAGAGGTGTTTAATTTTTTAACGAATGTTGAGAATTTTGAACAATTGATGCCCGAAAACATCAGTAAGTTCAAACTCATAGACGCTGATACCTTTTTATTTGCCTTGAGTGGAATGCCCGAAATTGTTTTGAAGAAAAAATCGATGGAGTCTCCACATACTATTGTATTAGGAGCTGCTGGCGGGAAATTAGATTTTTCATTAACAGCTAAAATTGAATCCCCTACAGAAACTCAAAGTGAGGTGCAATTGACGTTTGAAGGTGATTTTAATGCAATGATGGCGATGATGATCAAAGCGCCGATCTCTAAATTTATTGAAACCTTAGCACTTAATATCCCTAAAGAAATTTAGTACAACAGCTTCAACTCTTTTAAGTCAAACTCTTTTGTAGCGTCTTCCATTTGAATACGTAATTTTCCAGCGTCTGTTACCCCTCTAATAATCCCTGTAAACAGAGTTTTTTCAGGGAGTTCAAACGTAGAGGGCTTATCTTTACGGAAGAGATACGATTCATATTCGGCATTTAGAATGCCCTCCCCCTTTTCGGCATACAACATAAAATAGTGTTGAAGATTTTCGATGAGTTTATAAAGCAATTCATCGGTGTCAATAGGCATTCCTAAAATAGATTTTAAGGAGCTTACTTTAAGTAATCCTTTAAATAGTTCTTGATTGACATTAAGTCCAATTCCAATCACAGAAAAATCAATCGTATTTGTTTTAATTATATTTTCTATTAGGATACCAGCAATTTTGTGGTGGTCTGACAATATGTCGTTAGGCCATTTAATCGCTAAATTAGGGACTTTATAAGCTTCCAGAGTTTTCACAATGGATAATGAAACAAGGATATTCAACAGAAATTGACGGCGTAATTCGAGTGACGGTTTCGTCTTTAATACACTAAACGTAAGGTTTTTACCTTTTTCAGAAACCCACTCAGACCCCATTTGTCCTTTCCCTTTAGTTTGGTGATTGGTTGCCACCACACAAAAATCTTCTAACGCAGTGTTTACCAGCAATTCTTTTAAATAATTGTTGGTAGAATCAGTGGCATTAAGTTTGATTAACTGCATAGTTGAAATTGTGGCTCTAAATTATAATATTATTAAGACAATATAACACGTTTAGAGCCAAAAAAGTAATAAATTTGCACAGTAAAATTAATTCATGATAAAAAACACTCCTAGCGCAGACGAACTCATCACTTTCACGATTAATGGAATTGAAGACGTTAAAGGCCAAAATATTACTATTTTAGACCTGAGAGCTATCGAAAATACAGTTTGCGATTATTTCATCATTTGTGATGGAACCTCTAATACGCAAGTAAATGCTATTGTTAGTTCAATACAAAAAAAAGTGAGTAAAAACACCAAAGACAAACCTTGGCATGTGGAAGGTAGTGAAAACGGAGAATGGGTACTGATGGATTATGTCCATGTGGTCGTTCATGTGTTTCAAAAACACATTCGTGAATACTACGACATCGAAAACCTTTGGGGCGATGCTAAGATTACTGAAATAGAAACTAGTTACTAAATAAAATACGACTCATGTCTACAGATAAAAAACCTAAAAACACAAAGTTTAATGCGTATTGGATCTACGGAATAGCCATTGTGCTCTTCTTGGCTTTCAATGTGTTTTCTGGCGGTTTAGGAGATTCTTCAGGGGTATCTACAACGCCCTCGCAATTTTTTAAATACCTAAGAAATGGCGATGTTAAAAAAGTTGAAATCGTCAACAAAAGAGAGGCTTTAGTGTATTTAACCACAAAGGCTGCTAGTAAAGACGTTCACAAAAAAACTAAAAAGGAACAACTTTTCCCAGTGGGATCAGGAGGTCCTAGTTATCAGTTTGAATTTGGTGATGTGCAATTGTTTCAAAAACAATTAGAAGATACGATTCAAGAAGAACAATTGGATACGGTTCTTGATTTTAAAACAGAAACCAACGCTTGGGGTGATGTTTTATCTTCATTGATTCCTTTTATTTTAATCATTGGTGTTTGGATATTTATCATGCGACGTATGTCAGGTGGTGGTGGTCCCGGTGGCGGTGGCGGTCAAATTTTCAATATTGGGAAATCAAAAGCGAAATTATTTGACGAAAAATTAGAAACCAAAACAACCTTTGAGGATGTTGCTGGACTGGAAGGTGCTAAAGAAGAAATTCAAGAGATTGTAGACTTCCTAAAACATCCCGAAAAATATACCGCTCTTGGTGGTAAAATCCCTAAAGGTGCCTTATTAGTGGGCCCTCCAGGAACCGGTAAAACCTTATTAGCAAAAGCAGTTGCAGGCGAAGCAAAAGCTCCTTTTTTCTCATTGTCAGGATCTGATTTTGTTGAAATGTTTGTTGGTGTTGGTGCTTCTAGAGTTAGAGATTTATTCAAGCAAGCGAAAGAGAAATCGCCTTCAATCATTTTTATTGATGAAATTGATGCGATTGGACGTGCGAGAGGTAAAAACAATATGTCAGGTTCGAATGACGAAAGAGAAAACACCCTTAACCAGTTATTGACTGAAATGGATGGATTTGGAACCAACACAAACGTGATTGTTTTGGCAGCAACCAACCGTGCAGATGTATTGGATAAGGCACTGATGAGAGCAGGACGATTTGACCGTCAAATTTATGTTGACTTGCCAGACATCAGAGAACGAAGAGAAATTTTTGAAGTGCATTTAAAGCCCTTGAAAAAAGCGAAAGATTTAGATACTGACTTTTTATCAAAACAAACTCCAGGATTCTCTGGAGCGGATATTGCGAATGTGTGTAACGAAGCGGCACTTATTGCAGCTCGAAACAACAAAAAGGCAGTTGAAAAACAAGATTTCTTAGATGCAGTCGATCGAATTATAGGAGGTCTTGAAAAGAAAAATAAAATAATTACACCAAGTGAAAAAAGAGCAGTTGCTTTTCATGAAGCTGGCCATGCAACCGTAAGTTGGATGCTAGAACATGCGTCTCCTTTGGTGAAAGTTACTATTGTTCCTAGAGGACGTTCATTGGGTGCTGCATGGTATCTTCCAGAGGAACGACTGATTGTAAGACCTGAGCAAATGTTAGATGAAATGTGTGCTGCCTTAGGAGGCCGTGCCGCTGAAAAAGTCATCTTTGATAAAATATCAACAGGCGCTTTGAGTGATTTAGAAAAGGTAACCAAGCAAGCAAGAGCGATGGTGACTGTTTATGGATTGAGCGATAAAATTGGTAACTTGACGTATTACGATTCTTCAGGTGAAAATGAATATGGATTTTCGAAACCCTATAGCGAACGCACTGCTGAACTGATTGATCAAGAAATATCAAGCATTATTGAAACGCAATACGATCGTGCTATAAAACTGTTAGAAGACAACAAAGATAAGTTAACGGAACTAGCGGAAGTACTTCTGAAAAAAGAGGTCATCTTTAAAGATAACTTAGAAGCTATTTTTGGAAAACGTCCTTTTGTAGTGGAGGAAGCGGTAATTCCGACGCTTAAAAAAGAAGAAGCCGTAAAACCAACTCCCAAAAAAGAGGAAGAGGAAGAATAAGTTTGAAAATAACTTTTTATTAAACCTTTATTTTTTATCTTTGGAAAGATGTAAGTTCAAAGCTTATATTTAAGATGAAGAATGAGTGTATTTCGTAAAATATTTGGTTCAAAAACGGATGCTTCTAAAGACAAAACTGGTGGGAAAAATCAGAATCAGTTTTTAGAAACTAGCAGCTTGCCTATAGATGAAGCCTTTACGATCAACTTTAATAAAAATGGCGGTAAATTTCTGTATTGCGAAAATAGCGATGAAGTTCAAAACTTTCTTGAAAATATTATTGAAGAAAATAATTGGGACAAAAAAAAGGCACTCATCCTTAATAAACATCTAAGGGGAAAATTTAAAAGTTTCAAATTAGGGACAACTAAAAAAATACAAGACGCTGATTTTCTATTTACAACTTGTGAGTCTCTGATTGCAAATGACGGATCGCTGCTCATATCCTCCAATCAAATTGCTGAAAAAAAACTAGTTGAATTGCCTGAAAACTTTATTGTATTTGCAACCACCAGCCAGTTTGTAAATACCATTAGTGAAGGGCTTCAAGGCATCAAAGCACAAAGTAAAACTAAAATACCCTCAAATATCACGACCATAAAACATTTTAAAGCCAACGACTCCAACGATTTTCTAAGTTATGGAAGTAGTACAAAAAACCTATATTTGCTTCTATTAGAAGACTTATAACATAAACATTGAAAGAACTAACCACAAGAGCTTTATCAGGCATATTATTTGCGATTATTTTAATTGGTTCCCTCCAATTTAAACAGGCTTGTATCGCTCTGTTTTTCTTGTTTGGATTGATTTGCTTGTCAGAATTTAATAAATTAATTCACCAAAAAAATATAGCTTCCTACATCATTTTTATTGTGTTGTTTTTGGCAGTTGCATTCTGGGAACATCTCTTTAAATCTGGAAAAAGCCTCTCGGATATTTCACAAATATTACTAGTCATTTCTGTCTTAGTAAACTTATTATTAATTCGGGATTTATTTTCCTCTAAGAGCCTTCCAACCTTACTTTCAAATCATTTTATAAACACCACTTTTTATGTCAGTAGTGGGTTTGTGTTTTTATTATTGATCGCTCTAAATTTTGAGAATTACAGTCCTGAAATCATTATGTATATTTTTATTTTGATTTGGATCAATGATAGTTTTGCCTATATAGTGGGTAAAAATTTTGGCAAACAAAAGCTTTTTGAAAGTATTTCTCCTAAAAAAACAGTAGAAGGATTTTTAGGAGGCGTATTTTTTGCGGCTTTGGGAAGCTATGTCATTGCCAATTGCACGGATTCATTACCTTTTACTAATTGGTTAATTATCAGCGTTATTGTGAGTGTTTTCGGAACCTTGGGTGACTTGGTAGAATCAAAATACAAACGTCAAGCAGGCGTCAAAGACAGCGGTAAAATAATGCCTGGTCATGGAGGTCTACTAGATCGCTTAGATAGTGCTATATTTGCAGCTCCATTTATCTATTTATTTTTAAGAATATTAAATTATGTTTCATAAAGAAGGCCAAAAAATAATTTTTGTCGCACTCGTTTTTGTAGTGGCTACATCGCTATTAATCGACAATTTACAAATGCCTTGGGTTTCAAAACTCATTCAGCTCACTTTAATAGTGATCCTTGTACTCATCCTACAATTTTTTAGAAACCCTAAACGTCACACCCATCAAAACGATCGTCAAGTGATCGCTCCTGTGGATGGAAAAGTTGTGGTCATCGAAGAAGTTGAAGAAACAGAGTACTTCAAAGAAAAGCGTCTTCAAGTCAGTATTTTCATGTCCCCTATCAATGTGCACGTAACACGCTATCCTATTAGTGGTTCTGTACTTTTTAGTAAATACCACCCCGGGAAATATTTAGTCGCATGGCATCCAAAAGCAAGTACGGATAATGAACGTACGACCATTGTTGTTGAGAACAAAACCTATGGAAAAGTCCTTTACAGACAGATTGCAGGTGCCTTGGCACGACGTATTGTCAATTATGCAAAGGAAGGCCAGACAGTTGTACAAGGTACCGATGCAGGATTTATAAAATTTGGTTCCAGAGTTGATTTATTTTTACCTTTGGACACCAAACTTAAAGTCAAACTCAATCAAAAAGTAAAAGGCGGGGAATGTATCATCGCAGAAGTATAGTATGAATTCAGAGGCATTAGAAATAGAATTTAGAGAAGCTGTTGATAGCATCAACAGTCATGAGCAGCCCTTTCCTGCGGACATCCTCTTGAAACTCTATGCCTATTACAAAAAATCAACCAACGATTACAGTCGACCAAGTAGTAGTAAAGCGATTATAAATGCTTTTAAAACCAACGCCCTTTTTCAGGTGGAAAACATTACCCAAGACGAAGCAAAACAACGCTACATCGACTTGGCTAATACTTACCTAATTTACCGAAAATAAACTTATTTTAAGTTACTTAAACTTGCTTTAATCGTCTCGATTTTAGCAACGGCATCCGCTTCTTTTTTCTTTTCACTTGCCACAACTTGCTCAGGAGCTCCCGAAACAAAACGCTCGTTAGACAACTTCTTTTGAACTGAGTTCAAAAAGCCTTCTGTATATTTAAGTTCCTCTTCTAATTTTGATATTTCAGCAGCAACATCAATGGTGTCATTGGCTGGAATAAAATATTCATTAGATTTCACTCTAAAAGACAAAGCATTTTCAACTGCTTCAGTCGTGTACGTCAAGTTTGAAATATTTCCTAATTTAGAAATAATCGCATCAAAGCCTTTGGTTTGAGACTCGTTATTTAACACCAAAAATTCAATGGTATTTTTAAATGCTATATTTTTTTCTTTTCGAATCGTACGAATTCCAGAAACTACGTCTGAAGCAAACTCAAAGCCTTCTAAAATAGTCGAATCGTAAGGCTTCAGTTCTGGCCAAGAAGCCACAATTAAAGCTTGCTCGGGCGTTCTTTCTTCCAAATATTGCCAGATTTCTTCTGTCAGAAATGGCATAAACGGATGTAAAACTTTCAAATTTGATTCCAATATCGTTACTATAGCCTCATAGGTTTTTTTGTCAATGGGCGCCTCGTAAGCAGGTTTCACCATTTCCAATAACCAAGAACAAAAATCATCCCAAATTAATTTATAGGTGGTCATTAAAGCATCACTTAAGCGGTACTTGCTAAAATGGTCTTCAATTTCTACCAGCGTTTTTTGGAATTTTGCTTGGTACCACTCAATAGCAATAGCAGCATAAGCTGGTTGCTCAATTTCAGCAACTTCCCAACCGTCAATCAGTCGAAAGGCATTCCATATTTTATTTCCAAAGGCTTTCCCTTGTTGGCATAAGGCTTCGTCAAACATTAAGTCATTTCCAGCGGCGGAACTTAATAGTAAGCCCACACGAACGCCATCGGCACCAAAGTTTTCTATAAGCTTTAAGGCATCTGGAGAATTCCCTAACGACTTGCTCATTTTACGACGTTGCTTATCTCTTACAAGTCCTGTGAAGTACACGTTATTAAAAGGTTTTTGGTCTTTATATTCATGACCGGCAACAATCATACGTGCCACCCAGAAAAATAAAATGTCTGGCCCCGTCACTAAATCATTGGTTGGGTAGTAATATTTTATGTCTTCGTTTTCTGGATTTCGAATGCCATCAAACACAGACATTGGCCACAACCAAGAGGAGAACCATGTGTCTAAAACATCACTGTCTTGTCTTAAATTCTCAAGACTTAATTGCTTATTACCCGATTTATCTTTCGCTAATTCTAAAGCTTTTTCAATTGATTCTGCGACTACAAAATCGTCTTTGCCATCCCCATAAAAATAGGCTGGTATCTGTTGCCCCCAAAACAATTGTCTAGAAATATTCCAATCGCGGATGTTTTCCATCCAATGGCGGTAGGTGTTTTCAAACTTCTTTGGAAACAGGTTAATCGTTTTATCTTCTAAAACCGCTTTGATGGCTGGTTTGGCGAGGGTTTCCATTTTTAAAAACCACTGATCTGAAAGTCGTGGTTCAATCACCTCTTTTGTACGTTCCGAAGTTCCAACTTTATGTAAATATTGTTCGGTTTTAACAAGAAAACCTTTGGTCTCAAGCTCTTTGGCTATTTCTTTTCGAACCACAAATCGGTCTTTACCTTCGTAGTGCAAACCAAAACTATTCAGCGTTGCGTTGGCATTAAAAATATCGATCACTTCTAGCTGGTGTTTTTCTCCTAGCGCCTTATCGTTTATATCGTGTGCAGGCGTTACTTTTAAACAGCCCGTTCCAAATTCAATATCAACATATTCATCTTCTATAATAGGAATGACACGACCACATAAAGGTACAATTGCTTTTTTTCCTTTCAGGTGCGTATAGCGTTCATCGTTTGGATTGATACAAATTGCGGCATCGCCTAAAATCGTTTCAGGACGTGTCGTCGCAATGGTAATCACCTCATCACTGTCTTGAATTTTATAATTTAAATAGTATAAATTGCCCTGACGTTCTTCATAAATCACTTCTTCATCAGACAAAGTCGTTTGGGCTTGAGGATCCCAATTCACCATTCTAAATCCTCTGTAAATCAATCCCTTATTGAATAAATCAATAAACACTTTGATCACAGATTCACTCATGTCATCATCCATTGTGAACTTCGTACGATCCCAATCACAAGAGCAACCTAGTTTCTTCAATTGTTCAAGAATGACACCTCCATATTCTTCAGTCCACTCCCAAGCATGTTCCATGAACTCGGCTCTTGAAAGGTCATTTTTATTAATTCCTTTCTCTTTCAGTTTCGCTACCACTTTCGCTTCCGTAGCAATCGATGCGTGGTCTGTACCAGGAACCCAACAGGCATTTTTCCCTTGTAAACGCGCACGACGTACCAAGACATCCTGAATGGTATTATTCAGCATATGCCCCATGTGCAAAATTCCTGTAACGTTGGGAGGAGGAATCACAATGGTATATGGCTCTCGAGAATCAGGTGTTGAATGGAAATATTTATGGGTCATCCAATAGTCATACCATTTGTTTTCAACAGTTGACGCATCATATTTTGAAGGAATAGACATACTTTGGAATAGTTTTTGAATGTTAATTTACAAAAGTACTTATATTTTATTTTCTTTAGAATTAATAATTGAATTTATATGAGTACATTTTTGTAGTTTTAAAAAAAGTACCTAAATTTACATTAATAAACACATTATTATGAAAAAGCTTTTTACATTATTATTCATTTCCGTCTTTAGTTTGGGAATCTATGCACAAGATAACGTTGCAAAAATTGAATTTGAATCTGAAACAATCGATTATGGAATCATCGAAAAAGGTTCGGATGGTGTTCGTGTATTTAAATTTAAAAACACAGGCAGTATCCCTTTAATCGTTTCTGCTGTAAAATCGAGCTGTGGATGTACGGTTCCAAAAAAACCAACAGCACCAATTTTACCTGGTGAAAACGGTGAAATTGAAGTGAAATACGACACAAATAGAGTCAACCCAATTCGAAAAACAATTACAGTAACGTCTAACGCAGTTAGACCAACTGTTGCATTGAAAATTAAAGGAACGGTTATCGATTCTAGCAAAGCGAGTGTGATTGAAGATAAAGACAAAAGTGTTTTAGAGCAATAAGCTTTAATACTTTCCATATAAGCAAAAGCACCTTAATTGGTGCTTTTTTTATGCAATAAATCGTGGAGATTAAACTGATATTTCATAGTAACACCTTCACGTTCGATGGTCATTTTAATCCGTTTTCCATCATCTCCATAAAATTGATCAATCGCTTTTTGAAGTGTCAATGAGCTAAGACTTTGATTATTGATTGAAAGCACTACATCACCTATTTTAAGTCCTGCCTGGTCCGCTGGTGAATTGGGTCTAATGTCTGAAATCTCTAGCTCTGGTACAATTTCAAATTTGTAAGTAGATGTGAAGTTAATTGTACTCGAACTTTGGGTAGCGTTGTCAGCAATAGAACCCACGGTTTTACTAGGAAGACTTGTTCGTGTTTTAACCAGTCGAACTCCTGCATATTGCATCACGATCCCACTTTTATTATACTTAAAAGGTTTGTTGAAAAATTTGTTTTTTTTGAAAGCAACCCATTGGGATTGATAATTAAACACCCAATTAAATCGATGTAATACATCTCCAAGTAAACTTCCATTTCTTAGTGTATTAATTTTTGCTTTTTGGATGGATGAGGAATCTGGAAAAGCCACATTGACTTTGTTTAATTGGTAGTCTTTTAAGCGAAACGATTTGAGTACTGCTCGTTTCCCAAAAATAGCACCACTAAGACCTTTGCCTAAAAAATCGTCAAAAGTGTTTTTTGGGATGGATAAGGATTGTGCAGGATCGTCAAAAAGCCACAGTGCATCACTCCCACCCGTATCGATTAAAAGGTTCACTGGAACGGCTTTATTATCTACCGTCACAGAGGCTTCAATGATGGGTTTTTTATTATAAAAAATGATATCTAATTTTCTCCATTTTCGAGAAAATTTTGAATCGTACAAAAGTGGATTGTAAAGTTTAATGAATTTTCGACTGTAATTAATTTCGACTACAAAATCTTTAAAAATATCATAGCCAATAATGCCATGAACAGGAATTCCTAAACTAGGCACAAAATTGATGGAGGCATCTATAATCGCAAACAAATCTTGGCTTAGGTTTACAGCTTCCCCAATGATGACTGTATTATTTGAGGAACGCAAGGCTTCAATCGGTTCATCGTTACCCAAACCTTGAATAAAGATTAATTCGGTTTCATGGATCGATAATTCCTCTTTTAAATTGAAGAAATTAAAAAGAATCGGCTTTGAAACCCCTGTATCTAGTAAAAAAGACAAAGAAACACCATTAATAGTCACAGGAATAACAATCAAATTATTCACCAATTTAAAATGTATTTTATCACTTTTTCCATTTTGGAGTTCAAAATTCCCTTGAGGGAACACACTTAAATTAAAGCCAATAAAAAGAAAAAAACAAAGTAATTTTAAATTCAACATAAGGATCGTAGTAAGGGGGTAAATACAATTTACGACAGATTTATTTAAATAATAGTTAAAGGGCTTTATTTTATACAAACTTTAAGATAAATTTGTAGGCAATTTATATTTTAGAACGATGCCAAAAATCTCTCGAAAAGGGGCGCTAATGCCACAATCACCCATTAGGAAACTAGTGCCTTACGCTGAACAAGCAAAAAAAGAAGGTGTAAATGTCTATCATTTAAATATTGGTCAACCTGATATTAAAACTCCCGAAGTGGCCCTAAATGCTGTCAAAAACAATACGTTAGACACTTTAGCCTACAGTCGTTCGGAAGGCTCAGAAACATACCGTACAAAATTAGCTGCCTATTATAAAAAAAATGACATTCACGTCAGTGCCAATGATATTATCATAACCACAGGAGGAAGCGAAGCCTTATTTTTCACCTTTGGAAGCATCATGGACCCCGAGGATGAAGTGATTATCCCCGAGCCTTTTTATGCAAATTACAATGGGTTCTCTACAGCGCAAGGTGTCAAAGTGGTGCCAGTCGTATCGAGTATTGAATCCAATTTTGCCTTACCTCCTATTGCTGATTTTGAAGCGTTAATCACCCCAAAAACAAAAGCAATATTAATTTGTAACCCAGGCAATCCTACAGGCTATTTATACAGCAAGGCTGAAATTAAACAACTTGCAATACTGGTTAAAAAACACGATTTATTTCTAATTTCAGATGAAGTCTATCGCGAATTCACCTATGATGGACACGAGCATTATTCCATCATGCAAGAAGAAGGATTAGAATCGAATGCCATCATCATTGATTCTGTATCAAAACGATACAGCATGTGTGGCGCAAGAATTGGGTGTATTGTAACCAAAAACACAACGGTTCTTAATACGGCTTTAAAATTCGCACAAGCACGATTGTCTCCGCCAACTTATGCCCTACTCGCAAGTGAAGCAGCCTTAGAAACACCAGACAGTTATTTTAGTGAAGTCATCTCTGAATATGTGGAACGAAGAAATGTATTAATAGAAGAACTTCAAAAGATTGAAGGCGTCAAAGTCGCCATCCCAAAAGGTGCTTTTTACTGTATTGTAGAGTTACCAATCACAGATTCGGATGTATTTGCGCAATGGCTATTAGAAGACTTTAGGCTTGATAATGAAACCATCATGGTGGCACCAGCTGCTGGGTTTTATTCGACGGAGGGGCTCGGGAAAAATCAGATTCGAGTTGCTTATGTCCTAAATAAAGAAGACCTTAGGACTTCGGTTGCTATTTTAAAAGTAGCTCTCAATCAGTACAACGCCTAATGATCATTAAAAACAACATAACTCTTAAACCTTTCAATACTTTTGGAATTGATGTCAAAGCAACAGAATTTGCGTCCATCGATTCCATACAAGACCTCAAAGGTGTTTTAGATACAAATCCATCGGATTTACTAATTCTTGGCGGCGGGAGTAATATGCTACTTACTAAGGATGTAGAAGCTTTGGTTTTGCAAATAAATCTCAAAGGGATTTCTGTAATTTCTAGATCTGAAAACAGTGTTCAAGTACAGGTTGCAGCGGGTGAAAACTGGCATGAATTGGTGTGTTGGTGTCTCAACGAAAACTTTGGGGGACTCGAAAATTTATCCTTAATTCCCGGAAATGTAGGGACTGCACCCATTCAAAACATTGGAGCGTATGGCGTGGAATTAAAAGATTCTTTTGTAAGCTGTGAAGCCATCAATATTCAAACAAAAGAACTGAGAACATTCACAAAAGAAGAATGTGATTTCGGATATAGAAACTCTATTTTTAAGCAAGAGTTGAAAGGGCAATACATCATCACTTCAGTCGTATTTGAATTGAGCAGTCAAGAGCACAGTCTAAAAACAAATTATGGTGCGATTGAAACTGAACTTCAAAATTATGGCATAAAAATCCCTACAATTCAAGACGTTTCAAAAGCTGTAATTTCCATTAGAAACTCAAAGTTACCAGATCCCAAAATAATTGGCAACAGTGGTAGTTTTTTCAAAAACCCTGTGGTTTCTTATTCAAAATTTGAAATATTACAAGCACTATTTCCACAAATTCAACATTATAAAATTTCTGCGGAAGCTGTCAAAATCCCTGCAGGCTGGCTGATTGATACCGCAGGCTTCAAAGGCAAAACATTTGGAAATTTTGGAGTACATGCCAAACAAGCATTGGTTTTGGTAAACTACGGCGGTGCTTCAGGAATGGACATTTTAAACCTCTCTAACCAAATTCAAAAAGCTGTGAAATTCATTTTTGATATTGATTTAGAGACGGAAGTCAATATCCTGTAAAAGCGCACCTATGTACGCTTTAAATATTCTTAACAAAAAGGTTTTACGCTTTTTTACTTAATCTACAAATAAGACCTGCCACAATCGCTCCTGCAATGGGTGCCAACCAAAACAACCAAAGTTGCCCTGCATAATCACCCCCTTCAGCAAAAAACACCTGACCCGTAGATCGGGCTGGATTTACAGAAGTATTTGAAATAGGGATACTTATCAAGTGAACCAATGTGAGTGCTAACCCGATAGCAATAGGCGCGAATTTCTTAGTGGCTTTATGAGTTGTACTCCCAAGAATAATAATTACAAAAAAAGCAGTGGTCACAAATTCTGTAATTAATACAGACATCATAGAGTATCCACCAGGAGAAAGATCACCATAACCATTAGCGGCAAATCTTCCAACGGTCTCGAAATCAGATTTTCCTGACACAATTAAGAACAAGGTCGCGGCAGCAACAATCCCCCCAAGAACTTGAACTAAAATATAGCCCAATAAATCTTTGGTAGCAAATTTTCCACAGGACCAAAAACCAATCGTAACTGCTGGGTTAAAATGCGCCCCAGAAACAGGACCTACTGCAAAAGCCATCGTTAATACGGTTAAACCAAACGCAAATGCAACCCCTACAAATCCAATTCCTACATCTGGATATCCCGCGGCAAAAATAGCACTTCCACACCCACCAAATACAAGCCAAAAGGTTCCAAAAAACTCTGCAAATAATTTTTTCATAATAATAAAATATTAGATTTTTAAAATAGGACACAGTAATTAAAAAAAAGTCACATATCAAAATCAAATTCCTGAAAAGTGTATCTTTGTAAAAAATTTAAGATGACTCTATTTTTAATTACGTTAGCGCTCTTAGGACTTGCTGTTGCAGGAATTTCAATAAAAATATGGGCTAAAAAAGATGGCGAATTTGCAGGAACTTGCGCCAGTCAAAACCCAATGCTTAATAAAGATGGTGAAGCCTGTGGGTTTTGTGGTAAAACCCCCGAAGAATATGAAGACTGCTCGGAACCTCAACATTCTTAAATTAAAACCAACCCATTGCAAGTAAACGACGCCATTCAGAAAGCTAAAGAAAACGATCAAATTGCATTCAATTTTTTATTGCATACCTTTTGGAACGATGTGTATGGGTTTTTGATGAAACGGACGCGTAATGAAAATGATGCAGAAGATATTACGATCGAGACGTTTTCCAAAGCCTTTGAGAAAATCAATACTTTTGATGAAACGTTCAAATTTAAAACATGGCTGATTACCATTGCAAAAAATACCCATTCTGACAGTTTAAGAAAACAAAAAATATCTCTAAGCAATCAAACATCTGAAGAAGATGAAAAGCGGGTGTATTGGATTCAAGACGAGGCACCTTCCCCCGAAGACAAGCTCATCACAAAGCAAAATCTGGCGGAGTTGTTAAAAGACATCAAAAAATTAAAACCACACTACCAACAGGTGATTAATTTGCGGTATTTCCAAGAATTATCTTATATCGAGATTTCTAAGGAAATTGAGGCGCCTGTAAACAATGTGAAAATTAAACTCTTAAGAGCCAAAAAACTGTTAGCCGAAATTATTTTAACAAAACAATGAAACGCTTTATACAAAAACTAGGCCCTGGGCTTCTTTTTGCGGGTGCTGCCATTGGTGTTTCACACCTCGTACAATCCACACGTGCAGGAGCAGATTTTGGGTTTGGGCTCCTATGGGCGTTACTACTTATTCACTTGGTTAAGTATCCGTTTTTTCAATATGGTCCACGCTATGCCAGTGCTACGGGTGAAAGTTTATTAGAAGGCTATCGGAAATTAGGAAAAGGTGTTTTGATCGTGTACGGACTACTGACTTCCTTAACCATGTTTACCATTCAAGCGGCTGTTACGATTGTAACTGCCGGAATTGCCATTTCTTTATTTGGCGATTTCATCAGCGTAAAGGTTTGGACGGTGGTCATTTTAAGTGTCTGTTTTATCATCTTAAATATTGGAAAATATCGATTTTTAGATGTCATGATGAAAGTCATTATTATCACTCTAACACTAACCACCTTGATTGCCACTGCGATGGCCATTTACAATTCGAGCGAGGCGGTTTCATTTACACAACTCTTACCAGAAGGCAGTATCGAAATTACGTTTTTAATCGCCTTTATGGGCTGGATGCCAGCGCCTTTGGATATTTCGGTATGGCATTCGTTATGGACCACTGAAAAGCAAAAAACAAGCAGCGAAAAACGCAGTCCAAAAACAGCTTTATTGGATTTTAATATTGGGTATTTAGGAACAATTCTTTTAGGGGTTAGTTTTGTGGCGCTAGGCGCACTTGTCATGCATCCCACAGGCAATAGTTTCAGTAGCAGTGCTGGTACATTTTCTGTTCAACTTATAGAAATGTACACCCAAAGTCTCGGCAATTGGGCTTATGTCATTATTGGAATCGCTGCGTTCACTACTATGTTTAGCACGACCTTGACAACCCTTGACGCCTCTCCACGGTCTATGCATAAAACAACGGAGTTGGTCTTTGAAAAATCATTCAAAAACGGTTATTTAATTTGGAGTATTGTATTGATTTTAGGAACCTTGAGTATTTATTTTTTCTTTCTCTCTGAGATGGGTAGTCTCATAAAAGTCGCTACCGTATTATCATTCCTAACCGCCCCATTTTACGCAGTTATTAACTATATTTTAATTTCAAGCAAACACACTCCAAAGGAGTGGCGTCCTTCCAAAACCCTGCATATTATGAGCTGTTTTGGGATTCTTTTTTTAATCGGATTTAGCGTATGGTATCTCATAATTTTATGATTTATTTATAAGAATACTTTGTATCTTTGTGGCTCAAATTGAACGCATGGCTGTAGAAACACTTTCAGACCCAATTATAAGACAACCCAAACCAAAATGGCTTCGTGTCAAACTGCCAACGGGCAAAAAATACACCGAACTCAGAGGGCTTGTCGATAAATACAACCTCAACACTATCTGTGCTTCCGGAAGCTGTCCGAATATGGGCGAATGCTGGGGAGAAGGCACAGCAACCTTTATGATTTTAGGAAATATCTGTACGCGTTCTTGTGGGTTTTGTGGCGTCAAAACAGGACGTCCAGAAACTGTGGATTGGGACGAACCTGAAAAAGTTGCGCGTTCCATCAAAATTATGAATATCAAACACGCGGTACTGACGAGTGTAGATCGAGATGACTTGAAAGATATGGGAAGTATCATGTGGGCTGAAACCGTGAAAGCGGTGAGACGTATGAATCCAAACATTACGATGGAAACTTTAATTCCAGATTTTCAAGGGATTGAAAAACACATCGATCGCATTATAGAAGTCGCTCCCGAAGTGGTGTCTCATAATATGGAAACGGTAAGACGTTTGACACGTGAAGTACGAATTCAAGCGAAATACGACAAAAGTTTGGGTGTTTTAAAATACCTAAAAGATCAAGGGCAACGCCGTACCAAAACAGGTCTGATGCTAGGTCTTGGAGAAACTCGTGATGAAGTCATTGAAACGCTTCACGATATAAAAAATGCAGATGTGGATGTGGTTACAATCGGTCAATACTTGCAACCGAGTAAAAAACATTTACCTGTAAAACAATTCATCACCCCAGATCAATTCAAAGAATATGAAACTATTGGATTGGATTTAGGCTTTCGCCATGTGGAAAGTAGTGCCTTGGTAAGATCTTCTTATAAAGCTCAAAAACACATTAACTAACGATGGTACGGGTCGCAATCAATGGCTTTGGACGCATTGGCCGGCGGGTGTTTAGACTCCTGCAATCCCATCCAACGATTGAAGTGGTTGCTATTAACGATTTGGCGGATACCAAAACCTTGGCACATCTGCTCAAATACGACAGTATTCACGGCACTTTAAAAAGAACTATTTCTAGTGATGACACGCATATCATCCTTGATGGCCGTGCGATTCCTGTCTTAAATAAACCCCATCTAAAAGACCTCAGCTGGACGCCCTATACTGTGGATATTGTCATTGAAGCAACGGGGAAGTTTAAAACCAAAAAGGAGTTAATTCACCACATAAATAACGGCGCTTCAAAAGTTATTTTGAGCGTCCCTCCTACCGATGATACTGTCAAAACAATCGTTTTAGGGGTTAATGACGATTTATTAGACACAGAAGATACTATTATTTCAAACGCTTCTTGTACGACCAATAATGCGGCGCCCATGCTCTCCATTATCAATGAGCTTTGTGGGATTAACCAGGCATACATCACAACGGTGCATTCCTATACGTCTGATCAAAGTTTACACGATCAACCGCATAAAGATTTAAGACGTGCCCGTGCAGCGGGACAGTCCATTGTGCCAACAACGACAGGAGCGGCGAAAGCATTAACGAAAGTATTTCCAGAGTTGGCCAACTGTATTGGAGGGTGTGGAATTCGAGTACCAGTTATTAATGGATCGCTAACGGATATCACGTTTAATGTGAAAAAAGAGACGTCTGTAGAAGCTATTAACAAGGCGTTTAGAGATGCTGCGGAAACGACGTTTAAAGGGGTTTTAGAATATACCGAAGACCCTATTGTTTCGATTGATATTGTTGGAAATACGCATTCTTGTATTTTTGATGCACAAATGACCTCTGTCATTGGAACGATGGTGAAAATTATTGGATGGTACGATAATGAAACAGGCTACTCCAGCCGTATTGTAGATTTGATTTATAGATTGAAGAGCTAGGTCTTCGTATCATTCTTCATCTGCATTAGATACAAATCAAAGTTTTTTGCCCAATACTCTTTTTCAATTTTTACTAATTCAAAGCCCATTTTTTCATAAAATTTATAGGCATACTGACTTGTTCTAACTCTAATGATGTTAATTTCCAGATTTCCCTTCAAATGATTAATTCTGTGTTGCGTTAGTTTTTTTCCGATGCCCTTTCCTTGTGAATTTGAATCCACCATATCCCAAGAAATTCATGCCAATTTTTCTTCCAGAAAATAGTTGATGCCTCCAGCACCGAGAATCTTAGAGTGCTCTTCATAAACAAAATAATCTTCGAGTTCATGATCCAAATACTTTATGAAATCACCTTCTTCAGATGGATCAAAATATTCAGGGGTATTCTGTAGTAACAATTCAATAAGGGTAGATTTATCCTTTTTTGTGTATTTTCTGATCATTTTAGCTTTCGTGTTTACTCTGTCAGTTATAATTAAAAGTAGGGTTTTTCAAGTGTCGTTTGTTTATTATATATGCGACCATGATTGTATTAAAATTTTACAATTATGATAACAACAATAAAATTAAAAGCCCCCTAATTAATCAAATATAATTTAAAATGGAACAAAAACAACTCTTTAAAATTATCTCAGCGACTGTACTAATATTCTGCTTTGGTTTTTACGGATTTGCTCAACAATTTAAAATCCCTTATAAGCTAGGATCAGTTCAATCTTTTGTTAACACAAAAATGAACTTAAAAAACCAAAAAACGCTAACTATAAATATATCCAATGAGGAATCATTTATAGTAGATGTAGAATCCTCTAAATCGAGTATGCATAAATATTATTTATTTGGAACTCTAAAAGGTTACAAAAATGCTACCATTTTTATCTTAGGAAATGATGAAACTATTGAAGGTAAAATACTAGATTATGAAAACAAAAAAGCATTTGTTATAATAACAGATGACAAAAATCAAGTAGTTATAAAAGAGGTCGATATTAATAAACAAGTTTGTGTAATGGATGGCTGGCTTACTAATGAAGAACCCGCTAAAGTTAAAACTACAAAGAAAAAAAAACGTTCTAGTATGGCTATACCTCAATTAGAAAGCATGCCAGGAGCGGATGGTGTAGTGTATATTGATTTTGATGGCGAAAATATATCAGGAGGTGGCTGGGGAACAATTAATGCGCAAGCATCAAGTTATACAGATGCGGAAATAGAAGATGTATGGTCTATAATGGCAGAAGATTATGCACCTTATACTATTAATGTAACAACGAAAAGAAGTGTTTATGATAACGCTAATACGAACAGTCGTCAAATGATTGTTTTTAATGAAACCTATCCTCAGCAAGGGGGTGTAGCACTACTTAATACTTTCAATGGCGGCAATGAACCTTGTTGGGTTAACACTACGGGGATTGTCAATTCTGTATGGTTAGGGTCTAATGTGAGTTCTCATGAATCTGGCCACACTTTTGGGCTCTATCATGATGGAGATTATTCAGGAGAATATTGGTTGGGGCATGGGAATTACAATGCAATCATGGGGCGTGCTAATAGAACCATTGTCCAATGGAGTAAAGGGGAGTACCAAAACGCTAATAATCCACAAGATGATATTCAGATTATTGAAGGAGCAAACAATGTGACTTTTAAAACAGATGATCACGGAAATGATTCCGTAAATAGTTCAATTTTATCTTTTGACTCAAACAACGGCAGCGTACTTGAAGTCAATAATTTTGGTATAATTGAAGAAAGAACAGATAAAGATGTTTTCAAAATTACTGCAATCGATGGCACGATTAAATTAGATATTCGTCCAGTAAATCGATTGGCTCAATCCCCTAATTTAGATATTCAAGCGAGACTATTGGATGCTTCTGGAAATGAAATTACTGTATCAAACCCAACAACTGTTATGACCGCAACTATTGATCAAGTTGTTACAGCAGGTACTTATTACATAGAAATTGACGGTGTAGGATCTGGAGACCCCATGACAAATGGGTATTCAGATTATGGGTCGTTGGGTCACTATTTTATTTCAGGTTCAATTCCTGTCATTAATTTAGGCACAAAAGATTTTAGCTTAGCATCTACACTAATACACCCTAATCCATCATCAGGTCAAATAAGTATCGATTTTGATGTGTCTAAAATTTCGCAATTAAAAATTGAAGTATTAGATGTTCTGGGAAAACAAGTATATAACAACGTATTAACGTCAGACCATAAAACCATCAACTTAGAGAATCTCCAAAAGGGAATGTATTTTATGTTGTTTTCGGAAGGCAACAACTCTACGGTTAAAAAGATACTTCTTAAATAACAGAATTTAGGCAACACTATTTTTTGACTTTTGGAGAATAGCTAAGGTTGTTCAACATACTCCTCCACCAAACGTTCAAACTCCGAAGCGTTGTCAATTTTCAATTGGATTGGCAAATAGTATATCTGACCCTGAGTTTCCGTATGCAAGCGTGAAAAGTCCTTTTCAGTAGTCACTACAAGCGACTTTGAATGTATAAGTTCCAATTCAGGTTTAGAAAACTCATGATGGTCCTTATAGTTTAAATGCTCAAAATCAAGTCCCATTTCAGTTAGATAAGACACTAAAGGGGTTGGATTTGCAATGCCTGTTACCAGTGTAAAACGAGTTCCTTTTAAATCTGCCAAAGCTCGGCTTGAATCAGATGAAATCAGTGTTTCACTGTACTGAATACTGCTAAAGAACACCCTTTGATTGGAAGCTGGATTCAAACGTTTTGTGATTGCTGTTTTCTCTTGTTCACTTAGGTTTTCTGGGCATTTGGTCACCACAATCAGCTGCGCGCGTTTCGCACCTGACTTAGGTTCTCTTAAATTCCCTGTAGGCAAAACGAAATCATCACAGTACAGATGGTCGTATGCGGTCAGTAGAATATTGAATCCTGCCGTAACTTTCCGATGTTGAAACGCATCGTCTAATAACACAACTTCCAATAAGGGGTTATGTTCTTTTAAACATTTTAAACCATTTTGGCGATCGGCATCGACTGCTACCGTAATGTTTTTAAATTTATTAGAAATCTGTAAAGGTTCGTCCCCGATATCTTGAGACGTGGCCGTTGGCGTGGCAATCAGAAAGCCTTTGGATTTTCGACCATATCCACGACTCAGAGTTGCCAACTTATATTTTGAACTCAACAGAGTAATTAAATATTCAATCATGGGCGTTTTTCCAGTACCACCTACGGATAGATTACCGACACATAACAAAGGGAATTCATAAGATTTAGACGCATAAACAGACCAATCGTAGAATTTATTTCTTAACAATACCGCCACATAATAGACGGGTACAAAGGGGAATAATATTTTTCTAAAAAGCTTCATTGCAACGAAAGTAATTATTTTATCTTTGAACTTAAACAAAAACTTATGATAGTTCAAGATGTGATCACGCATTTAGAGGCTTTGGCCCCACTTGCCTATGCTGAAGAATTTGACAATGTTGGCCTTTTGGTCGGGCATAAAACCACTAAAGTAACAGGTGTATTAGTCACCCTAGACACCCTTGAAACAGTGGTGGATGAAGCCATTGAAAACCAATGCAATTTGATTGTGAGTTTTCATCCAATTATTTTTAAAGGCCTTAAGAAAATCACGGGAAACACCTATGTGGAACGTGTGTTGATAAAAGCGATCGAACATAAAATTGCTATTTATGCCATTCACACGGCGCTTGACAATGCTTTTGAAGGCTCAAATGCTGGACTTTGTGAACTTTTAGGACTGAAAAATAAAGCGATTCTAATTCCACAAGTGGGAACCATCAAACAATTGACCACTTATGTGCCTGAAAAAAACGCCGACGCCGTCCGAACCGCCTTATTTGAAAGTGGCGCAGGAACTATTGGGAATTATGAAAATTGTAGTTTTAATAGCGAAGGTACTGGCACCTACAAAGGAAATGAACATTCAAATCCTGTTATTGGAGCGAAGCATGTTTTACAAAAAGTTTCTGAAATAAAAATTACGGTCAGTTTTGCGAAACATCTGGAAAACGATGTTTTGAAAACACTTTTCAGCAGCCATCCTTATGAGGAAGTTGCCTATGAAATCATCCCTTTAGAAAACAAAAATCAACATATTGGCATGGGAATGGTTGGTCAACTAGAGCAACCAATGGACGAAATTTCGTTTTTAGACTTTGTAAAAAACCGTTTGAACTGTTCGTTTATACGGCATTCAAAATTCTTAGAAACCCCCATCCAAAAAGTAGCTGTTTTAGGGGGGTCTGGAAGCTTTGCAATTGAAGCCGCTAAGGCCGCTGGTGCTGATGCCTTTATCACCGCTGATTTAAAATATCACGATTTTTTTAGTGCTGAAAATTCGCTGTTATTGGCAGACGTCGGGCACTATGAAAGCGAGCAACATATAAAAAATATTTTAGTTGCCCATCTTAAGAAAAAAATTACTAATTTTGCAGTCCTTTTATCAAAGACAAATACAAATCCCGTAAAGTATAAATAAGCATGGCTAAAAAGAAAGAACTAACCGTAGAGGATCGACTAAGAGCTCTTTATGATTTACAATTAATCGACTCAAGAGTTGATGAAATTAGAAATGTGAGAGGAGAACTTCCTTTAGAAGTTAGAGATTTAGAAGATGATGTTGAAGGATTCAAAAACAGAGTTCAAAAGCTTGAAGAAAGCCTAACCGAAATCGAAAATCAAATAAAATCTAAAAAGATTCTTATTGAAGAAGCGACTTGCTTGATTAAAAAATACACCGAACAACAAAAAAATGTTCGTAACAATCGTGAGTTTAACTCTTTAACTAAAGAAGTTGAATTTCAAGAATTAGAAATCCAATTGGCTGAAAAACACATCAAAGAATTCAGCGCTCAAATGGAACAAAAAAATGTTGTGATCACCTCTACTAAAGAACGTTTAGAAGAACGCGAAACGCATTTAAAACACAAAAAAGCAGATCTTGATGCCATCCTTGCTGAAACCGAAAAAGAAGAAAAACTTTTATTGGCCAAATCAGAGGATTACAAAAAGAATATTGAGGAACGCCTTGTAAAAGCTTACACCAAAATACGTACTAACGTCAAAAACGGCTTAGCCATTGTACCTATTGAAAGAGGTGCTTCTGGGGGATCTTACTTTACAATCCCACCACAAGTGCAAATGGAAATTGCGTCTCGTAAAAAAATCATCACGGATGAACACAGTGGTCGAATTTTAGTAGATGCTGTATTAGCTGAAGAACAAAAAATTAAAATGGAAAAATTGATTTCTAAACTTTAATTTTTACTTTACATTTATTCAAAGCCTTCATTTTTAATGAGGGCTTTTTTATTTAATATAATTTTCACACTTTTATAAAATTTGGGTTGTAATTTTATATCTGAAATAAATACACATTCCCATGAAAAATCTTACCACACTCATGCTTTGCTTGACCTTCAGTTTTATGAGTTGTCAATCGAAAAAAGAAAAAACTAAAATGCAACTTAAAGTGGAAAATGCCGCTCCCATTGAAGTCCCTTTAAAAGATGGCATGGCTCGCGCCTATTTTGCCAGTGGTTGTTTTTGGTGTGTAGAGGCCGTTTATGAAAGTGTCGAAGGCGTTTCTGAAGTTATTAATGGCTATGCTGGTGGGCACACTGATGACCCAACTTACCAAGCAAGTAATACGGGAAGAACAGGACATGCCGAAGCTGTAGAAGTTATTTACGACCCAACAGTGGTGAACTTCTCAACTTTGATAGATGTCTATTTTGGCTCTCAAAACATCTCGCAAGTCAATGGTCAAGGCCCCGATAGAGGCTCCCAATACCGCTCTATTATTTTTTATCAAAATGAGGATCAAAAAGCACTTATCGATCAAAAGAAAGAGGCCCTTTCCAAAACGTTAAACATAAGCATCGCTGCAGAGGTATATCCCTTTCTGAAATTCTGGAAAGGCGAAGATTACCATCAAAATTATGAGCGCCTACATCCGAATAATTCCTACATACGGAATGTTTCCATACCTCGTTTACGAAAATTTCAACAAAAATTCTCACACTTACTTAAATCGGGACATTAATTTTTAAGCTGCAATTCCATTTTGTTTTCAATCAAAATTGCTTATTTTTGAGAGAATTCAAACCACCAGAAATTGACAAATTACAAGCCCGGAATCGATTATGCTAAAGCACAAGATCAAAAAGATCCTTTAGCTCACTACCGTGAGAAGTTTCACATTCCAAAAGACGCGAATGGACAGGACTGGTTATATTTTACTGGAAACTCTCTGGGACTTCAACCAAAAGAGACCAAAAACCACATACAACAAGAGCTGGATGATTGGGCAAACTTGGGCGTAGAAGGCCATTTTGAAGCCAAAAACCCTTGGATGCCTTACCACGAATTTCTGACCGATAGCATGGCGGAGATTGTAGGAGCAAAACCTATAGAAGTAGTCATCATGAATACGCTGACGACAAATCTTCATTTATTAATGGTTTCCTTTTATCAACCTACCAAAACAAAATATAAAATCGTCATTGAAAGTGATGCCTTTCCCTCCGATCGGTATGCCGTAGAAACACAGTTACGGTTTCATGGGTTTGACCCTTCGGAATCGCTAGTAGAATGGACACCTAGAGAGGGCGAAACCCTTCTAAACATCGAAGATTTAGAGTCTCTTTTAGAAATGCAAGGCGATGAAATCGCTTTGTTATTAATTGGCGGCGTCAATTATTATACAGGACAATATTTAGATTTAAAAAGAATTGCAGAATTAGGTCACCAACAGGGATGTAAAATCGGAATTGACTTGGCACATGGGGTTGGAAACATTCAACCAAACCTTCACGAATCAGGCGTCGATTTTGCAGCTTGGTGCACTTATAAATACATGAATTCAGGCCCAGGCAGTCTCGGCGGAATCTTTGTTCACGAACGCTACGCACATGACACTTCCTTAAAACGATTTGCAGGTTGGTGGAGTCAAAACAAAGCCACCCGTTTTGACATGCGGCAACCCTTAGACATTACTCCTGGCGCGGAAGGCTGGCAATTAAGCAACCCACCCATCTTATCCATGGCGGCAATCAAAGCGTCTTTAGAATTATTTAATGAGGTAGGGATGCCCGCATTAAGAGAAAAATCCATACAACTGACGGGCTATATGGAATACCTTATTCTGGAATTACAGAATGAAAACATTTCGATCATCACCCCAAAAGACCCAGAACAACGCGGATGTCAATTGTCCATACAAGTAAAAAACGCAAACAAATCTTTACATACTAAATTAACCAAGGCACATGTAATCACCGACTGGAGAACCCCAGATGTGATTCGTTGTGCCCCTACTCCTTTTTACAACTCCTTTGAAGATGTATATAAAATGGTAGAAATCTTAAAAACAATTCTCAATGCCTAAGCAAGAAAATGTATTAATTATTGGAGCAGGACTCTGTGGATCCTTACTCGCCTTGAGACTTGGACAACGCGGATTTAACGTACGCGTGATTGAAATGCGTCAAGATTTACGAAAAGTAGATATCAGTGCGGGACGTTCTATCAATTTGGCCTTTTCTAATCGTGGACTGAAAGCCATTAAAATGGTTGGATTGGAATCAAAAGTTGAATCCCTTTGCATTCCAATGCACGGCAGAATGATTCACGATAAAGAAGGAAATACCTTTCTTTCAAACTACAGTGGACGCGAAAATGAATCTATAAATTCCATATCGAGAGAATTGCTAACCGCTCTTTTATTAGACGAAGCTGAAGCGCTGGACAATGTGACCATTGAGTTTAATAAACGCAGTACAAAAGTAGATTTTGAAGCCAAAATAGGGCATTTTGAAGACACCGTTTCTGGCGGTGCTTTTGAGGTCTCCGCAGACCTCATCTTTGGAACGGATGGCGCGGGTTCCTCCCTAAGAAAAAGCTATTTCCAAGAACGTAAATTTTTATTTAGTTTTTCACAGAATTACCTCACACATGGCTATAAAGAATTAACCATTCAGCCCACAAAAAGTGGCGAGTTTAAGGCCTTTAAAAATGCACTTCATATTTGGCCGAGAGGCGATTTTATGATCATTGCATTGCCAAATTTAGAGGGCAGCTTTACGGTGACCCTGTTTTTAAGTTATGAAACTGGCGAATACAATTTCAATAATTTAACAACCCCTGAAATTGTCACTGAATTTTTCAAAAAAGAATTCCCTGATGCACTGGATTTAATGCCCGATTTAGTGGAAGAGTTTTTCGAAAATCCAACTGCTCCCTTAGGAACGGTGAAATGTTTTCCTTGGCACTATAAAGGCAACAGCCTTTTACTAGGTGACTCCGCACACGCTATTGTTCCGTTTTACGGACAAGGCATGAATGCTTCCTTTGAAGATGTAGTCGAATTTGATGCGTTTTTAGACCAACACAAAGGCGATTGGGAAGCCACATTCAAAGCGTTTGAAACACACAGAAAAGTGGATACCGATGCAATAGCAGATTTAGCAATTGATAATTTCCACGAAATGAAAGACCATATTGCCAACCCTATATTTCAAGAAAAACGAAAAATTGAAATGGCTTTGGAAGCTGAATTTCCAGAGATCTATTATTCAAAATATTCATTGGTGACTTTTAAAGAAACAATCGGATACAACGAAGCCATGACCGTAGGTCGTGCGCAAGACAAAGCTATTTTAAACATGCTATCGACTCAAAAAATTGACCCCACAGATAGTTTAAACGAACAACTTAAAAAAGTACAAGAAGAAACAAAAAGTATCCTTGAAGAGGACACGCTTACAAAATATTAAAGCACTAATTAAAACGAACACTATGAGTACCAAAGTCACACCAAGAGGTGCCTATCCACACACCAAACGTGTTGGAGATTTTATCTTTGTTTCAGGCACCAGTTCTAGACGTGCAGACAACAGCATTGCGGGCGTGGACATCATTGATGAAATGGGCACGAAACACTTAAACATTGAAACACAAACGCGTGAGGTACTTCAAAATATAAACACCAATTTAATCAAAGAAGGTGCGAGCCTAGAAGATGTGGTTGACGTGACTACTTTTTTGGTGAATATGAATGATTTTGCAGGCTATAATAAAACCTATGCTGAATTTTTCAGTCCAGAAACAGGTCCTGCACGCACCACGGTTGCGGTACATCAACTTCCACATCCCGATTTGGTGGTTGAAATTAAAGTAATGGCCTATAAAAAATGAGCATGATCCACATACAAAATTATATCGACGGTGCATTTTCAGATCCCATTCAAAATGAATGGCTCGATAATGTAGGTCCTGCCGATGGTTTAGTATATGGAAAAATTCCGAACTCGAGTTCTAAAGATGTGCAAACGGCTTACGAGGCTGCTCAAAAAGCATTCATCCCTTGGTCTGAAACTTCCATAGAAAAAAGAAGTGCTATTTTACTGAAAATAGCCAGTTTGATTGAAGCCAATTTAGACCGTTTTGCAGCGGCAGAAAGTAAAGATAATGGGAAGCCTATTTCGGTTGCGAAGGCTGTTGACATTCCACGAGCGGCGAGTAACTTCCGGTTTTTTGGGCACGCAATCACTCAGTTTTATAGCGAAAGCCACGAAACTAAAAGTGAAAAAACAATCAACTATACCCTCCGGCATCCAATAGGTGTTGTGGGTTGTATCTCTCCTTGGAATTTACCCTTGTATTTATTGTCATGGAAAATAGCACCGGCATTGGCCGCAGGAAATTGTGTGGTTGCCAAACCCAGTGAAGTGACGCCTTATACGGCTTTTATATTGGGAGAAATCTGTACCGAAGCAGGACTTCCAAAAGGGGTTTTAAATATTGTACATGGATTGGGCTCAAGCACAGGAAAAGCCATCGTAGAACATCCCCATATCAAAGCAATCTCTTTTACGGGAGGCACAGAAACAGGTCAATTTATTGCCAAAACAGCTGCCCCCATGTTTAAAAAATTATCCCTCGAATTGGGTGGGAAAAATCCAAATATCATTTTTGCAGATTGTGATTACGAGAAAATGCTCGCCACCACGGTAAGATCTTCATTTTCTAACCAAGGTCAAATATGTTTATGCGGAAGTCGGATTTTTGTAGAAGCCTCCATTTACGAACAATTTAAGATCGATTTTATAGAACGTGTTCAACAACTTGTTGTAGGACATCCCTCTGACGAATCTACACAAATTGGAGCTTTGGTGTCTAAAACACATTATGAAAAAGTACGGTCTTATATTGAGGGCATTGACCCCACAGAAAGCAGACTGTTATTAGGAGGTGAGAAAATCCATGTTGAAGGTTATGAAAATGGCTACTACCTCTCCCCTGCTATTATTGAAGTGGACTCCAATAAGTGTAAATTAAATCAAGAAGAAATTTTTGGACCTGTCGTTACCCTAATGCCTTTTACTTCAGATGCCGAAGTTTTAGCGATGGCAAACGATGTGAAATATGGCTTGTCCGCTACGGTATGGACCAACAATTTAAAGCGAAGTCTGATGTTCTCCGAGAAACTAGAAACAGGAATTGTCTGGGTAAATACTTGGATGCAACGCGATTTACGCACTCCATTTGGAGGCGTAAAATCATCAGGAGTCGGTCGGGAAGGCGGATTTGAAGTCCTCCGTTTTTTCACCGAAACAAAAAATATATGTATCAATTACGAATAATAAAAAAGACAGATGAACTTAAACTTAGAACATAAAAACGCCCTTGTGTGCGGAAGTACGCAAGGCATTGGAAAAGCAGCTGCTTTCGCCTTGGCTTCTGAAGGGGTTACACTCACCTTAGTCGCTAGAAATGAAGCAAAGCTTAAGGACGTTATAGCATCGCTTCCAAACGCAGATCAACACGATTATATACTAGCTGATTTTATGAATCCCTTGGATTTAAAATCTAAAGTGGAAGCTTATATTCAAAACAATCATGGCTTTCATATTCTTGTCAACAATACAGGAGGTCCAAGAAGTGGTGCCATTATCGATGCCAGCTTGGAGGAGTTTGAGAATGCCTTTACACAACATTTGAAATGTAACCATGTACTCGCGCAGCTCACGGTTCCTTTTATGAAAGAGGCGTCTTATGGACGGATTATTAATATCATTTCAACCTCAGTGAAAGAACCGATTGAAGGCTTGGGTGTGAGTAATACCATCCGAAATGCGGTTGGCAACTGGAGTAAAACACTGTCCTTTGAATTGGGGCGTTTTGGGATTACCGTCAATAATGTATTGCCTGGGTTTACAGAAACAGAACGTTTGAATGAAATTATTAAAATTAAGGCCAATCAAGCACAAACGAGTATCGAAGAAATGACTGCAATCATGAAAACCTATACGCCTGCAAAACGCTTCGCAAAACCAGAAGAAACGGCCAATGCAATTGTGTTTTTGGCGAGTGAGGCAGCGAGCTATATAAACGGTGTGAACATCCCTGTGGATGGGGGTCGTACAAAATCTTTGTAACTTGAAAAAAATAATCCTAATACAAAACCCATGAGCAAGCTAGTATCTCCCCTAAATATCAAAGCGTGGATTGAAGAAAACAGAGCATTGTTAAAACCCCCTGTTGGAAACAAATGTGTATGGAACGATGGTGAATTTATTGTAATGGTCGTTGGTGGCCCCAATAATCGAAAAGATTACCATTACAATGAGACCCCTGAGTTTTTCTATCAGTTGGAGGGTGACATCGTCTTAAAAATAATTGACAAGGGCGTCGCTAAAGATGTCCACATCAAAGAAGGTGATATTTATTTATTACCAGCTAAAGTACCGCATTCCCCACAACGGGGCGCAAAGACGGTTGGGATTGTTATTGAGTATCCACGACCGGAAGGTGTGGAAGATGCTTTGGAATGGTATTGCGAAAATTGCAACCATCAACTGTTCAGAGCGCCCTTTGTTCTAGACAATATTGAAACTGATATGCCAATTATATTTGATCGCTATTATTCAAGTGAAGAAAAATGCACCTGCACCCAGTGTGGCACTAAAATGGAAGCACCAAACAAAATTTAAAACACATGAAACGTAAACTTCGCATCAACGGACATTCCCATTTACTACCTTATCCAGAGGAAATCCCTCAATTCATGAAAGAAAAGGAGATTTTTTGGGTGGACGATGAGCGCAAGCATATGCTTCAAAAAGGGTGGAGTCGACCCGTGACGCATTCGAGTTTTTTCTTGGATGAAAAACTGGAGTGGATGGATCAGAATAAAATTGACCATGCGGTGGTTTTAAATTTATCGCAGCTCTATGGGAACGGATTGCGTTTGGAAGAAATGAAAAAAGCATTGCGCTTTCAAAACGATTACAATGCCAAAATACAACTGGATAATGCGTCTAAATTCACTTGTGGGTTTGTGGTTCATCCCGGATTTATACAAGGAGCCTTGTGGGAAATTGAACGCTGTGTGAAAGAATTAGGTTTAAGAGTGTTGTGTTTACCCACGCACTTTATGGACAGTATTGGACAATGGCGAAGTGTATTTGACAAAGAAAATGATCCGATTTTTGAATTGGCAAATGAGTATAATTTAGCGATTGAAGTCCATCCTTATGATGGTGAAAAGATGATCAAACTCGAAAATACTTCATGGCGTTTTCATTTAATTTGGATGTTAGCACAATGTGGGGATGCGTATCATTTTTATACTTTGAATGGCATGCAAGAACGCTATCCAAACATCCGAACGTGTTTTGCGCATGGAGGTCAAATGGCGCAGATGAATCTTGGAAGACGAATTCAAGGATTTGACGGTCGCCCTGATTTATTTGAAGGAAAAACCCACCCACGTAAAGCGGTCGGGCACCCAAATATTTATTTTGACACTTTGGTTCATGACACGGATTCCTTAAACTTAATGTTGAAGCGTCAAGGCAGTAATCAAATTATTATGGGCTTAGACGATCCTTATCCGTTAGGAGAAATGGAAAGCGAAGCGCAATCCTCTTATCCAGGAAAATTACTGGACCTTGCGATTGACCGAAAACTTATATCTAAAAGGCAGTACGACGAGATTTGGGAAGACAATGTCTTAAGATGGTTGTTTGGAGAAGACAAAGTACAGGCTGAAAAATTGATTCAAAAAATACTTTCTTAAATGCATTTTATTTCAGAAAAATTGGACGACTATGTTGTGAGCCATTCCGAAGAGGAGCCCGCACTTTTGGCAGCTCTCACTAGAGAAACGTATCAAAAGATTTTGCAACCACGCATGTTGAGTGGGCATTACCAAGGACGTGTGTTGAGTGTGTTATCCAAACTGATTCGCCCCAAAACCATTTTGGAATTGGGGACTTTTACAGGCTATTCGGCTTTGTGTTTGGCAGAGGGCTTAGACAAAGATGGCGTATTACACACGATTGACATCAATGAAGAATTGGTGGATTTTCAGCGTAGTTATTTCGATAAGTCTGATTATGGATCTCAAATTGTGCAGCATTTAGGATCGGCATTGGACATCATCCCCACCCTAGACACCACATTTGATTTGGTATTTATGGACGCTGATAAACCTAATTATATTAACTATTTTCATCAAATTATTGACAAGCTCAACCCTGGTGGGGTGATTCTTTCAGACAATGTTTTATGGAGTGGAAAAGTGATTGAAGCGCTTGACCCTTCAGATGTTTCAACTAAAATTGTTTTAGAATACAATGCTTTGTTAAAAGAAGATCCGCGCTTAGAAACCGTATTACTTCCTATTAGGGACGGTCTTACGGTCAGTATAAAAAAATAGGTTTAGAAATTTCGACGGACAGATCCTGTTAGGTCTTTTACCTCTTCTTTTACTTTATCAAGTTCTTCCTTTACATCTTTAGTAATCGAAGTATCGATTCCATTTTTATCGGCACTTTTTTGAATTTCTCCTTTGATATCATTGGTTGCATCCTTTAGAGTGCGCATGCCTTTACCCATGCCTTTTGCGATGTCAGGAATTTTATCCGCACCAAACACCAAAATCACTATAAATAAGATAAATGTGATTTCTGTGCCACTAATAAATAAAAAGTGCGTGTGTACCATGATACAAATATAACGAGATTTCTTTGATCTGCTTTGTTAATTTTTAGACAAACTTGCAATCTTGAATGCTTTTAATTTATCCTCTAAGAATTGTAAAATTTCTACTTCACTCCGTCCTCGACAGCGTTGTTGAAAATCGGGTGCGTCGGCACAGAAATAATAAAACTCCATACGTTTGTCTTCTTTTAAATCATTGGTCGTGAAAAAAAGCGGCCCTACAACGTCTCTTATACGCTGAATGGTTTGCTTATCATTATCTAGTTTTAGTTGTTTTTTAAGCATTTTGGTACGACCAGACATCATATTAAGAAGTTTGGAAAAATTTAAACCTAAGCCTATAACAAGAGGACCTGCATCTGCTTCAAAAAGACGTCTTTCTGCTAAATTCATTCGCGGTCCTGTATAACCCGGAATCCCTAAATCATAAAAATCCATGGGACGTTCGAAGTCAGAATTGGAAATATCCGAATTCAAATCGCCTGTTAAGACTGTTCCGATCATTACCTCATCTAAGGCATTGATAGATTCAGAAAGGCTGACCGTGATTGATTTACTGTTGATATGCTTCGCTGTCAGTACAACAGTTTTTGGCAGGTATTGGATGGATGAAAAATAAAGCGAATCCGATAGCTTCCCTTCTACTATAAACATTCCGTTTTTATCGGTGGTGGTATAACGATAAGACGTTTTATTAATCACATGAATCCCTTCTAAATCTCCCTTGGTAATAATTTTACCAGAAAGCTCTACCTTTTGAGCGTGTGTCGTAACGATGGCCATTCCACTTACGACTATAAGACATAGAATGGATTGCATTGAAAAAAAAGAAGTACCCAAATTGATGTGAAATTATATTATTCGGTAAATTTACAAAAAATAAAAGATGAAACAAATCCTAATTGCAAGCACTTCTACCGTGCATGGCAGTGGTTATTTAGACTATCTGTTGGACGCTTTAAAAATACATTTCAAGAATATAGAGACCATTCTCTTTATTCCTTATGCCCGTCCGGGTGGGATGTCACACGACGCGTATACAGAAATTGTACAGTTGGCTTTTTCTAAAATAGGAAAAACAGTCAAAGGACTGCATGAATTTGAGCACCCAAAGGAAGCTGTCAAAAACGCAGAAGGAATTTTTACAGGGGGCGGAAATACCTTTGTATTGGTCGATCAACTTTATAAAATGGATGTCTTTAACGACCTAAAAACTGCGATTGAATCTGGTACGCCTTATGTAGGCACCAGTGCCGGAAGTAATATTTGCGGGCTTACGATTGGCACATCAAATGATATGCCGATTGCCTATCCAAAAAGTTTTCAAACCTTGGGCGTTGTTTCCTTTAATATCAACCCACACTATTTAGACCCTGATCCAAGCAGTACGCATATGGGGGAAACACGCGAAACACGAATTCAAGAATTTCATCAGTTCAATTCTCAACCTGTTATTGGGCTTAGAGAAGGGAGTTATTTGGAAGTATTGGGATCAAAAATCACACTGAGAGGCCCTTTAAACGCACGGGTATTTGAAAAAAACAAACACCCTTATGAGATTGATTCGGAGTCGGATGTGTCAGAATTGAATTAGAGATTGTTCGCTAGAATCAAGAGTCAAGAGAGGAGAAAATAGACGTAAAACGCAAAGTTCAGAACAGACCGATCTGTGATGTCTTAATACTTAATTCTTCATACTCAATAGTCTTTTTCACTTTTCACTTTTCACTTTTCACTTTTCACTTTTCACTTTTCACTTTTCACTTTTCA
>CAWVRW010000007.1:0-72083 GCA_963933105.1 uncultured Formosa sp.
AAACTATTTACTAAATTTACTTGAAAATATTCCACTTTGGTATGAAGACGTACACATATGATTCTTGTGGAACATTTACTTGGGGTGAAGTTGAAGACTACACCGTAAATATCATAGATTATTGTGAATCCGGAGGAGAAAAAATTCGTGATGAATACATCGGAAGGGTTCAGCTAAATACAATAGACAATAACACTGTTAACACAACAACAAGTGGGTACTCTGATTTAACCAATATCTCTACTGACTTAGAACAAGGAAAGGAATATACGCTTACCATTACTCCACACTGGACAACAGGTGAGTTTCGAGAAGGCTATGCTTTTCGGATTGACTATAATAACGATAATGATTTTAACGATCCTGGAGAACACATTTGGCAGAAACCTGTTTCAACCCAGACACCCGTTGGCACAAGTTTTACAGTTCCCTCAGATGCACCTCTAGGCTCAACGAGAATACGGATTTCTATGAAATACGAAGGGGTTCCAAATTCTTGTGAAACATTTGAGTATGGAGAAGTTGAAGACTACACCGTAAATATCGTAAGCCCGTCAACCTCTCGAGCATCAGGTCAATCAAATTTAAATGTAGTACAGAAAGGCTTCCAGAACCTTAAATTACTGAAAAGTAAAGACGCTATAGCAAAGGATGGTGCGTCTGTAGAAATAGCTCTACACCCAAATCCAGTAGGACCTTACTTAATAGCAAAATTAAAGGATTCTCAAATGAAGGATTACGTCATTACTGATTTTGCAGGAAAAACTTCTTCTGGAACTTTAGATAGCAGCAACAGGATAAATGTGGAAAAATTATCTGCCGGTTCGTATCTAATCACATTCACAGGGAATGGCAAAAAAATAACTCGACAGTTTATTAAAAAATAGAAGTATCATATTATTTTACATTAATAGCGTCACAATTATTTGTGGCGCTATTTTATTTATGAAATGAAACTTTTGAATGATTTTGCATACAAGTTTGCCATAAGAAATCGTTGAATCGTGACTTCAAAAATTCACTAGTTATCTTCTCTAATCCGATCTTCCTCTTGAGTTGAATTTCTATTGAAACTTTTCTTGTTAAATTTTGACCCCTCAAAAAACCAAACTTTATTTCATCTCACTTGTGAGTGCATCACTTTAAGAAACCGTTCGATAGAACGCATAAAAAAAGGCCTCCAAATGGAAGCCTTTTAAAAGTTAAATTGGGTTGGTTAAACCTTAGTTCACTAATAATTTCTTTGTAGAAACATTAGATCCTTGTGTCATATTTACAAAATACATTCCAGGGTTTAAGCTAGAGATATTAAGTTGAGACTGTATAGCCTCTGCACGTAATACTTGTTTTCCTAACATGTCATAAACTGCAACATCTAAAGCTACGTTTGAAGCTGAAGAAAAGTTTACAAACCCTTTAGCAGGATTCGGATACATTTTTACTTCGTTAGCAGCAAAATCCTCTAAGCCAGCGGTAGGAGCTTTGTAGAAATAAAAGTTATCTACATAATGCGTCATTCCTTCAGAAGTTGGATCATATAGGATTTGAGTTATGGAAGAAGCATCCATAGTCAAAGTTGAAAGATCAACTTCAACACTTTGCCAAGACCCAGAAACGGTATTACCTAATGAAATAAGTTCTTCAACCGCTGTACTTGTATCTACTATTTTGATATTAAGAAGTAATCCCGCAGTATCTCCCGTCCAGTAATCAATATGCAACATTTCCATTTCAGAAAAATCAATACCGGCATATTGAGTCACAGCAAAATAATCACAATTTGTTATTTTCCAAACATTATTACCTGCAACATCAATTGTTGAAACCACACCTGTTGACCAGGCTGGATCAACTTCTCCAAGAGCAACATCTGTATAAGCATCACTAAAAATTGAGATGACATCCCCAGCATCTCTTGCGATTGGTGTAGTTGGTGATGATGTTGGACCTGTTACAGGCACAGAATCTCCATTAGCAGCTCCAGAAATATCATCTATCCAATATGTAGATACTCCCGTATCTGCAAAATTAGTAAACACTGAGATTTGAGCGTATTGGCCAAAAACAACTGCAGCTCCAGCATTTGGATAGCCATTAGTAGCATCTGTAAAATCAATAGTGATTGTTTCCCATCCAATATTTCCGTCAGTTACGAATCCTTTTTCAATTGCGAATCCTCCGGCACCTTCTGCGCTAATTTGAAGTAGCCCGTTCATTACAATAGCTTCAGTCGTATAGAATTCAAACGTGAATGTTTTAGCTGTAGTAGTCATATCTATGTATGTGTCTAATACTAAATCCATTCTACTATTGTATTGATCAGCTCCACCAATAATTTGACCGACAGCATTTGTTCCATCTGCTGTTACAGTAAACACAGCACCTCCTGCGGTTGTAAAGTTAGCATCTAACGCGTCATCGAAATCAATTGGAAGACTTTGAGCGGTTCCTAAGGAAACGGCTAATAAAGAAAATAATAATGTAATTTTTTTCATGTTAAAAGTTTTTAAGTTAATTATGAATTCAAATATAGTTTAAACATATTGTAAAATACTTAAACAAAGCACTACAAAATACATACACTGACAAATTTGGCAGTTAAAATTGTAAGTATTCGTAATTATTACCTGTAAAAATTATAAATTTAAAAAAAAAAAGACAGGGTAAACAGTTGTAAAAAAGAAAATGTATGGGAAGTGTATGGTTCATTATGTTTAATGTTGTGTTACAATTATTAGTCAATTAACTACTAAAACGTTGTAATTATAGCACATCGTCAAAAAAGCAGGTTATTTACAACAACTCCATAACAAGAAGGGAGCACTGTGATGTGATACTATAAATATATTGAATACCTCACACAACAATCAATAAAAACGTTCTGCTACAGCACGCACCTATACATAGAAATCATCATGGACACATGTAAACAAAAAAGAAGCCCCCATTGCTGGAAGCTTCCATAAAAAAAAATGGTTAATTATATGTTTAGTTAGCTAGGAGTTTCTTAGTAGAAACACGTGAACCTTGTGTCATGTTTACAAAATACACTCTAGGTTTTAAGCTAGAAATATTAAGTTGAGATTGTACGTTTTCTAAACGAAGGACTTCATTTCCTAACAGATTCTAAGCCGCCATATCCAATGCTATGTTTAAAACGGAGTTCGCAGAAAAATCTTCATTGGAACCTGTAATACAATCATTTTCAACAATATAGTCAAAATATTTGCCAACAGCAAATACTAAAGCAGCCAATTCAAGTTTTATTACATGACTAGATAGCATCTACTCCTGTTAAGTCAGCGAAATCAAGTATAGCAACATTGGCTGTGTCGTTCAACGGACACATGTAAACAAAAAAAGAAGCCTCCATTGCTGGAAGCTTCTTTAAAAATAAATTTAGTTGGTTAGTGGGGTAACAACTTAATTTACTTTACGAGTAATTTTTTTAATGGAGTTTGCTCCTTGATCTATTTTCGCAAAATACATACCCGGGGTTAAGCCAGAAATATTTAGCTCAGATTGTATTGTTTGTACAGGAATTACTAGCTTACCTAATAAATCAAATACAGAAACTCTTAAAGCATCCCCTAATGCCGTTGAGAATTTCACGATTCCACTTGCTGGGTTCGGGTACATTTTTACGGAGCTTAAGGAATGGTCGTCTAGGCCTGCTGTTGAGGCAGTATACAAATATAAATTATCAATATAAACATCACCTTGTGTTCCTCCAGTTGCACTTCCTAATAAGAGTTGGATTTGACCTAAATTGGCAGTACCTGTTAATCCGGTAAATGCAGAAAGTGGAAAATCATGACCAACCCATGTTTGACTTGACTGGGTAGTTGAACTTTGAACTTCGAATTCAGAATCATCTACGTTGGGATATTCGTCAACGTTATCGGCACCAAAATCCTGAAACTTAATACCCACTGCATTGGCTATTGGAGTCCATGTATCAACATGAATATGAGTGTAATTTGATAAATTCACGGTTGAGGAAAGCGTAATCGCTTGGAAATTTAAAGCAGCATATTTTTTAACAACGTCTGAACCTGCAGTATAATCAGACACTGTACCCTGACCCCAAGACTGGGAGTAGCTCGATGGCACGGTATTAGTATAAGAATCTCCAAAGAAAGAATAGACTTCAGAGGCCGCAATTGTCGGAGCAGTAGCCCCAGAAGTAGGAACTGATGGCGCTGTACCTGCATTAAATGTTATTTGGTCAAAATAAACAATATGATCAGTAGCTCTCGCTAAAAAATCAGGGATAATAACAATACGACTGTATGTACTTCCTATTACAGAACTAAAATCAAATGACAATTCTTCCCAATCTCCATTTGTCACAGTAGTTGTTGCTCTCACTTCTTTACTTATTCCCATCGGAATTTCAAATTTAACAGCAACATCAGTGGCAACAGTTTTTCTGACCATCATTTTTACAAGACTGTTGTTTGCATCAAACGTGAAACTACCGATACCATCTGAGTAAGCAAGAGCCCATGCCGCCCCTGCTACTTTAGTAGTCAGTTTAGCAGTCATCGCAGAAGTATTTCCAGTTGTGTTTGGGTTTGCAACAAATTCGAGAGCGGGGTTAGTATCATTACTGTCCACAGTCCAAGTCCATGCAGCACCTACACCAGCAGTTTCAAAGTCAATAGTACTTTGAGTAAAACCAACATAGCTGATCATTGCAATCAATAATAAAGTAATTTTTTTCATGATAACATAAATTTAAGGGTTATACCCCAATATTAAGAAACACCCCCCTTGATGCGCTAATTTTTGACCACAACAAAAAATATACATAATTTAATTTAATGGCTAAAAAGTAATATTATTCTTAATTTAACCTGTAATAAGTAAGAATAATTTAATTTACTTGCTTTTTACAACAAAAATTAGTATCACAAAAATCAAGGGACTGTTGTGGTTTTGTATGGTTCTTACAAGTCAGTAAAACAGTGTTTTAAATGCTAATTTTGATGGATTTAGGAGAATTTGTGGAATTTCGAAGAATTTTCACTAGTTTTAAAAAATATTATAAAAACAGTCTTAAAAATATAAACATGAGCAATACCTATTATGAACCCTCTGATTTACGGAAATTTGGAAACATTACAGAGTGGAGTGAAGAACTCGGCAAAAAATTCTTTGACTATTACGGAAGCGTGTTTGAAGAAGGAGCTTTAACTGCCCGAGAAAAATCGCTTATTGCCTTGGCCGTATCCCACGTGGTCAAGTGTCCGTATTGTATAGATGCCTATACACAAGACGGCTTAAAACGGGGCATCACCAAAGAAGAAATGATGGAAGCAGTCCATGCCGGTGCCGCCATTGAAAGTGGGGCAACCCTCGTACATAGTGTACAAATGATGAATAAGTACAAAAAATTATCCATGTAACCAATGCAATTAAAGTCCCTAAAAAAACGCGAAAATGAACTTGCCAACGCCAAACGTCAATTAGAAATTTTATCCAATGGTATTTTTCAAAATGAAGAGCTGCCAACGTTTCGTACAAAATTAGAAGCTCAAAATCAATTTCCTTTAAAACCAAAAACATTAGAAATCCTACAAATCAATGTCGGCTATATGTGCAACCAGGTGTGTGGACATTGCCACGTTGATGCCGGTCCCGATCGAAAAGAAATCATGACCAGAGAAACGATGCAGCAGTGTTTGGACGTGATCAAAGAAACAGGTGCGCATACCTTAGACCTAACAGGCGGTGCCCCAGAAATGAACCCTGACTTCAGATGGTTTGTAGAAGAAGCCACCAAAGTTGGCGTCAAAGAAGTCATCGTTCGGTCGAATTTGACAATCATTACAGCGAATAAAAAATACAATGATTTGCCCGAGTTTTTCAAGAAACACAAGGTGCATGTCATATCCTCCATGCCACATTGGACAGAAGGAAAAACAGACCAACAACGTGGCGATGGTGTTTTTAACGCCTCCATTAAAGCCCTGAAAATGTTAAACGCCGTGGGCTACGGCATGCCCGGCTCTGAACTGAAACTAGATTTGGTTTACAATCCCTCGGGTGCCTTTTTACCAGGAGACCAAGCGGCCTTAGAAGCCGATTTCAAAAAAGCATTGTCATCAAACTTTGAGATTCAATTTCATAATTTATTTTCAATCACCAATCTGCCTATCAGTCGTTTTTTAGATTACCTTATAGCCTCTGAAAACTATGAGGAGTATATGTATAATTTAGTAGAAGCTTTTAATCCCGCAGCCGTGGACAATGTCATGTGTACCAACACCCTTTCTGTAAGTTGGGATGGCTGGCTGTATGATTGTGATTTTAATCAAATGTTAGAATTAAAGGTAGACAGTCCCGTGCAACACATTCGCGATTTTAATAAAGAAATTTTAAATAAACGTACTATTTGTATTTCGCAACACTGTTATGGCTGTACGGCTGGCGCAGGAAGTAGTTGCCAAGGAACCGTAGCTTAATAATATGATAAGGAAATTAATTTTTATGGGGATATATCTCCTGTGTGCCAATGGATTTAGTCAAACGTCTATTAAAGACCTTTTGAATAAATACAACGATCATTCAGTACCTTATATTTATGTCGATGAACTCACAAAATTAAAAACAGCTCCCCTCCTATTAGATACCCGTGAAAAAGAAGAGTATGATATTAGCCATTTAGAGCATGCGATCCAAGTGGGATTTAAAGGGTTTAAAATTTCGAAAACAGATAATCTGCCCATTGATAAAGACACAATGATTGTGGTGTATTGCTCCCTTGGAATACGCTCTGAAATCATCGGCAAACAACTCCTTGCGGAAGGCTATACGGCAGTTTATAACTTATATGGCGGAATTTTTGAATGGACAAATAAAGGCGAAAAAGTATACAGTAGCAAACAACAAGAAACACCAAAAGTGCATGCCTATTCAAAACCATGGGGAAGTTATTTGTTAAAAGGAACGAAAGTATATGAATAAAAATTTAGTCATCGTTTTTGTGAGAAATCCTGAGTTAGGGAAAGTCAAAACACGACTTGCCAAAACCATCGGTGACAAAGACGCCTTGAAAATTTACACCCTTTTACTCCAACATACCGAGTCCGTATTGCACAAAGCACCTAGTGATAAAGTCGTCTATTACTCTGAAGAAATTCAAAATAAAGATTTATGGGATAATGCCGTCTATCAAAAAAAGTTGCAAAAAGGAGCCGATTTGGGCGAGCGGATGCAAGCTGCTTTTGAGACCGCTTTTAAAGACACCTATGAAAAAGTCATAATTGTGGGAAGCGATTTGTTTGACTTAAAACCCACCCACATCGAGAATGCCTTTACGGCTTTAGAAAATCACGATGTCGTATTGGGCCCCTCATTGGATGGAGGCTATTACTTATTAGGAATGAAAAAAATGCATCCCGCTGTATTTAAAAACAAACAATGGGGAACGGATTCTGTTTTAGAGTCCACATTAAAAAATTTGAATCAACAAAACGTTAAACTTTTGGAAGCCTTGAACGACATTGATACATTTGAGGATCTAGAAGCACAACCAGAATTATTAAAAAAGATAAAAAAATGATGATGAAATTTATTGAAGAAACGACTGATTATCTAAAAGAAAAAGGCTTTGAATCGCCTGAAATTGGAATTATATTAGGCACCGGATTGGGGCAACTTCTAGACCATGTGGAGATTTTAAAAGAAGTGAGTTACAATCACATTCCCAACTTCCCAACAGCGACGGTTGAGTTTCATAAAGGAAAATTAATCTATGGTATTTTAGAAGGAAAAAAAGTAATCATCATGCAAGGACGCTTTCACCTATACGAAGGTTATACCCTACAAGATGTGACCTATCCCGTCCGCATCATGAAACACTTGGGTGTTTCGACGCTGTTAGTTTCCAATGCGTCAGGAGCCCTAAATTTAGATTACAAAAAAGGAGAACTGATGTTGATTGAGGATCATATCAACTTACAAGGCGGCTCTCCTTTGGCATTCAAAGGTGTGGAGCAATTAGGTGAACGTTTTGTAGACATGAGCGCTCCTTATGACACAAAACTCAACTCCCAGTTTGAGTCCATCGCCCTTAAAAATAACATCAAATTACACAAAGGGGTGTATGTGAGTGTTGTGGGACCACAACTTGAAACCCGTGCCGAATATAAAATGTTAAACCTCTTGGGCGCAGATGCCGTTGGCATGAGTACCGTTCCCGAAATTATTGTGGCAAATCACCTTCAATTAAAAGTAGCAGCCGTCTCAGTCTTAACAGATGAATGTGACCCAGAACACTTAAAACCTGTCGATATTTCAGAAATTATAGCAATGGCCGCAAAAGCCGAACCCAATATGATCACACTGTTTAAAGAACTCATAAAAACCATGTAGCAATGTCTTTCAAGTCCCCTTTTCTCCTACTATTTTTTTTCTCACTCCTTATTGCGTCCTCACAAGAAACACAAAAAGGAACTGTTGTTAAAGACCGTCAATTTTTAATTGATCAAAAAGAAATCTCTGCAACGGATTCTCTTGGTAATTTTGTATCCATAAGACCCCACAGAATTAATGGTACACTAAGAAATTATTTTATTGAATTTCATGATGCTTTGAATTTTACAAAACGTATTGAGATTGAAACTCAAAACGAGACAAAAATTTTAGATGTGTTTATAGTAAACGAAAAAGCACACGTTTTTATCAAGGAACGGGAAAAGAAATCAATTTCATTGCGATGTGATATTATTGATTTAAAAACTCAATCTATTGAACAAAAGTTTCTTTTAAAGGTTAACAAAAAATCGACGTTAGAAATTTTCCGTGCCCTGAAAAATGACTTTGAAATCAACTTGGAGCATTCCTCTCAAATTGTTTTAAGTTTCCCAGTAATTAAAGATAAATTACTTTATGCCTATGTAAAAGTGTTTACTAAGGAATTAGAAGAATTAAAGGAACATAAAATCTATGCCGATAAAAACATTCCCTCTACAAATACACGTTTTTTAAATGCCTCACAAGATCACAATAACATCTATTTACTTTTTAATGTGATTTATTCTAAAGATAAAAAAACATATAAACTGATTGAGCTAAACAGTAAAAAGAGTCTTGAAATCCAAATTGAACCAGACACTTATGAATTAATTAATTCTGATATTCGTGAGTCACATTACGTAATTAGTGGCTTATACTCAAAACAAAAAGATAATCGCTTCCTTGGATTTACAAACCACACTGTTGATTTAGAAAATTTTAATATAAAATCACAACAACAAACTGTGTTTTTAAACCAAGGAGTCCGCAAATATTTTAAAGGAATCTTCAAGGGGAATCGAGGCGTTGATTTAAAAAATGTTTTCATAGACGAACAGCTCAATACCTATGTTATTGGTCAATTTCATATCATAGAACAAGAGCGACACCCCGCAGTTTATATAGCGGTTCCACTTCCGGGACTGCCTTTGGCATTGGGTAGTATCTCTGTTTTTATTACTGCGACTCCTTACTCCAAAGGCAAAAAGCTGTATGATGATATTTTAATAGGGAAAATAAGTCCAGATGGGGAGCTGCTCTGGGATACTGTTTTAGAATTAAGACGAACAGAAAAAATAAAGAACAAGCATATAAATAGAGATTCTTCAACGTTCACCTTCTTTGCCAATAACCACCCAAACATATTGATGAATGGATACATCAACACAAAAAAAGACCGACTCATTATTAAGCAAGACAAACGGCTTTCAAAAACAAATTTATATAACGTAAAAGTCACGCCTGATGGAGAAATACTACCAGAAGTTCTGTTCCCGAATTCTGATTTTATTTTTATAACAGACAGAGCCGTGAAAACTAAAAATAATATTCATATCTTAGGACAAGGGAATATGAGAAAACAATTATTGAAATTGATATTTTAAAAAAACAAAACATGAGCTACCTAGATACCACCCACGACGTTTACAAAGAAGCAGCCCTCAGCCCTGATATTGGACTTTGCTGTACGACCAATCCTATTTGGGAACTCCCAGGTCTGAAAATTCCTAAAATCATGCAAGAAATGAACTATGGTTGCGGAAGTACGGTACATGCGCGTGACCTGACTAACAATCCGAAAATACTATATGTAGGAGTTGGTGGCGGAATGGAATTACTACAGTTTGCTTATTTCAGTCGTCAAAAAGAGGGTGTGATTGGCGTGGATGTGGTGGATGAAATGCTGGAAGCCTCCGAGAAAAACTTCGCCGAGGCCGAAGCACAAAATCCTTGGTTTAATAAAGAGTTTGTAAGTCTTAAAAAAGGAGATGCGCTCAACTTACCAGTAGAAGACAATAGCATTGATGTGGCAGCACAAAATTGTTTGTTTAATATTTTTAAAGTCGAAGACCTTAAAAAAGCAATTTCAGAAATGCACCGCGTCTTGAAACCTCACGGAAAATTAGTAATGAGTGATCCCACTTGTGAGCAACCCATGAACGAAACATTGCGCGAAGACGATCGCCTTAGGGCCTTATGTCTGAGCGGAAGTATTCCAATTGCTGAATACGTGAAAATGCTCACAGATGCCGGATTTGGAACGATTGAAATAAGAGCCCGAAAACCTTATAGAATTCTAGATCCGCTTCACTACAACACTGAAGAATTAATTTATATTGAATCCATTGAAGTTGCGGCGATTAAAGACCCAATGCCCGCAGATGGTCCTTGTATTTTCACAGGAAAAGCAGCCATATTTTATGGCAAAGAGGACTTTTTTGATGATAAATTAGGACATGTGTTAGTGAAAAATCAACCCTTAGCAATTTGTGATAAAACCGCCAAAGACTTGGCAAACTTAAACCGAAACGATATCTACATCAGCGAATCCACCTTCCATTATGATGGTGGGGGTTGCTGTTAACTTAACCTAATCAACACTATGAAACGCTTTTTAATTTACAGCTTACTTCTATGCTTTTGCACTACTAGCGCACAGAAACTCGACCATTCTAAATGGACTGACATTCTCCAATCCTATGTGGCAGAAAATGGAGCTGTCAACTATAAAGAATTACAAAAAAATCCAAAACCGCTGAATGCGTACCTTAGCCACTTAGCGACAAATGCTCCCAAAGACAACTGGAGCAAGGTTGAGAAAATGGCCTTTTGGATCAATGCGTATAATGCGTATACAATTCAACTGATTCTTGATAATTACCCAACAGAAAGCATTAAAGATATAAGAGACCCGTGGGGACAAACGTTTTTTGAAATCGGCGGTAAAACGATGGCACTAAACACCATTGAACATGAAATTTTAAGACCTATGGGCGATCCGCGGATTCATTTTGCCATTGTGTGTGCGTCAGAGTCCTGTCCAAAACTTTTGAATTGCGCTTATGAATCCAAAACGCTAACAGATCAATTGGATCAAGCAGCGCGGGAATTTATAAATGACACCTCAAAAAACAGCATATCTGAATCAAAAATTACAATTTCAAAAATATTCAAATGGTTTAAATCTGATTTCCCAAAAGGGGATGCTTTTATAACCTACCTCAACAAATACAGTACAGCAACCCTTTTCCCTGACACAAACATTAACTACAAAACTTACAATTGGTCTCTGAATGAATAGCATCAGTATCATCATTCCTGTACTAAACGAAGCTAAAAATATAGAGGCCTTACTGACCTATTTGGATCTTAATAGTCATTCGAATTCAATTTCAGACATCCTTGTGGTGGATGGCGGTAGTACAGATGGATCTCAGGAAATAATATCTGAATTTTCAAAAATACATCCTAAAGTTAAAGTTTTAAACAGCCCAAAAGGACGTGCAAAACAAATGAATTTAGGAGCTGTTCAGTCCAAAGGAACGGTGCTCTATTTTTTGCATGCAGATTCTGTTCCTCCTAAAAAATTTGACCAGTATATTTTGGATGCTTTCCACAACGGCTCAAAAACAGGCTGTTTCAAAATGAAGTTTGACAGCAGCCATTGGTGGCTACAACTGGCAGGGTGGTTCACACAATTTAATTGGAAATCATGTCGAGGAGGCGATCAAAGTTTGTTTGTAGAAAAAGAAGCCTTTGAAAATCTAGGTGGGTTTAATGAAGATTTTATTATTTATGAAGACAATGATTTGATTTATAAGCTTTATGAACACTACGAATTCAAAGTGCTTCGGTATTGGCTGACTACCTCATCACGTCGCTATCTTGACAATGGAATTTGGTCGTTACAATTTCATTTTTGGATGATTCATCTAAAGAAATTCTTTGGTGCAACGCCAAAAAAATTAGAAGCTTATTATTTAAAACATATTCATTAACTTTATGATTCTAAAACTTTAGGGTTTTATTTCAGTTTTCAAGTACTAATCCCCAAAAACTTATTTAGTATGGAACACATCGCAATTATTGGAAATGGAATCTCAGGAATTACCGCAGCCCGGCATATCCGAAAATTATCCAATAAAAAAATCACTGTCATCTCCTCAGAAACGGACTATTTTTTTTCCAGAACTGCTCTGATGTATGTCTATATGGGACACATGAAATTTAAGCATACCCAGCCTTATGAAGATTGGTTTTGGAATAAAAATGACATCGCTCTCAAAAAAGGATTTGTAAAGCAAATAGATACAGCTCAAAAAACACTTGTTTTTTCTGATGGTGAACAACTAGCTTTTGACAAACTTATCATAGCCACGGGGAGTAAGCCCAATAAGTTCGGCTGGCCAGGACAAGACCTGAAAGGAGTTGTTAGCTTGTACCATAAACAAGATTTAGACGCCATAGAAACCCACGCTCCTAACAACACAGTTTGTAAACGTGCCGTTATTGTCGGCGGAGGATTGATAGGAATTGAGTTGGCCGAAATGTTTCATTCACGACACATTCCCGTTACTTTTTTGGTGAGAGAAAATAGTTATTGGAGTGGTATCTTACCGAGTGGAGAAAGTAAAATGATCAATAATGAGATTCGGAAAAACGGAATAGACCTCCGCTTAGCATCGAATTTAAAACAAATTAATGCGAATGCAGATGGCAGTGTAAAATCGATTGTGATTACAGAAACCGGAGAAGAAATTGAATGTGATGTTGTGGGATTGACCGCAGGGGTCTCGCCAAATATTAAGTTTTTAGAAAACTCAGGCATTGAAACAAACCGGGGGATTTTGGTAAACCGAAACCTTCAAACTAATTTCCAAGATATTTATGCCATCGGTGATTGTGCCGAACAACGCACCGCCGTTGAAGGCAGAAGACCTATCGAAGCAGTTTGGTACACAGGACGGATTATGGGCGAAACGGTCGCTCAAACAATATGCAAAAAAGAAACTCTTTATACGCCTGGGCATTGGTTCAACTCCGCTAAGTTTTTTGACATTGAATATCAAACGTATGGTTGGGTGAATAGCGAACAACATAAGAAACCCAATGAAGCGCATTTTCATTGGATGCATCCAGATCAAACAAAATGTTTGACCGTTGCTTTTGACAAAACCACACAAGCATTTTTAGGAATTAATACGTTTGGAATTCGAATGCGTCATGAAATTTTTAACCGTTGGTTGGATCAAAATAAAACGATTGACTATGTACTTGAACATTTAGAAATTGCTCATTTTGACCCTGAGTTTTACAAAAATTATTACTCGGAAGTCATCGAAAAATATAACGTCGATAACAACCGAAACCTGAAATTGAAAAAGAAAAGTTGGTCACAAATATTTACCCTAAAATCTTGATATGAAGACAATAAGAACTCTCGGCTTAGGCCTTCTTTTAGCAGTGTTTGCGCTTTTTATGAGCCTGCTATTTATGGGGCAGTACAAACTTACGTCTGCTGCTTTTGAAGGTTTTATAAAAAAGAATAATATCACCAGCAGCGTTTTTATAAAAGACTTAGAAAATAGCAGTGTTGATAAAGAATTTTCAACACCCTTTTATCTTGCCAATTCGATTGCAAAAGCGGTAGAATCCGCCAATGCTTATCACAAAGAAAACAAAGAATGGGGAAAAGTCATTTGGACAAAACCACACAGTTTGGCTTATCAAATGGTAAAATCTTCTGGGACGGGTGTTGTGGTTGAAAACAAACTAAAATTTTGGTTTTTAAGTTTTGGACTCGCACTATTGGGCGCGCTTTTATTCATGCTGCCAGCCATCGAGCTAAAAGGCCCTCCAGGAATTAAAAACAATCATATATTTCATAGCAGCGCCACAAACAGAGGTTGGATTGCCTGGTTTGTGTTTGCGTTTTTAATCTTGTTTTATTTGGTCTTATATTTTAGGCCCAGCTATATGATCAACTGGATTTATCTCGTCGATCCCATCAGTGAATCGCTCAGTGGAAACCCCGCGAGTCAATGGTTCTTATACGGATTTTTATATTGTGTGATTATGTCAACGATGGCCGTCCGTATGTACATCAAATACCGCCATAATAACTATCAAATTTTAAGAACGACTTCGGTTTTATTTTTTCAGATAGTATTTGCTTTTTTAATTCCAGAAATACTGGTTCGCTTTGAAAAACCTTGGTACGATTTTAAAAATGCCTTTCCGTTGGATTATGATTTTTTCTTTCGATGGAACTTAAATGAGTTGCTAGAAAACGGTGGCTTTGGATTGTTTATTTTGGTTTGGGGTGTTTTATTAACCTTGGTGGTTGTGCCCGTAATGGTTTACTTTTTTGGAAAACGTTGGTACTGTTCTTGGGTTTGTGGATGTGGCGGACTCGCAGAAACTTTGGGCGATCCCTACCGACAATTATCTACTAAATCCTTGTTTTCTTGGAAGGTGGAACGCTGGCTTGTGCATGGCGTACTCGTATTTGCAGTGCTCATGACGGGCTTGACTTTGTATGGGTATTTCTCAGAAACTTATAAAGTTCTTGGAATCAAAGTGCAGACCATACAAGATATCTATGGCTTTTTGATCGGTTCTATATTTGCTGGGGTCATCGGCACCGGGTTTTATCCCATATTCGGAAATAGAGTTTGGTGTAGATTTGGCTGTCCACTAGCAGCTTATATGGGAGTGATACAACGTTTTAAATCTAGATTTAGAATCACCACCAATGGTGGTCAGTGTATTTCCTGTGGAAATTGCACCACCTATTGCGAACAAGGTATTGATGTCCGCGCCTATGCACAAAAAGGCGAGAATATTGTGCGTGCAAGTTGTGTGGGTTGTGGTGTATGTAGTGCTGTTTGCCCAAGAGGGGTTCTGAAATTAGAGAATGGTCCAGAAGAAGGTCGTATTGGAAGCAGTGATGTATTGCTTGGAAATGAGATGAACTTAATGGATCAACTCCAAGATAAATAAATCCTATTTTGAACACACCCAATCGCGATCGCAGTGTTATAAGAGTTATTATTCCTGCTTACAACGAAGAAGAATCTATTGGGCTCGTCATTCGGGACATCCCAGCCTCAGTGCATGAAATCATCGTAGTCAATAATAATTCATCCGATGCCACCGCAAAAAATGCAGAAGATGCTGGTGCGACTGTTTTATCAGAACCTAAACCGGGCTATGGTAATGCGTGTTTAAAAGGCATCGATTACATCAAACAACAAAAAACAGATACTGATATTGTCGTGTTTTTGGATGGTGACTACAGCGATTACCCAGAAGAACTCACCAAAATTGTGGCACCTATTATTGAAAAGGACATTGATTTTGTGCTTGGAAGCCGTGTCGAAAAATTTCGAGAAAAAGGGGCTATGCAACCTCAACAAATTTTCGGGAATTGGTTGGCAACGTTTTTAATGCGTTTGTTTTTTAAATCAAAATTCACAGATCTCGGGCCGTTTAGGGCGATTAAATTTGATACCTTGATGCGCTTACAGATGGAAGACACCACCTATGGATGGACGGTTGAAATGCAATTAAAAATATTAAAACAGCAATTTACTTACGAAGAAATCGATGTAAAGTATCGAAATAGAATAGGAGTTTCAAAGGTTTCTGGTACGGTAAAAGGTAGTATATTTGCAGGAATTAAGATATTAACTTGGATATTTAAATACAGTTTCAAATAATGCTATTAGAAATCATCATAATTTGCGTTTACTCTATTGCGCTCATACTCATATTTATGTATGCTTTGGCCCAATTGAATTTACTATTTAATTATATAGCATCTCAAAAAAATACAGAGGACAGTCCTGAGTTTGATTTCTCAAACGCTGATGAGATTCCTTATGTGACCATACAACTTCCCGTATTTAACGAGATTTATGTGATGGATCGCTTGTTAAAAAATATTGTCCTAATTGACTACCCAAAGGATAAATTAGAAATTCAGGTACTTGATGATTCAACAGATGAGTCTGTAGAATCTACAGCTATTCTGATTAAGACACTTCAAAAAGAAGGGTTTGACATTCAACACATTCAAAGAACAAACCGTGAGGGGTTTAAAGCTGGAGCGCTCAAAGAAGGTTTGGTCAATGCGAAAGGAGAATACATCGCCATATTTGATGCCGATTTTTTACCGCAAACAGATTGGTTGAAGCGCACGATTCCATTTTTTAAGGACGAAGCTGTAGGCGTAGTGCAAACACGTTGGGGTCATATCAATCGCGATTACTCTGTTCTTACAAGAATACAGGCCTTTGCCTTAGATGCCCATTTTACGCTTGAACAAGTAGGAAGAAACTCAAAAGGACACTTCATCAACTTTAATGGAACAGCAGGCGTTTGGCGTAAAACTTGTATTATTGATGCAGGAAATTGGGAAGGTGACACCCTAACAGAAGATCTTGATTTGAGTTACAGAGCGCAGCTTAAAGATTGGAAATTTAAATATTTAGAGGACGTTGAAACACCAGCAGAATTACCTGTAGCCATTAGTGCTGCGAGATCTCAACAGTTTAGATGGAACAAAGGAGGTGCTGAAAATTTTCAAAAAATGATGTGGCGCGTCTTAAAAAGCAAAAATATTTCCGCCAAAACAAAACTACACAGCTTGCTTCATTTATTGAATAGCACCATGTTTTTAAACATTTTAATCGTGGGTATTCTGAGCATCCCGATGCTTTATATAAAGAATGAATATGCACATTTGAAAATGTATTTTTATGTGATGAGCTTTTTTGTTGTTAGTACGCTTATCTTCTTTATTTGCTATTGGTTTATGTACAAGAAATCACATGGGTCTAGTTTGAAAAGTTTTGTGCAATATATCGTCTTGTTTTTTACATTTTTCTCTATAGCGATGGGCTTCTCATTACAGAATTCAATTGCTGTTTTAGAAGGTCATTTTGGTAAACGTAGTGATTTTGTTCGTACCCCAAAATTTAATATCAATGCCCTTACTGATACTTGGAAAACCAATAAATACCTCAAAAAGAATATTTCAGCAAATGTTATATTTGAAGGGATTTTGATGGTCTATTTTGGTTTCGGAATGTACAGTGCATTTATCGTAGGCGATCAAGGTGGCGATTTTGGATTGTTTCCTTTTCATCTGATGCTGTTCCTAGGATTTGGATTTGTGTTTTTCAAATCGATATCGTCTAAAGTTTAACCACTTACCCCCTGACTTGTGGAATTCAATAGGTCAATCTTAAATTCAAAAAATACCTTATTAATTTGGGGTGGCCTTAGCATGGTTTTATATGCACTTTGGGCTTATGATTTGGCACGTTTTGAACATTTCAAACTTCTCGCTATATACAGCGTTCTTTTTGGTTGTTATTATTTGATCTTAAAACAAGTCAAAATAAAAGAGCAGTATTTAACCTATTTAGCAATCGGCTTGCGATTGGTGTTCTTGTTAGCGATTCCAAATTTGTCTCAAGATTTTTACAGGTTTATATGGGATGGGCGTCTCATCTTGTCTGGGTTCAACCCCTACTTGACAACTCCTAGTGATTTACTGTTTTCCCAGCCCGATTTATTCCCACAAATGAAAACGCTTTTTGACGGCATGGGGGCGTTAAGCGCAGGGCATTATTCCAATTACCCACCGATACACCAACTTCCGTTTATAATCGCTGCAATCCTCTCTAAACACAGTGTTTTGGGGTCGGTTGTAGTGTTGAGACTCTTATTGATTGGCGCAGATTTAGGAATCCTCTTTTATGGTAAAAAACTGCTAAGAAAATTACAACTGCCCACAAGAAATATATACTGGTTTATACTCAACCCTTTGGTTATTATTGAACTGACGGGCAACCTTCATTTTGAAGGTCTTATGTTGTTCTTTTTTGTCATGGCGTTGTATTATGTACATACGAAAAAATGGCATTTGGTCGCGCTTACAATGGCATTGTCTATTGCTGTGAAATTAGTGCCCATATTAAGTCTGCCTTTATTCTTAAATAAATTAGGTTGGAAAAAAAGCGTTCGATTTTATCTAAGTATTGGGGGTGTCTTTATACTGCTTTTCCTACCCTTTTTAAGAGGTGATTTCATTGAAAATTACAGCACCACTATTGGCCTTTGGTTTTCTAAGTTTGAGTTTAATGCGAGTTTTTATTACTTCCTAAAATGGGGGTTAGAAGCAACTTCTAACTTGGAACTGATTCATAGCATGGGCATTGTGGTGGTAAGTGTTCTAGGACTGCTAATAAGCTACCAATTGATTCAAAATAAAACAAAAACAACGGGACTTATTCTCTCCATTTTATGGGTGCTTGGTGGGTATTATTTTGTGTCCACAACGGTACATCCTTGGTATATTATAAGCCTGTTGTTGCTCTCCATTTTTACGAGCTATAAGTTCGCACGCGTGTGGAGCTATACCTTGATTTTTAGCTATTTTGCTTATCATCAATTGAGCGTCGATGAAAACGGGTTGATTCTGTGTTTAGAATACCTGCCCGTAATGGGTGTTTTGGTGTGGGAATTATGGAATCAAAGAGTGCTTAGAAAATTAAAGCATCATTAAATTACTAATTTCTTGTTCTGTAAGATGTTTCCAGTGTCCTCTTGGTAAATCTTTTTTGGAAAGGGGTCCAATAGTCACACAGTCCATTTTAACAATCTCATATTTGAAGTGATCAAAAATCATTCTTAATATGGTATTTCCAGTGTTTTTGATCTGAAGACCGAGTTCATTTTTTGGAGATCCTTCAATATAACTAATCGCCTCAACCGTTACGTGCTTTCCTTCGTATTTGAAGCCTTCTTGAATGCTTTTTAAATGTTCAAACTTCAAAGGCTTGTCTAATTCCATATGGAACAAACGGGTCACACCATGTTTGGAATTGGTAAACTTCGCATGCATTTGCTCATCATTGGTAAATAAAATCAATCCAAGAGAGTTTCTACCAAGACGTCCAATAGGTCTGATTTTTGCATCTGTAGCATTGGCCACTAAATCCATCACCGTTCGGCCTTTACCCTCACTTGTAGTGGTGGCAAATCCTTTTGGTTTATTTAATAAGACATAGGCTTTTTTCTCAGGATTGATACGTGCACCATCAAAACGAACTTCATCTTCCAAACGGACTTTATACCCCATTTCAGTGACTACTTTTCCGTTGACCATTACACTCCCAATACTGATATGCATATCTGCTTCACGACGCGAGCACATTCCAGAATTTGAAATGTATTTGTTTAAACGAATTTCATCCGTGTTAGAATTCGCCTTTACCTTTGGTTTTGAAGGCGTTGACTTTTTCTTTGAATAAGAAGTTACAGGGGCCTTCAATTTTGAAGGTCTGGACTTCCCTACACGTCTGTCTGAATTCTTGTTCACTTTTGCCATGATTAATTTTTTGCAAATGTAACGCATTCATAAACAATGCGAGTAATTTTTTTGCTTATAATAGCTTCGACAGAATGAGCGATGGATTTAACAAAACAATGCTGAAAACACCTAATAGGATAAGAAGTTTTAATAGGTTGTGAACCCAAACATACTGCCGTTGGTACTGTGCTTTATAAATAAGCACCACAACTAAAGAAAGCAAACTCATACTTCCATAAAAGAAATAATCCATTTTCCCTAAATCGTATGTAGACACTAGATATCCGGTCACTAAAATATTAATCATAACTAGAAGAGCAATCATGATTTTCGCCGTTTTTTCACCATAGACAACGGGAACAGTTTTGTAATCTAGAGTCAAATCACCTTTTAAATTTTCTAAGTCTTTAACCAATTCACGCATCGCTAATATGAGAAATAAATAGAACCCAAAAACAAATATCAACCCGCTGTAGTTTTTATAGTACAGGAAGATTGCGAAAAAGGGAGTGATGGTTAAAATTGCTGAAATTAAGTTTCCAATTATGGGTCTTTTTTTAATTTTGTGAGAATAGAACCAGATGGAGAAAATGTAAATTGAAAAGAATAAAACAGATCGAAAAGACACGTAACTGGCAATGATTACAACAATAAAATTAATTATAAAATAGAGGGTTAGTTTCGTGTTTTGACTGACGTATTGCTCTAAAGTGGATTTACGAGGGCGGTTGATACTGTCTTTTTCGCTGTCGTAAAAATTATTGATAATGTATCCAGAAGCAATGGCTCCGACGGTTGCTAAAATCAATGCAAAAAGCGGGCGATCCAACAAAATTTCAGAAAGCGATTGAGAGGACGGTGCCATAATAAAAACAGCAGTGATGTATTGTGCAATAACGATGAGCGCCAAATTGAAACCCCTAACGACCACAAACATGCTAAATAATTTTAGCATGATCTGATTTTGAGTTGACGTAAACATAGTGAAAGTTTAGAAGTTATATACGACCTCTAATTTATGATCTATAAGTGCTTTTTGGGCGGCTTGAAAATCTTCAGTAAATCCTAAAATATAACCACCTCCACCAGATCCGCAGAGTTTTAAGTAATAGGCATTCGATTCAATACCCGCTTCCCAAATTGTGTGAAATTGCTTCGGAATCATAGGTTTGAAGTGACTTAAAACAACCTTAGAGAGTTGTTTGGTATTTCTAAAAAGTGAATTGATATCTCCTTTCAAAAAATCTTCCACACAGGCATCCGTGTGTTTTATGAATTGCTTTTTAAGCATGGTTCTGAAACCTTCTTGTTTCATTTTCTCCATAAAAATTCCAACCATCGGTGCGGTTTCACCAATCATGCCACTATCTAAAAGAAAAACAGCTCCTTTCCCATTTGTGTTTTGAGAAGGAATGCCTGTAGCTTCAATATTGTCTTTGGAATTTATAAGAATAGGAATACTTAAATAACTATTTAGCGGATCTAAACCCGATGATTTTCCATGAAAGAAAGATTCCATTTCAGAGAAAATAGCTTTTAGTTTTAATAATTTTTCACGGGTGAGGTTTTCTAGAACCGTGATTTTATCCTGAGCATATTTATCATACAGAGCAGCAACCAACGCTCCACTACTTCCTACGCCATAGCCTTGTGGAATGGAGGAATCAAAATACATTCCAGCTTGGATATCTTGTTGTAATTGCTCTAAATCAAACACCACTAAGTTGGTGTCTATATCAGATAAATATTTAAGAAATTTCTTTAAATTGAGATTAGACTCTACCGCTGATGGAGTTGGGTTTTCATCCATTTTCAAAGCGCCATTATAAAAATTATAAGGTATAGAGAGCCCTTTAGAATCTTTGATGATTCCATATTCTCCGAAGAGTAAAATTTTTGAGTAAAAAAGTGGTCCTTTCATAGAGGTGTGTTAGACTTAAAAATTTTCACTGGTTAATTATACTTCAAAGATACATTAAATTTTTATTGGTTGTGCACCTTGCCCCAACTTGTCTACAATAAAATGCTGGTTTTGACAGTGCACAGCCAACTCGGCTTTTATAAAATCTTGAATTTGTTTCGCTTCAGACTCAGGGAATAATACATGGACATTGGCACCAGCATCAAGTGTGAAACAAATATGAAGCTTAGTTTCTGCTCTAAATGTCCAGATTTTATTTATGATTTCTAGGGTATTGGGTTTCATTAATATAAAATACGGATTACTACTCATCATCATGGCATGTAGTGTGAGTGCTTCGCGTTCTACAATGCTAATGAACGCGTTTAAATCACCAGATTTTAAAACCGAAATTAAAGCATCCATATTGGAGTGTGCTTGTGCAAAACGCTGTTCGGCAAATGGATGGTTGTGCATCAGATTGTGACCAACAGTACTGCTTACTTGCTTCTCGCCTTTATCGACTAAAAGAATGGTATCACGGTAGTTTTTGAAATTCTGATGGACTTCATAGGGGTATTTAATTCCTACTAAATCTGAACTCCCCTCAATATTTATATGGGCGCCCCACACTATTAAATGACCTTCTATACTTCGGCAGGCACTTCCAGACCCTAAACGGGCTAGAAAGGAGGCTTTTTTATTGAAAAATTCTTTTGAAATATCTGGATTTAATTGCTGTTCAATTTGCATTAAACACAATGCCAAAGCACTCATACCTGAAGCTGAAGAGGCAATCCCTGAACTGTGTGGAAAGGTGTTTGACGTTTCAATCACAAAGTGATACGCGCTTAAAAAAGGAAGATACGTTTCAATTCGTTTGAAAAATTGTTCAATTTTAGGTTTAAAATCTTCCTCTAAAACACCTTCCAAAAACACGTCAAACGAAAACCCCTCGGATGTCTTTTTTTCAAACTTAAGGGTGGTCGTGGTTTTACAGTTGTCTAGCGTAAAACTGATGGACGGATTGGCTGGAATTTGATGTGCTTTTTTGCCCCAATATTTCACCAAAGCAATATTACTCGGAGCACTGTAAGCAGCGGAGCCGTTCTCTAAAAGTTGTTTATACGGTTGTGGAATGAATTCGTTTACAATCATAAAATTGGCATGAGGTACAAAGATACTAACTTCGCTTTATTTATTTGTTATTTAGACAACTGTTGTGACGCAATAAAAGCACTTGTCCACGCATTTTGGAAATTAAAACCGCCGGTTACTGCATCGATATTTAAAACTTCACCTGCAAAATATAAGTTTTTAAAATGTTTACTTTCGAAAGTTTTAAAATTGACGCCTTTCAACTCCACGCCGCCTGCTGTGACAAACTCTTCTTTAAACGTACTTTTGCCATCTACGTTGAATACTGCTTCTGTAAGCTGACTGGCAATTTCTTGTAGCTGCTGCTTATTCACCTCAGCCCAACGAAGGTCGCTTGGAATACCTGAGGCGATCACCAATTGTTCCCATAAGCGCTTAGGAAGGTCCAATTGAGAAGATTTTAAAATTGTTTTTTTAGGAAACGTCGTTTTGAATTCCAACAAAGCCTCTAAACATTCTGAAAAATCGAGTTTGATAAAATTAACTTTGATTTGAAATTTATACTGTCTTTCGGCCAATTCCAAAGCGCCATAGGCGGAAAGTTTTAGAATGGAAGGCGCACTCAGTCCCGTGTGGGTTACGAGCAACGGACCTTCAGATTCTAAATTACTGTTCAGTACAGAAATATGGACGTCGGTAGCCACTACTCCAGGAATGGTTTTAATACGCGAATCTTTAATATTAAATGTAAACAAAGAAGGAACTGGAGCAATCACTTGGTGCCCAAGAGATTCCAAAAGTTTCCAGATTTTAGGGTTGCTTCCTGTTGCGATTAATAGTTTGGGGGTTCTAAAAACACCTTTGGTGGTCTCTAACTCCCAAGTATCGTTTTCATACTTAATTCCTTGCACAGAATGGTTTAATAAGACCTCAATTTGATGCGTTTTAATTTCTTCTAGAAAGCAATCTATGATGGTTTGTGAAGAATTGGAAACAGGAAAAACGCGTCCGTCTTCTTCGATTTTTAAGGGTACACCACGATCTTCAAACCATTGCATGGTGTCGCCTGTCATATAGTTATGAAAGGGACCTCGTAATTCTTTTTCACCCCTAGGGTAATTTAAAACCAGTTCGTTTGGGATAAATTCGGCATGGGTGACATTGCAGCGTCCGCCCCCTGAGATTTTAACTTTAGAAAGTACGTTAGATCCGCGTTCTAAAATAGCTATTTTGAGATTTGGATTTTGGGTCACCGTGTTGATCGCCGCAAAAAAACCTGCTGCACCTCCACCTACAATTAGAACGTCGTAATTATTCACAGTACAAAAGTATAAAAAAAGGGTTCGAGATGGAGCTGTTTTTAGATTTAGTTTTGGAGTCCCATCTTAAATCCCAGAAACTCTTACAAACGGGTTTCATCATTGACTTTTATTTTAGAATTAAAAGCCAAAGCAAGCTGTTAACATGAGGAAATAAAACCAATCTAATTGGGGTTTAACTAAAAGCGGCTATTAAAGCTGGCGTAAGATTTCTGGTTAATAATAAAGAACTGAAATTAATTGTCTATTTAGAATTTTATAAAAATAACGACTTGGTGAACTTAGAATATACACTCAATATTATTGTTAAAACTGATCGTGAAATGATCAACCTAATTACAAATACAAATAATAGGAACATTTTACAAAATGTGTTTTCAATGGAACAGCTTATTAAAAAAATTAAACTCAATCTACATAAACAAAAAAGCCTCTCAAAATGAGAAGCTTTTTGTTGTTTAGTGCGGGCGGGGAGACTCGAACTCCCACACCTTGCGGCACTAGATCCTAAGTCTAGCGTGTCTACCAATTCCACCACGCCCGCTAAACATGCCTTATAATAGGGCGCAAATATAAACAATAGTTTATAAATACAAATAGTAGATAGAAATATTTATTTGAGATGATTTTCGTAGCTTTACATTCAGAAATTTTCAAACTATGAATTCACTACAATCTTATCTAGACTCAAATAAAGATCGCTTCGTTCAAGAGCTTTTCGAACTTCTTAAAATCCCTTCGGTCAGTGCGGACTCCGCCTACTCAAAAGATGTGTTTAAAGCGGCCGATTTTGTAGCCGACAGCCTAAAAACAGCAGGCTGTGATGCCATAGAAATTTGTCAAACCAAAGGATTTCCTATTGTTTATGGCGAAAAGATGATAGATCCTAAGCTCCCAACCATTTTAGTATATGGTCATTATGATGTGCAACCCGCAGATCCTATTGAACTCTGGGACGCCCCCGCTTTTGAACCCATCATTAAAAAAACCGAGCTTCATCCCGAAGGTGCCATCTTTGCACGAGGTGCTTGTGACGACAAAGGACAAATGTATATGCACGTTAAAGCACTTGAATTTATGACCTCAACAGATCAATTGCCGTGTAACGTTAAGTTTATGATTGAAGGCGAAGAAGAAGTTGGCAGTGAAAACCTAGCTGAGTTTGTCAAAAATAACACCACCAAACTAAAAAATGATGTCATCTTAATTTCGGATACCGGAATGATTGCGAAAGACACACCGTCCATCACAACGGGACTGCGAGGCTTGAGCTATGTAGAAGTTGAAGTCACAGGGCCAAATAGAGACTTACACTCCGGAATTTACGGCGGAGCCGTCGCAAATCCAATCAATGTGTTGGCCAAAATGATCGCTTCTTTACATGATGAAAACAACCATATTACCATTCCAGGTTTTTATGATAAAGTCGAAAATTTATCTGACGAAGAACGCGCAGAAATGGCAAAGGCTCCGTTTTCATTAGAGGCCTATAAAGATTCTTTGAAAATCAATGCCGTCTATGGCGAAAAAGGCTACTCAACCAACGAACGCAACTCCATTCGTCCCACACTAGATGTGAACGGTATTTGGGGTGGCTATACTGGCGAAGGCGCCAAAACCGTTATTGCAAGCAAAGCTTATGCAAAAATTTCAATGCGTCTGGTACCTAATCAGGACTGTGAAGAAATTACGTTACTTTTTAAATCTCATTTTGAAAGTATTGCTCCAGAAGGAGTGACTGTAAAAGTGACCCCACACCATGGAGGTCAAGGCTATGTAACACCCATCGACACCATTGGATACAAAGCTGCTGCAATGGCTTATAAAGAGACTTTTGGGACTGCACCCATCCCACAACGTGGCGGAGGAAGTATTCCTATTGTGGCCTTGTTTGAAAAAGAATTAAAGAGCAAAACTATTTTGATGGGATTTGGATTGGACAGTGATGCCATCCACTCCCCTAACGAACATTTTGGACTTTTCAATTACTTCAAAGGAATCGAAACAATTCCTTTATTTTATAAATATTTTACAGCACTTCAATCTTAAGTTTTAAAACAGATTGTTAGCTACTTACCAATTACTATTTTTTGAGAGAACACTTTTTTGTCTTGAGTAATACGTACAAAATACGCCCCTTGAGGAAACTGACTCACATTTAACGCTGTACGTTTTTTAGTTAAAACTTCTTCGAGAACTTTTTTACCCTCTATTGAAAACAACTCAAACGTTATATCGTCATTCAAAGCATGATCGATATTGAGTGTGGATAAAGCAGGGTTCGGATAGATTTTAATCGTATCTAATTTGAAAGTATCTGCATCTAAAGATGTGAAATCAACACAAGAACTTAATTCCGTACAAGACCCTACAGTCACTTCAACAGCGTAAATACCACTTGCTGTGGGAGAAAATGATTGACTGATTTCCGTTATTATTGGAAGGTTTGTACTGCAATCCACCCATTGATAACTTGCATTATCCATGTTTGAGGTCAAAGTCATAGAACTCATCGTAAGTGAATTGTCAACGGAGACCAAACTCCCTTTGGTCACCATATAAGACATAATCAATTTTGCAATCTCATGAAAATAAGGCAAATCCAACGTACTGTAACGATCTCCAGAAGAATGGTAGTGAGGCGTCTGATCGTCATTCTCCCAAGACTCACCCACCAACACCGCAGAAAACCCTTGATTCCAAAAACGTGCATGGTCACTAGCCGTTGTTCCCGGATTGACCACATTAACGTTTAAATTAAAATTATACGTTGCTAACAAGCTTACCAAATCATCTTTCATCGCTAGAGAATTTGCAACTGGACGCACATCAATATCAAAATCATCGTCGTTATCACCATCATATCCCATCATGTCAATGTTTAAAACACCCAATATATTATCTCCATTGGTATTTGCTTGCGTGGCATAAAAACCAGCTCCTTTAAGCCCTATTTCTTCTTCATCCCACAAGGCATAAATGATCGTATTGTCCATACATTGAGTCGATAAAATTCGTGCAATTTCTAAGACAGTAGCCGTTCCAGAAGCATTGTCATCGGCACAATAGTCTGCCACCGAATCGTAATGCGCACAAATAATGTAAATATCGTTTGGATTGGTTTTCCCGAACTGCGTCGCAATGATGTTGCGTCCGTTGGTATTAAAAGCCTGATCATTTACAGTGAGATTGTCCATCGCATTGAATCTTTCAACCAAATAATCTCCAGCAAGATCATTATTGGCTTGCCCTCTATTCAATATCGTAACACTATTACCCCCAACATTCGTCGCAATTTCACCCGTAAATTCCTGAACCGTTTGGCTAAGAGAATCTAAACTCACGGCATTAATGAGGTCTAATTCGGTTTGAGCTGAGAGTGTAGCTACCACTGAAAAAGCAAAACTTAAAAATATTTTCTTCATAACTTTAGGGTGTATTCGTTTCTCCAAAACTACATAAATTTAAATGAAACTTTGTTTTGTCAGCTATTAAAATCTCCTGTTAGGATGGTAAGGATTTATATCTAAAGATGTTTTTTTATTGAGGATCAATTCCGAAACTAGTTTCCCTGTACCCGGCCCTAAAGTCCAACCCAACATGGCGTGCCCTGTCGCAATGGTCATATTCTCGCAAGAATGAGGTTTTCCAATATACGGCAATCCGTCTGGAGAAAGCGGACGAAGTCCACAAGTGGCCGCCTCAATTTCGGGTGCTGACAATTGAATGGAAGGATAATAGTGATGCGCAGCTTTCGCGATGACTTCTACCCTTTTTCTATTTATATTTTGATTGATACCTGCAATTTCCATCGTCCCTGCAAAACGTGTAAAACCATCCATAGGCGTCACGGCAATTTTCGCTTCCGCTAAAATAGTAGGAATCGTAATTCCGGTTGAAACCTGCGTATTCATGCTATACCCCTTCCCTGCTTGAAGCAGTAATTTTAAACCCATTTTTTTACATAAATCCGCCGACCAAGAGCCCGAAGCCATCACAAACTCCTCTGAATAAAGTGTTTGTTTGTCTGTGACAACACTTTCAATTTTACCCTGTTTCATCTTAAAATCAACGACCGTTTCATTGGGAAAAACACGAACGCCTTTGGACTTTAAATGAGCTTTCAGTTGATTCATGAAATCACTCGGTGTGCTGTGGTGATCGTTTTTAAAATACACCCCTCCAACCCCATTGATTTCAATCGATGGCTCTAGGATTTTAAGCTCCGATTTAGAGATTTCCTTCGCATGGATATTGAAGTTATTTGCCATGCTAAGAATCTCTAATTCTTTTTCCAATTGTCGTGCCGATTGACACAACATCAACAATCCTTTTTTGTCGTAATGAAATGAAAACTGTTCCTCTTTTTTTATGCTCTGAAATAATTCTTGACTAAATACTGTAAAATATCGAAGGTGGACGGCATTTTTTTGGACGTGACTTGAAGTCGCCGATTTATTAAAAGCCCATGCCCATTTTAAGAAATCACTGTTCAAACTTGGTTTTATATACAAGGGACTGGAAGCATCTAGCATCCAACGCAATCCACTGCGCACAACGCCCGGAGCTGCTAAAGGAATAAAATGACTCGGGCACACATACCCCGCATTGGTATAAGAAGTACCGCTTTCCATATTGGAGCGGTCGATAATGGTGACCTCGCAGCCTTCTTTTTGAAGAAAATACGCCGTACTCAATCCAATGATGCCTCCTCCAATAATTGTAACTTTTTTTTGCATCGGCTATAAAACTTGAAATCCATGTGCATACGGATCATCGGAATCAATACTGATCGTATTGTGTCCATAAATCCGTGCCCACCCTTGAATACTTGGCACAATCGCCTTATAATTCCCTACTGATGTGACTGCTTCTATACAGCCCGTAAATGTACTTCCGATATAACTTTCATGAATGTATTTTTCACCTAACTTTAATTGACCTTTGGCGTAAAGCTGTGCCATCCGTGCAGAAGTTCCCGTACCACAAGGGCTTCTATCAATCGCTTTATCGCCATAAAACACCGCATTCCGACCCGATGAATTCGGATTCAAAGGCGTTCCTGTCCAAAGCAGATGAGACACCCCATTGATCGTAGGGTTCTCGGGATGGATAAATTGATTTGGATATTTTAAATTAATCTGTTTTCGTAATTCATGAGAAATTCGAATCAGTTCTGAGGCCGTAAAATCTTGAACCCCCGAAAAATTTTCTTGAGGATCCACAATGGCATAAAAATTACCTCCATACGCCACATCAAAAGTCAAAGCTCCTAAGTTTGGATCTTCAATGTGTAACTGTTCTTTTGCTAAATAACTTTTAACATTGGTGATTTTTACCCACTCTACTTTCGTTCCTACTTGTGAGTATTCAATCTCCACAAGTCCTGCCGGGGCTTCCATTTTAACCTTCCCCGGAATTTTTGGGGTGATGAGTCCTGCTTCAATAGCCACCGTAATAGAACCGATGGTTCCATGTCCACACATTGGCAAACATCCCGAAGTTTCGATAAACAATATTGCAACATCGTTAGAAGGGTCTTGAGGCGGATACAAAAAACTGCCACTCATAATATCATGCCCTCTGGGTTCAAACATCAAGCCTTTTCGAATCCAGTCAAATTCATTGAGAAAGTGCTGACGTTTTTCACTCATATTGGCGCCCACCAAAGGAGGATGACCTGTGGTCACCACCCGAACAGGGTTTCCACAAGTATGGGCATCAATACATTTGAATTCAGCTTTGCTCATTGAAATTTAAAATTAAATACGCGTTTGCTTGATATCCAATGGATTCTGTTCTTTTAAGGCCTCAGGCAGTAAACTATCTGGAAAATTCTGAAAGCTAAAAGGACGTACCCAACGCTTGATTGCGTGGACACCAACAGCAGAAAATCGACTGTCTGTGGATGCTGGATAAGGCCCGCCATGTACCATCGAATTACAAACTTCTACTCCTGTTGGAACACCGTTAAAGGCTAGACGCCCCACACGGTTTTGAAGTGCCTCGATAATTTCAAAATTGGCTTTTGCTTCTGCTTCGGTCGCGATTAATGAGGCCGTCAACTGCCCTTCTAAATTTGTGATGATCGTTTTCATTTGTGCCAAAGATTCGCACTCCACAAGAAGCGTGTAAGGTCCAAAAACTTCTTGATGTAAAATGCGGTTCTTTAAAAACGCGTCACCATCAATGCGTGCAAGACTTGATCCTGCAAAATTAGGAGTCTCCGAAGAGTTGTCATTTGTTAATATTTCAAGTCCTGATTGGGATTGGGACGTATTTTTGTTCGATTGAAATCCTTCAAAAATAGCAGGATGCAACATACAATTGGCATCTATTTTTTTAATTTCATCTACTAATAAGTTCGTGAAGTTTGTAAACACTGATCCTTTTAAACTTAAAATCAAACCGGGTTGCGTACAAAATTGACCTGCCGCTAGGGAGATCGATTGTGCATAGGCTTCTGCCCAGTAGGCTGTGTTTTTTTCGAGTTCTTCGTGAAGCATCACAACAGGGTTGATACTGCCCATTTCCGCAAACACTGGAATCGGTTCCGGACGTTGTGCCGCCAAATCAAGCAAGGCACGTCCCCCACGAATACTGCCCGTAAATCCTACCGCTTTCACTTTGGGGTCTGACACCAATTGCTGTCCTACTTCAATACCGCTGCTGTTTAAGTTTGAAAACACCCCATCTGGCATGCCTGTTTTTTTGGCTGCCTTAATAATGGCTTCCGCCACCAAACTTCCGGTTCCAGCATGCATTGGGTGTGACTTTACAATAACGGGGCAGCCTGCGGCGAGTGCCGACGCCGTATCTCCTCCAGCCGTGGAATAGGCTAACGGGAAATTACTCGCTCCAAACACCACAACGGGGCCTAAAGGAATGTCCAGTCTTCGGATGTCTAATTTTGGAAAGGGCGTACGGTCTGGATTGGCAACATCAATAGTGGCATCCACCCAAGAACCTTCAGATACTAAATTCGCAAAGCTTTGCAATTGAAAAACAGTACGTCCGCGCTCACCTTTCGCACGGCCTTCTGGAAGTCCTGTTTCTTGACAATACATCTGAATTAAAGTGTCATCAAGTGCTAAAATCTCATCGGCAATTGCATTTAAAAATTGAGCTCGTTCTTTGCTTGAAGTGTTTTTATAAGCGTCGAAAGCCTCGGCGGCTAATGCAACGGCGGCATCAATTTCTTCGGAAGTCGCTTCCGTAAAAGTAATGTCATTGGCTTCATTTAACTTTGGATTGAATGTTGTGAACGTTTTACCACCGGTGGCAGTATGTGTAAATCCAATATGATTTTTTCCTAATTCCATAAATCTAATTTTAGACGTTAATAATTTGGCAGCGTTGGTCGTGATTTCAAAGCCGTCTCTATAATGTGTTGCACTTTTGTGCGTTCTGCTCCAAATAATGGGAGGCGTGGGGGTCTTACGAATTCGGTACCGATTTCTGTATAGACCTCAGCTAACTTTATATTTTGTACTAATTTAGCATTAATATCCAACTCTAACAAGGGCATGAACCAACGGTACAAGGCGATGGCTTCTTGAATTCTCCCAGCTTTTTGAAGTTCATAAATGGCGACCGTTTCTTTCGGGAATGCACACACAAGTCCTGCAATCCAGCCGCTTGCGCCCATAATTAAACTCTCTAACGCAAGGGTATCCACGCCCGTCATAATTTTGAGACGGTCCCCAAATTGGTTGATCATGCGGGTCACGTTAGTAATGTCACGAGTCGATTCTTTCACCGCTTGAATGTTGTCATATTTAAGCAGCTCGTCAAACATCTCTAAGGTAATTTCAATTTTATAATCGACGGGGTTGTTATATATTAAGAGAGGTAAAGACGTGCTTTTAGCAACTTCAGAAATATACGCTACCGTTTCCTTGGAACAAGCCGTATAGCGCATGGGCGGTAGCAACATCAACCCATTGGCACCTTGTTGCTCTGCTGCCTCTGCTGCAAGAATCGCCGCTTTGGTAGATTGCTCCGCAATGTTCATCAATACAGGCACCTTATTATTTACCTGTTCAACAGTAGTTTCAATCAGAGTCTTTTTTTCTGATTTCAAAAGTGTACTGGCTTCACCTAAGGTCCCGCCTAATACAATTCCTTGCACGCCGGCGTCTAATTGTGCTTTGATGTTGGTCGTAAACATCGATAGATCCAACGCATCATTTTGAGTGAATTTGGTAGTCACTGCTGGCATTACGCCTTCCCATTTTATAGTCTTCATACAATTTGTTTATTAATTTGAGAAGCTAAAATTAATTCCTTTTTAGAAAAAAATATGAACCATTTTAATCAATTAGTGATACTATATTATCCATAATTAAGAAATAATTTCTATATTAGAGTAGTATTTAGTTACTTTGAAGTATGAACATTGTTTCTTTTATCATTCCCAAAACAAAAGAATCAACCCTCATCTACCAACAAGATCAAGGGCCATTTTTCTATGAAAAATTGCACCAACACGAAGAAATTCAACTATGTCATATCCTCCGTGGTGAAGGCACACTTGTAATTGGAGATTCCATAAACCCCTATAAAAAAGGGGATGTAATTGTGATTGGAAGTTTTATGCCGCATGTTTTTAAGTCCGATGTAGAGGCGTCTTCCGTCTCAAAAATGAGGTCCCTTTTTTTTACAAAAGATTCTTTTGGATCTGGTTTTTTTGATTTGGAAGTATCCCAAGAATTGCGTTCCTTTTTTGAGAAATCGAGCTATGGTTTTAAACTATTAGGTTCTACAGAAACCTCATCAAAATTATTTTCTAAAATTCATAAAGCCACAAAACTCCAGCGGTTTATCCTATTTTTAGACCTTCTAAAAATTCTATCTAACTCAGAACACCAACGTTTATCGTCCTTTGTGTATGACAAAAAATACAGTCCTGTAGAAGGAAAAAGAATGACGGATGTGTTGGAGTATACCTTTGAAAATTACAACAAAGAGGTGTGCCTTGAAGCCGTGGCGCAAGTAGCCTCCATGACTAAAAATTCGTTTTGTAAGTATTTTAAAAAAGTCACCAATAAAACCTATTTTGAATTTTTAAAAGAAATCCGTGTGGAACATGCCTGTAAACTGATCCGAAAACACAAGGACCTACGGATTTTTGATGTTGCCTATCAGTGTGGATTTAAAAATATTTCAAATTTCAACAAACAATTCAAAACCATCACAACGCTGAGTCCTTCGGACTTTAAAAAGTTGATTTAATCTGACTACTTAATTTTTTAGGCATATTTTTAACCACCATCGCATAGCTATGGTCTATCAGTTCAAAAAGAAACTCAGGCGAAAATCCACAGTTGCTTAAATAGATGGTGTTCCAATGTCTTTTATTGGCGTGAAATCCAGAGTGAATGGAATCGTATTCATTTCGGAGTTCGTCGGCATAGTCAGGGTCACATTTCAAGGTAATGGACGGTTTGCCTTGCTCCCACGCTTCCAGTGGGCACAGTGCAAATATTTTCCCTAAGACCTTATATACCAAGGTGCTTTCATCAAAAGGAAATTCTTCGGAGGTTTGTTCTTTTTTTAAACAAAAAGATTGAATGGCATCAATGGTGATCATCAGGGTTTTGGGGTTTCTTTATCGTATAATTTGTATAAGATTGGTTTGCTGGGCGAAGCATCATTTTCAAAAGGTGCAATTAAAATATTTAAAATATACTTCCCATCCAACACTGAATTCGGGACATAAATCAGTTCCGTAATCGTTGCATCCATGCGCATTTCGCCATCAACATTCCAAAAGGCTTTATGTGCCAAAAGCTGTCCGTCGTCTTTTTCTTTATCCACACTTGGGGTATCTACTAACAAATGCTTCACCCCCTTTTCACGAAGGTAAATAGCAGCGGCTTCCGTAAGGTAAGGCGGATTTGTATGTGCATATTGTCGGTTTAATTTATCCGTTGTATTGGGAAGTGTTCGGATCACCACCGCTTCTCTTTTTTTGTTGCCTATCGCATAGCGCAGTTGTTTTTCAGAAATAATAAAATCGCCATCTAAGGATTCTGGAACCACGGTAATGACTTCTGCCACAAACAAAAACTGTGTCAAACAAGCATTAATGGTATGGACTTCCTCAGTGATATGTCCCACACATTCGGTGTGCGTTCCATGCGCATGCGGATTAAATTCGATGGTGTTAAAATTAACCGCAGCACCTTCTTTGACACTTCCAGTCCATTCCTTCACTTTGGCTGGATATATTTTGGGTGGTGGCAAATACCATGCATTTACATTCTCTTTAGACGCACGAAATGGAATAGAAATATCCAAAGGCTGATCGATATAAATAGTGTAGGTACGGCTGTTGGCTTGAATAATTGCTTTCATAAAAAAATTATGCTTTGCGTAAATTTAATAAATTTGATTAAACTAAAAACAAATCGGAGGCAATTCCGTCCGAAAGAAATTTTCCAGTTCTTGTGATTTTTAAATGATTCTCTTCTAAAATAAGGGTCTTAGAAGTTCTGAATTTTTTTGAGTTTTCAAGTAATTGGGCTTTGATGTGAGCCCCAAAATCGGTTTCAATTTTTTCAAGAGAAACACCCCATATCGTTCGCAAACCCGTCATGATGTATTCGTTAAATCTATTCTCAACGGATAACACTTCCGATTCAAACGGCCGTACATCGGCTTCCATTGATTTGATATACTTGGAGTTGTTAGAAACATTCCAACTTCTTTGAACGCCATCAAACGAATGTGCCGACGGCCCAACTCCCATATAGGTTTTTCCCAACCAATAACTTGTATTGTGTCTTGAAAAATAATCGGGATGTCCAAAACTACAGGTTTCATAATGGGTCAATCCTTGTGTGGCAGTTTCCTCTAACAACACCTCAAAATGTTTGGCTGCCAACTCATCGTCCATTGGGGGGTGACTTCCTTTTTTGATAAAATGTTCCAAGGCAGTTTTTGGTTCGACGGTGAGGGCGTAGCAAGACAGGTGTTTGATGCCAAATCCAAAAGCGGTTTGTAAGTTTTGTCGCCACTGTGCAACTGACATTGTGGGCATTCCAAACATTAAATCGATGGTGATGTTATCAAAATAAGTCGTGGCAATTTCTAAACATTTTTTAGCCTCGTCGGCGTTGTGCGCTCTGTTCATAGCTGATAAATCAGACTCATGAAAGGATTGAATGCCGATGCTCAATCGGTTGATTTTTGTATGTGAAAGTGCTTTTATCTTGTCGGCATCCAAATCATCTGGGTTGGCTTCAAGGGTGATTTCAGGCGTATCGGACACCTTGTAATGTTCGTACACCGTCTGAAGAATCACTTCTAACTCTGAAACTTCTAACACGGTTGGGGTGCCGCCTCCAAAGTAAATGGATTGAATTTCTTCGGATGCGTATTCCGATTTACGGAGCATCAGTTCTTTACAAACGGCTTTGATAAATGCCGATTTAGAATTTTGATTCGTCGAAAAATGAAAGTTACAATAGTGACAAGCTTTTTTACAAAATGGAATGTGGATATAAATACCAGACACTAAAATAGATTTTTTGATTAATATTTGAATGCTTTCGCATTGATAATGTGTTGTAAATGATGATTGCAATGCCAGGCGTATATAGCCAAGCCTTCTTTCAAAGTAACCAGTTCATTCCCTTCGGGATGGAGATAGGCTCTTTTTAATTGTGAACCGTCTAATTGCTCTAACAGAAACACCCACCGCTGATGGATTCCAGCTAAAAGTGTGGTCGAACTTTGAATGCTGAAATTTAAGGTGTCGGACAGCTCTGCCCACGGAGCCTCGTCGTAAGGTTTAATGGTGGGGTTCTCTTCGGTCAATGCCAATTTAAAACGGATGATGCTGTTCATATGACTATCGATACAATGCCCAATTACTTGTTGAACGGTCCATCCCTCAGGGCGGTATTTATAACGAAGTTCTTTGTCTGTCAAATGCGTCACTTCTTTGGTTACCAACGAAGGAAATTGTTGGATCGTCTGTATCCAATCTTGGATATGAGCGGGTTCAATATTGGCTGGAATCTTAGGTTTTCCAATAGGATATTTGAGGGCTTCTATGTCCATAATAGGGGTTTTATTTTTTAACTCTACTTTCGTTTTGCTTCACAAAGGCACTCCAACCAGTGTAACTTTTACCACCAGTGACTTTACCTTGGTTATAAAAATGACAAACCGCCGCCGCCAATCCATCTGTTGAATCGAGGTTTTTAGGCAATTCTTTCAAATTCAAAAGGCTTTGCAGCATTTTAGCAACTTGTTCTTTACTGGCATTTCCGTTTCCAGTAATGGCCATCTTTATTTTTTTAGGAGCGTATTCCGTAATCGGGATTTCTCTCGAAAGTCCAGCCGCCATGGCAACACCTTGCGCTCTTCCGAGCTTTAACATACTTTGGACATTTTTACCAAAAAAGGGCGCTTCAATCGCAATTTCGTCCGGATGAAAGGTGTCAATCAATTCAATGGTACGTTCAAAAATAAGTTTGAGTTTCAAATAATGATCGTCGTATTTTTGAAGTAGCAACTCGTTCAATTGTAAAAACTCCATGGTTTTTCCCTTGACTTTAATCAGCCCAAATCCCATAATCGTGGTTCCGGGGTCAATCCCTAATATAATTTTTTCTTCTGCCATTAATCTACTCTAAGAATTATTGGCAATTGAAATGCCGTTTGCACTTGTTGACTTCGTTTAATCGCGGGGTATAATTTTGGAAGTCCTTTTAAACTGTGGCTTAAAATGAAATCCAAATCGGGAATTTGTTGTTTGGTCAATTCTTGGGTTTGAATTTGAGAGATTTGAATCTCGCCGCTATTGGATACCAACAAATCGATGAGAATTGTATCGCTCACCGTTTGGGTTACGATGATGTTTTGTGTGCTAAAATATTCAGAAATGTGGGTTGTAATGGTTTGTTCAAAACAATTTTTGTTATCCTGAAAGTCAATCGAATCCGCACAGTTTTCAAAATTAGGATAGCGATCGACTTCATTCCAATTAAACGTTTTTAATTCTTCCATTAAAATCGTATCAGAATCTAGTTTCTTTTTTTCATAATAATTACATGAATAAAAAGAACAGAAAAGTAAGACAAAAACTAAATATCTCATTGGTTCATTGTGAACCCTAAAATTACAATTTTTTATTTTTTAAATAGATAAAAACCAAATTAGATTAGATTTTTGGTCCGCCAGCCATGATTTCATCATTGGCATAGCTTTCAAATTTTTTGAAATTCGTTTTAAAAGAGGCGGCTAATTTATGAGCCGTTTTATAAAATCCTTCATCATTTTTCCATGTTTTTCGAGGGCTCAACACTTCCGTTGGGACATTGGGACACACTCTAGGCTGAAGCACTCCAAAAACGGAATGAACATGGTAGTTGTCTTTGTTAGCGGCTTCTAAGGAGCCATCCATGGCTGCGTTGATCATTGCACGGGTGAATGATAATTTCATGCGCGTTCCAATACCATAAGGCCCGCCAGTCCATCCTGTGTTTACCAACCAAACATTCACGCCGGTTGCTTTCATTTTGGCACTCAACATTTCAGCATATTTGGTGGGATGCAAGGGCATAAAAGGCGCTCCAAAACAAGCTGAAAAACTAGGAACGGGTTCCGTAATTCCTGCTTCGGTACCGGCTACTTTGGCCGTATAACCCGATATAAAATGGTAGGCCGCTTGACCAGGCGTTAATTTAGAAATGGGAGGCAACACGCCAAAAGCATCAGCGGTAAGGAAAAATATGTTTTTAGGATTTTTACCAATGGAATTGGGCTGAATATTATCAATAAAATCAAGCGGATAACTTACCCGCGTGTTTTGCGTGATGGTGGTGTCTGAATAATCAACCTTGCCGTTCGCATCCATCACTACATTTTCTAAAATGGCACCCTTTTTAATCGCATCAAAAATTTCGGGTTCGTTATCTCTAGAGAGATTTATGACCTTAGCATAACAACCGCCTTCAAAGTTGAAGATGGTGTTTTCACTAGTCCAGCCATGTTCGTCATCGCCAATTAAATGACGGTGATGGTCGGTAGAAAGTGTTGTTTTTCCCGTTCCTGAGAGTCCAAAAAAGATGGAGGTATCGCCGTCCTTCCCAACGTTGGCACTGCAATGCATTGGCAACGTGTTTTTGAATACTGGAAGTATAAAATTTAGAGCCGAAAAGATACCTTTTTTGATTTCACCTGTATATCCAGTACCGCCAATAAGAGCTATTTTTTTTGTGAAATTTAAAATGGCAAAATTATGCTGACGGGTGCCGTCTTGGTTGGGATCCGCCATAAAACCAGGAGCATTGATGACCGTCCACTCCGGATCAAAATCTTTCAATTCAGAATCCGTCGGTCTTAAAAACATATTATAGGCAAAATGATTACTCCAAGGATACTCGTTAATCACCCGAATATTGGTGCGGTATGCGGGGTCTGAACAAGCGTAACTATCGCGTACAAAAATTTCTTTTCCGGAAAGATAACTGGTCACTTTAGCATAGAGGACGTCAAAGTCATCTGGAGCGAATGGAATGTTGACATCCCCCCACCAAATGCGATCTTTGGTAATGGCATCTTTAACGATAAATCGATCTTTTGGAGAGCGGCCCGTAAACTCACCCGTCTGAATTGCCAAGGCACCTGAACTTGTTTCAAGACCTTGTTTTTTTGAAATTGTCAGAGCGTGTAGTTGATTTGGGGATAGTTGGTAATGTGCTTTTGAAGACGTTATTCCGTAGGGGTTTAACGAAATCGTTTTCGTGATAGGTTTTGGTTGTGTCATGTATATCAATATTATTTAACATTACAAAAGTATTGAATAATATTAAATGACTATCAAAGATGTGTTAAAATAATAAAAAAAATGTATTTAAGTGCAATTAAAAATTAGGAATCTATATTTTAATATAATTTAAGACGTATTGGATAACATTACACTACCATGTGGCAATATACTATTGAAGTGATGCTTAATTTAACATTAAGTTTGCATGTTAACAAGAAGTAATTAATTATGAGGACACTAGACCTTCATGATTGGCGTATTAAATATCGCTTAGTTTACAGACCCAAATCAATTATACTTTAAAATTGATTTAATTATCATAAGTCTACAGTTGTACTTTAAATTGTTAGGTAATTGTGATAATATTAAAAAAACCGACCTAAAATCGACTATACATCGATTTAATTATTATGCAATAACGCAACGTATGTACTTTAAATTGTTGGGCAACCATAATAATTTGAGAAAAATGAAAATTAGACCTTAATAATTTTCTTCCTATTATTTCAACTAATATTTAAAAACATTACTTATGAAACCACAAATTTCAATTAAGAAATTAGTTTTAGTAGCATTAATTTTTGGTGTGACTGGACTAATCAATGCCCAAAGAGAATCTGTAGAAGGACCTGGGGGCGAAACCACGACTTCTTTCACAGAATGTCAATTTGATTACCCTATTAATGATAGTCCTCCAATTAGCGGTTTAAACAGTGCTTCCCAAGGATTAACAGGGAGCTCTAATGTCAATTCCGCAAGCACTTGTGGATTTAATTTATTATACGTTTATTGGTATTATGACAGTTATTTATTTAATCAAATAATTAAATCACAGGATGAGAGTTGTTTTTTTAGAGCTGATTTAAGTAGTGGCTATGATTATTATAAGCGCTCATTTTACAGCGCTAGAAACATGTATTATATAGCGGATAAACTAAAAACTTTGGCAGCTGGCTGGAGACCGGGGGAAACAGCCAAGTTAAAAAAGATGCTTAGTTTGGTCTATTATTTGAGGGCTGGTAGTTTTATCAATTTTTATGACTCCTATTCTTTTTACAATGATAAGTTTACTTCCACCGATGAGACAACACTAAAAAGCAAATTATCTTCTTTAGTTTATGAGACCTTAGCTGAGAACTATTCTGACTTCATAAATTGGGATTTCGACACAACAACTGCATTGGCAGAACCTAGTAAAGATCTTTTAACCTTCTTAGCCCAACTTATAGAATTAAACAATGGTGGTTTTGGAAATAGATTCTCAAACTTGAATAACAATAAACATGCATACATTGGTGAAACTTTAGCTAAAATCGTTAATAAATTGAAAAAACTATCAACATTCACATCCTCTACTAAAAGTAGAGAAGCTGAACTCTTGTTATTAAAAACACAAACATGGCATTATGAGCATTATAAGAAACTAATTTTAGCAGAAGATGCTGTCGATGACTCTATAAATCTTTATTCTGCATTTGTATCTCTGATGAACCAAAATATATATCAATATAGTAAAGATGATCAGATAGATGGCGGCAATTATTTTCTTAATGCAATATCAGAAATAGGACGTTATTTGACAGATAAAAACAATAAATTTTACGTAAAGGCAAGAACTAAACTGATGTTTTTAAACAGTCTGTACGGCGCTAATGCTTATTTAAAAATATATGGCAAGACATCTAGTGTTATTGATTATCAAAGTGATCTTGACATTGGTGACTGGAAAGATAATATCGAGCGTTCTCTCTATTATAGAACTCGAGAATTTACCATCTATAATAATCAAATAACCGTAAAACTATTAGGCAACGTCTCATCTGCACAATTGGTACAGGTAGAAACAGAATTGTTAAAGACTTGGGGGATATTTAAAGAAATCTTTGGGGCGGAAAACCAATTAACCCCTGCTACAGGTGACAGAACCACAAGACTTAATATATGGGTACACAATAGCAAAGCCGATTATAGTGAATTTGCTGGTGTTCTTTTTGGAATCAGCACAAACAATGGAGGGATTTACCTAGAAGGCGATCCTAGTGTTGCAAATAATACCGCCGATTCATTCGTTTATGGATTTGATGACGGTGGTCAATGGACAACTTGGGCTGTAGGACATGAATTTTGGCATTTTTTAGATGGTAAATTCATAAGAGCTGGAGGATATATAGAAGGTAGTTCGACAGCTTGGATTGAAGGAACTGCCGATTTCATTCAAAAGGGATTGATATATTCATCCATGAACAATCTAAAGGGTCATTTTCAAACTTCGGTAAACGGTTTTAAATCAAGCACTAAAACTCCATCACAAATAATTGATATTCCTGAGCAATCTTATAGAAACTGGGTATATCAAGACATCTATCATAATCCGAGTGTTTTGTGGGCTTTTTTCTTCGATGAAGATAAATCAAAACTACGCTCTATAGGAGAAACTTTAAAAGGGCTCACTGCTGAACAGCTAAGAACATCCTCCGTCTCAATTTTAAAAGCAAAAGTAAACCCTTACACTAACTATTTTAGCCATTGGGCTTCAGGATCACATTATGCCGTAAGCGGCTCATATAGTCATATAAAATGTATGGATGACTATAGATACTTTGATGTTTTTGGAGGTTGGACGAGTAATGAAGCTCCAATTATTACACATAGTTGGCATGGAGCTAGTAATCAAAAATTTGATCTAGAGCCTATAAATAATTATAAAACCCATACTTATAATCTAAGGCAATATGGTGTGTATTTTGAAAATGAGTTCTATATCAAATCACAGAAATCAAAAAAATATCTAAAAATCAACGATGCAGACAATACTAAATATCTAAAACAGGGCCCTGTTACAGATAATAAAGAAAAAACTTTTTCAATTTTCCCGAAGTCCAATGGTTACCATATGCTTACTATAAATCCAGATGGGACTAACCGATATGCAATTTCAAAATCTGTGTCTAACTACAAGAATGGGTATTCTTTAATGGATGCTATTTCTCGAGACTAAACGAGCTGGAAACAAACCTTCTTAGTTAAAGGGTTAACAGCTACTGTTGGTGCAAGATCAAGTTCTAGTTCAAATAGAGGTGCTTATTCCTCAGAAAATTTATCTAATAAATCGCCTGAAGGTGAATTTGATAGTGAATTTTCATTTTCACTCTTTCCAAACCCGACATCAAGTAAGATTGTTAATTTTACTTATCCTAAAGGAATTGGAGATTTAAAAATTGAAGCTTATACCATAACTGGGCAAAAAACGAACCTTTCTAAAGTCATTACTGATAATTCAGGGAAAGGTACACTTGAATTGAATTTAGCCACTGGTGTTTATACCATGAGGTTCATCGCTCTTGATGATGATAATAAAACCGTGACGAAGAAGTTAGTTGTTCTGTAGAAGCAATCCTATATTTATTTTTATTAAAAGGCTGTCCCAAAAGGCAGCCTTTTTTTTGTATTTGTTTTTAAACAAAATTTCGTGAACTGTATAATTTTAAAAGGACTACTAATAATTCTCACAAACTATTTTTTTTAAAAAAATAGGTGAATAAAAGCACCCATGAAGCGATTAAAAACAGCCCGCCAACAGGTGTAATAAATCCAATAACTTTAAAATTAAAGGAAGTCAAATCATTGGTCGCTAATAAATATATAGAACCCGAAAATAATAAAACTCCAATGAGAATGAGTTTAAACAAAATCGATTTTTGTTTGGGTTTGATCTGCGTGGTGGTACCAATAAAAAACAACAAAAATGCATGATACATTTGATAGCGAATGCCTGTATTAAGGCTCTCAAATGCTGAAATACTAAGTAAGGGTTTCAAACCATGCGCCGCAAAGGCTCCTAAAACAACACCAAGTCCTCCTGTAACACACGCTAATAAAAATATTTTTCTATCCATTTTGTTTTATAAAGTATTCTATTTACTACTTTAGTCGTCAAACTAATCACAAAAGTAAGAATCTATTATCAATATGCGAAACATTTTAATCATCGGAGCAGGCAAGTCTGCATCCTACCTTATAAAATATTTTTTAGATAAATCCATTTCAGAAAATTTAAACATCACTATTGGTGATTTAGTAATTTCAAATGCTGAGAAATTGATTGGAAACCACGCCAATGCAAACGCACTTAAGCTTGATATTTTTGACAAAGCCGCGCGTGAAAAGGCAGTTCGAAATGCAGATATCGTGGTGTCTATGCTGCCCGCTAGATTTCATATAGAGGTCGCCAAAGATTGCTTAGCATTTGGGAAAAATTTGGTAACAGCGTCTTATGTCAGTGAAGAAATGAAGGCCTTGGATGCAGAAGCAAAAGCTAAAAATTTGATATTTTTAAATGAGATTGGATTGGACCCTGGCGTTGATCACATGAGTGCAATGCAGGTGATCGATCGCATTAGAGCAGCTGGCGGGAAGATGCTTCTATTTGAATCTTTTACAGGGGGCTTGATGGCTCCTGAAAGTGATACAAACCTTTGGAATTATAAATTTACTTGGAATCCTCGCAATGTAGTATTGGCGGGACAAGGCGGTGCTGCAAAGTTTCTGCAAGAAGGAAAATTTAAATACATCCCTTACCACCGCTTGTTTAGACGTACGGAGTTTTTGGAAGTAGAGGGCTATGGACGCTTTGAGGCCTATGCCAATAGAGATTCGCTTAAATATCAAGAGGTCTATGGATTGGAAGATGTCAAGACCTTGTACCGAGGAACGATCCGACGGGTTGGTTTTAGCAGAGCTTGGCAAATTTTTGTAGTTCTTGGAATGACCGACGACAGCTATACGATCGCGGATAGCGAAAACATGAGCTATCGAAGTTTTGTGAATTCGTTTTTACCTTACAGTCCTACAGATTCAGTAGAATTAAAATTAAGATATCAATTAAAGATTGATCAAGATGATATTGTATGGGGGAAACTCGAAGAACTTGATGTCTTTAACCCCGATAAAAAAGTGGAATTGAAAAATGCAACACCGGCACAAATTCTTCAAAAAATACTTTTAGACAGTTGGACTTTAAGTCCAGAAGACAAAGACATGATTGTGATGTATCACAAGTTTGGCTATGAATTGGATGGTAAAAAACACCAAATTGATGCAACTATGGTATGTACTGGCGAAGACCAAACATTTACTGCGATGGCAAAAACCGTAGGATTGCCCGTTGCAATAGCTACTTTAGCTATATTAAACAACAAAATACAAAGCTATGGCGTTCAAATTCCAACGAAAAAAGAATTTTACACCCCTGTATTAAACGAATTGAAAGAATTTGGTGTCATATTTAAAGAGGAAGAGATTGAATACTTAGGATATAACCCCTTAAATCAATAATTTAGTTACAAATTGAAATAATTTGAATACTTTTGGCTTGTAAATTAGATAATTCGAGCAAAAAATGAATAAAACCCTAGAAATTGACGGCATTGACAAAACAATTCTAAGAGCATTAATGAAAGATGCAAGAACTCCTGTACTAGAAATTGCGCGTACGGTTGGGATTTCGGGTGCTGCAATTCATCAACGGCTGCGAAAGTTAGAAAGCTCTGGACTTATTGCAGGCTCTAAGTTTGTGTTGAATCCAAAAGTCTTGGGCTATACAACCATGGCATTTGTGGGGGTGTTTCTAGACAAAGCCAAAAATAACTCAGACGCTGTCAAGCAGCTCAAAAGAATTCCTGAAGTCTTAGAGTGTCATTACACCACTGGAAATTGGAGTGTGTTAATCAAAATTCTGTGTAAGGATAATGAACACCTCATGGCTGTTCTAAACAAACAGATTCAACCGATTTCAGGGGTTTCAAGAACCGAAACATTTATTTCCTTAGATCAACAAATTGATCGCCAGATTAAAATATAACTAGTCTCTTCCAAAAATCTGAAAGGCCCAATACACTAAAGTTGCAAGTGATCCCAGTGCTGCTACCAAATAGGTTCGTGCCGCCCACTTGAGTGCATCTTCGGCTCCCTTAAATTCTTCTTGAGACAGCATGTGTTTATTTTTTAACCATGCCAATGCACGGTTACTCGCGTCGTATTCTACAGGTAAGGTGATAAAACTAAATACTGTGGCGACCGCCATCAACACAAAACCTGAAACAACCACCCAATAACCCAAGCCAACACCAGCTCCAAAGCCTAAAATCAGACCTCCAATAATCAACCACATGGATAATTTTGAAGAAATATTCACCGCCGGCACAAGGGTAGAGCGCAATTGCAACCAACTGTAAGCTTGCGCATGCTGCACCGCATGTCCACATTCGTGAGCAGCCACAGCCGCCGCCGCTGCATTCCGTTCGTTATAAACAGCTTCGCTAAGGTTCACTGTTTTATCTCTAGGATTGTAATGATCGGTAAGGCGCCCCGCAGTTGAGACGACTTTTACATCTTTAATGCCATGATCTAAAAGCATTTTTTCAGCAATTTCAGCACCACTCATCCCATTGCGTAAATGGATTTTTGAATAGGTTGCAAATTTGCGTTTTAAGGTTGAACTCACAAGCCAACTGACTAAAGCAATGGCTCCAAGAATAAGATAGTAGGTTCCCATAATATTTAATTTTTAGATTTAGTTTATATATTATAAAAGTAACAACAATTTTTAAGTTTTAAAAATTGACAGTACATTTTAACGTTTTCTATATTTATAAATAAAGACTAATAACGTAAATGATGATACCAAAGTAATCGTATTTGCCAAAATCATTGACAAACTGTCTTTTAAAATGCCATACACCAACCAAAATACAATGCCCACAAAAAACAAAGAAAAGGTAGGCAATGAAAAGCCTGAAACATCTTTTGTTTTCCACGTTTTATACACTTGAGGCAAAAATGCGTAGGTGGTCAAGCAAGCCGCAATGAGCCCAATGACTTCGATAGAATCTATATTATCCAACAATGTTTACAATTTTACCAGGTACAACAATCACTTTTTTCGGGACGCGCCCGTCTAGTTGTGCGAGTGTTTTCTCATCCTCCATCACAGCCGTTTCTATGTCCTCTTTACTTAAATCCAATGACAATTCGATCGTAAATCGCATTTTACCATTGAATGATATGGGGTAGGCTTTGGTGCTTTCTATCAAGTGACTGGCGTCAAATTCTGGAAACTCAGCCGTTGTAATCGATTCTGAATGTCCCAACTGCGCCCATAATTCCTCTGCAATATGTGGTGCATAGGGTGCGAATAACACCAATAACGGTTCTAAAACTTTTTTGGAAACACAGCCTTGAGCGGTCAGCTCATTGACAGCTATCATAAAGGTAGAGACCGACGTATTAAACGAAAAGTTCTCTATGTCTTCGGTGACTTTTTTAATGGTTTTGTGAAGGGTTTTTAAATGGTCTTTTGAAGGCTCAGTATCCGTGATTTTAAGTCCGTCTTGACCAATATATAGTTTCCATAATTTTTTAAGAAAATTATGGACGCCTGTAATTCCTGAAGTATTCCACGGTTTGTATTGCTCTAAAGGTCCTAAAAACATTTCATATAAACGGAGTGAATCTGCGCCATACTGTTCGCAAATAGCATCGGGGTTTACGACGTTGTATTTGGATTTAGACATTTTTTCGACTTCTCTTTTTACTTTAAAAAGACCTTCACTGTCCGTGATAAATTCTGCATTTTTAAACTCTTCTCTCCAAGATTTAAAGGCCTCAACATCCAACTCATCCGATGCATTTACAAAAGAAACATCTGCATGAATCCACTGAACAGTTTCCGTAGTAATTTTATCTACAGACATAAAGGTGTTAGTACCTTCGACTCTTCCTACAAACGCACTCGTCCCCAAAATCATCCCCTGATTGATCAGTTTTTTTGCAAACTCATCCACTGGTACAACGTCTAAATCAAATAAGAATTTTTGCCAGAAACGCGCATAAAGCAAATGCCCTGTGGCATGCTCGCTACCGCCAATATATAAATCTACTTCTTTCCAGTAATTCAAGGCTTCGGAACTCGCAAATTCATTTGGATTGTGCGCGTCCATATACCTGTTGAAATACCAAGAACTCCCCGCCCATCCAGGCATGGTATTGAGTTCTAATGGAAATATGGTTTGATGGTCTATTTGACTGTTTTCTACAACAGTGTTCAGTGTGGTATCCCACGCCCAAACATCGGCACGGCCCAATGGCGGCTCGCCTTCTTCGGTTGGTAAATATTTTTCAACTTCTGGCAAACTGATTGGCAAATGTTCTGCCGCAATCATTTGTGGCAATCCATTCACGTAGTACACAGGAAAGGGTTCGCCCCAATACCGCTGTCTGGAAAATACCGCATCTCGGAGTCGGTAATTTGTTTTTCCTAAACCATGTTGTTTTGCTTCTAAGGTTTCAATGGCTTTTTTGGAGGCTTCTTTATATTCAAGTCCATTTAGAAAATCGCTGTTGGCAATAATCGTCTTGGCTTTATCGGTATAGGCTTCCATACTAATATCGACACCTTCAAAAATATTTGGAATTTCTATATTGAAATGTTTCGCAAAATCATAATCGCGCTGGTCACCGCAAGGCACTGACATCACAGCACCGGTCCCGTAACCTGCTAAAACATAATCGCCCACCCAAACAGGGACAGGTTTTTTTGTCAAGGGATGCTCGGCATAGGCTCCTGTAAACACACCCGAAATGGTTTTTACATCTGCCATTCGATCGCGTTCGCTGCGTTTGGCGGTTGCCAACACATAGGCGTCCACTGCTGATTTTTGAGCGGGTGTTGTAATCTGATTTACCAATGCATGCTCAGGTGCGAGGGTCATAAACGACACGCCATAAATGGTATCAGGTCGGGTAGTAAATACTTCAATCGTGGAAGCGTGTTCTTTAAGATTGAATACCACAGAAGCACCTACTGATTTTCCAATCCAGTTTCGTTGACTTTCTTTTAAGGCATCTGTCCAATCGATGGTGTTCAGACCCTGTAAAAGACGCTCGGCATAGGCAGAAATTCGCATGCTCCATTGGGTCATTTTTTTTCGGATGACAGGGTAGCCACCACGTTCGGAAACGCCGTTGACGATTTCGTCATTCGCTAAAACGGTTCCCAATTCTGGACACCAGTTCACTTCTGTTTCTGCTAAATACGTTAATCTGTATTGTAATAAAACTTGTTGTTGACGTTCCGAAGAAAAGGCATTCCATTCCTCAGCTGTAAAAGCTGGGATTCCTTCATCACAGACGGCGTCCACTGTTGCATTTCCTTGAGTTGAAAACAACGTTTCTAGTGTCTCAATAGATTCTGCTTTATTGGAAGAATTATTATACCAAGAATTAAACAATTGGATAAAAATCCATTGGGTCCATTTGTAATAATCAGGTGAAGAGGTGCGTACTTCTCTTGACCAATCAAACGAAAAACCCATTTGATCGAGTTGTCTTCGGTAGGTTTTTATGTTCGCCTCCGTTGTAACCGCTGGGTGTTGTCCCGTTTGGATGGCATACTGTTCTGCGGGCAATCCAAAACTATCATACCCTTGAGGGTGCAATACATTGAATCCTTTATGGCGTTTGTAGCGTGCGTAAATATCGGACGCAATATAACCAAGGGGATGCCCCACATGAAGCCCTGCACCACTAGGGTAAGGAAACATGTCTAAGACATAATATTTGGGTTTCGTGGAATGGTTATCGGCTTGAAAAGTTTTATTTTCTGCCCAGTATTTTTGCCATTTGGCCTCAATTTCATTGAAATTGTACATCATATAAACGTCATTAATAGGCGCAAATTTACGGTTTATTTGGCAAGTAAAAAACTATGCTTCCCGAAACAACTCCGCAAGCAAATGTTAATTTGTTTTCAGGGAATTACTAGCCATTTACGTAAGTTTTTTTATACTTTTACATTCGTAAGACATTTGCTATGAGTTCATCTTTTGAAAAACATCAAAAACGCCGTTTAATTTCGTCCTATTTTTCGGTCGTACTTAGCATTGCTTTAGTGCTCTTTTTATTAGGGGTTTTAGGGCTGCTGGTCATCAACGCAAAATCGGTTTCTAATAATTTTAAAGAACAGGTCATTTTGACCATCTACTTAGAAGACTCTTCTAAAGAAGTTGAAATAAAACAACTCGAAAAAAGCTTGGCATTTTCGGACTACGTAAAACAAACAAAATTTATTTCTAAAGAATCCGCAGCGGATTTTATGAAACTAGAATATGGAGAAGATTTTTTAGATGATGTTGGTTACAATCCTTTGAAAAATTCGATTGAAGTGAACCTCAAAGCGGACTATGTGACCGCCCGTCGTTTGGATAGCATTGCAGAAAGTACGTTGAAGAAAAACTTTGTCGAAGATATTAAATATGACAAAGACCTTGTGTCTTTAATGAACAGCAATGTAAAACGTTTGAGTTTATGGATTTTAATCATCAGCGGAATTTTTACGGGAATTGCGGTGCTCTTAATAAATAGCTCCATTCGATTGGCAGTGAATTCCAAGCGCTTTTCAATCAAGACCATGCAAATGGTAGGGGCAACCAAAAAATTTATACGCCGACCTTTTATTTGGCGCAGTATTCGGCTTGGAGTTATCGGCTCACTTTTAGCTCTTATTGGTATGGGAGCAGTCGTCTATTATGTAGATAAATCATTTCCTGAATTTGATTTGATTCAAAATCAATTGTCTATTGGTGCTTTGTTTGGCTCCATCTTTTTAGTTGGAATTTTAATTACTTGGTGGAGTACCTTTTTTGCAACGCAACGTTTTTTAAATCTGAAAACAGATCAGCTGTATTATTAATATACCCCACTGCCAAAAGTAATTTAGAATACGATTTTAGATTAAATGAACACTTTTACATTCACAAAATTTAATTAATTATGGGAGAACAAAAACGAAAAGAAACCACAAAAAAGAATTTTATTTTTGAGAGACAAAATTACAAATGGATGTTTATTGGTCTCGGGCTTATCGCTTTAGGGTTCATCCTAATGGCGGGTGGCGGTTCCGACGATCCAAATGTGTTCAACCCTGAAATCTTTAACTCTCAAAGAATTCGGGTGGCACCGACGCTTATTTTAATTGGATTTGGAATCCAAATTTATGCCATCCTTAAAAATTTCAAAAAATAAATGGATCTTTTTGACAGTATTTTATTAGGAATTATACAAGGCCTTACTGAGTTTTTACCGGTATCTTCTAGTGGCCATTTAGAAATTGGAAAAGCGCTTCTAGGCGATGATTCCATCCCTGAGGACAGTTTGATTTTTACGGTAGTACTCCACTTCGCAACGGCGTTGAGTACTTTAATCATATTTAGAAAAGACATTGCTACCATGCTTGTGGCTTTGTTCAAGTTTAAATGGAATGAGGAGACGCAATTTATTGTGAAAATAATGATTTCCATGCTGCCTGCTGGATTCGTCGGCATCTTGTTTGAAGAGGAGTTAGAAGCGCTTTTTGGGAGCAATATCCTACTTGTTGGGGTTATGCTGATCGTGACGGCTTTGTTATTATTTATGGCAGACCGTGCCAAAACAACCGATAAAAAAGTGGGGTTTTGGGATGCCTTTATCATTGGAATTTCACAAGCCATTGCGATGCTGCCAGGGATTTCCCGTTCGGGCGCGACGATTTCAACGTCTGTATTGTTAGGGAATGACAAATCGAAAGCGGCGCGTTTTTCATTTTTAATGGTGATTCCGCTTATATTCGGAAAAATAGCGAAAGACCTTATTAGTGGCGATTTGAGTTACAATGCTGATAATTTCAGCAGCCTGTCCGCAGGTTTTATAGCGGCCTTTGTTGCAGGACTTTTTGCATGTACCTTAATGATTCGTTTGGTTAAAAACAGCCAATTAAAATACTTTGCATATTACTGTTGCATCGTCGGTATATTAGCCATCATCATAACACTTTAATTCAAAATGAAAACGGTTCAAGATTATTTAGACGGACAGCTTTTGTTGATCGACAAGCCCTTAGAATGGACGTCCTTTCAAGTGGTTAATAAATTGCGTTGGCACATTCGTCAAGCTTTCAATTTAAAAAAAATTAAGGTTGGACATGCAGGGACTTTAGATCCGTTAGCAACGGGACTTTTAATCATCTGTACTGGCAAAATGACAAAGCAAATTGATACTTTTCAAGGGCAAATAAAAACCTATACGGGCACATTTGTTTTGGGCAGCACTACGCCTTCCTATGACCTAGAAACAGCGATCGATCAGGAGTTTCCAACGGCACAAATTACCCCCGAATTAATTCACCAAACTACTCAACAGTTTATTGGGGAGATTGATCAATTTCCACCCGTTTTTTCTGCCTTAAAAAAAGAAGGCAAACGTTTGTATGAATTTGCCCGCGCTGGGGAAGCCGTGAAAATCGACTCACGAAAAGTTACTATTAATGCGTTTGAAATTACAAAAATAGAAGGCTTAACAGTTGACTTCAGCGTGACTTGTAGCAAAGGGACCTACATCCGTTCTTTGGCTTATGATTTTGGGAAAGCACTAGAATCTGGGGCACATTTATCTGCACTTCGCCGCACTAAAATCGGAGACTTCTCCGTTGAGAAAGCCATTTCAATTGATGAATTTATTTCAGAATTGAGCTAACACTAATTTAAAATTAACCAATAAACAACTATATGAAAACTGTTTCATCAATCCTCCTATTCCTTTCTGTGATGGCAGTATCCGCTCAAGAAGTTACTGAAAAATCCGGCTTATTTTATAAACTTGGCTTCGCAACTACGTTAACCCTCAACGAAGATAATGTGGTCGGAGACAAAGAAGATAATGAGCCGTTTTTTAGGTTTAATTCTTTTTTCTTAAACAACACGATTGGCTATAAATTTGACCCCAGAAGTTCCATTGGACTCAACCTTGAGTACGATTGGCACTCTGAATCTGGCTTACAATTTTTGCCCTTGCATTTAAGTTTTCGATACAATGTCATTCAAAAAGAAGACAATGTATTTGTGAGGGCTAGTTATGGAAAACTTTTAGGAATCGGCAATACCTTTGAAACCGGATCGCTATACAAGACGGGAGTCGGGGTTGAAGTATTTGACAAAGCCTATAAAAACTCTGGATTGATTGGGATTGAATTCACACAAAAAAGCTTCGGATTTCGAGAAGAAGAAAAATTAATTAGTATTTCATTCTTTTTAGAGATAAGTTTTTTATAACTTGAGGGCATGGTACAGCAAAAACAACGTTGTGGATGGTGCGTGGGCGACCCGCTCTATGAAGCCTATCATGATGAGGAATGGGGTGTTCCTGTGTATGACGATTTAAAGTTGTTTGAGTTTTTGATTTTAGAAACCTTTCAGGCGGGATTGAGCTGGATCACCATTCTACGAAAACGAGAAAATTTTAGAGCTGCGTTTGATGGGTTTGACTATACGAAAGTAGCAAAGTACGATGCTGCTAAATTTGATTCTTTAATCATTGACAAAGGCATTATTCGAAACAAATTAAAAATAAAAGCAGCGATTTCTAATGCACAATCCTTTATTGAAATTCAAAAAGAGTTCGGGAGTTTTAGCAACTACATCTGGAAATTTACAGACGACAAGCCCATCAAAAACTCCGTTAAAGATTATAAAAAAGCACCTCCAAACACACCCTTAAGCGACCAAATAAGTAAAGACCTAAAAAGTCGTGGATTTAAGTTTGTAGGGAGCACCGTTGTGTATGCACACATGCAAGCCACGGGAATGGTCAACGATCATCAAACAACTTGTTTCCGATATAATGAGGTTTAATTATTATAAGGAATCAGTTCTAAAAGCTTCTCGATCACCTCAACTCTCGCTCTACTTTTTTTATTGGCTCTAATGATAATCCAAGGTGCTATTTCAGTATCTGTTTCCTCAAACATTCTGGCTTTATACGACGTATAATCGTCCCAAAGTTCTAGAGCCGATTCATCCACTTTACTGAATTTCCATTTTTTAACAGGGCTCGATTTGATATCTTCAAAACGTCTTGATTGTTCATCTTTAGAGATAGAGAAATAAAACTTTACAACGCGAATTCCAGAATCGATAATCATTTTTTCAAATTGATTGACCTGACTCATAAATACTTCATACTCCTTTTGTGTACAAAATCCATTGACGGGTTCCACAACAGCGCGGTTGTACCAGCTTCTGTCAAAGAAAGTGATTTGACCGTTACGGGGTAAGTTTTTAATATAGCGTTGAAAATACCATTGACTTTTTTCTTCGTCGGTTGGCTTTGATAGTGCGACTACATTTAATTCTCTGGGATTCAAATGTTGAGTGATCCGTCGAATTGCCCCTCCTTTTCCAGCAGCATCTCGACCTTCAAAAATAACAACTAATTTTTCGCCTTCAGCCTCCACCCATTGTTGGAGTTTGATCAATTCTTCTTGAAGACGTTCTAATTTTGATTCGTGATTCAAAATCCGTAACGCTTTCGTAATCGTCATATCATCCTCACTCAGAAACAATTGAAGTCCCCGTTTACTATTCAGTCTTTTTAAATTTCTTGGTGTTAACTCTTCCATAACTAATCGATTTGAGTGATCATTCTGTGATAGCGTTGCACAACATTTGGATCGGGAAGTACCGTGGTATGTGAGGTTCCTTTGCGGTCGTAATCAAAATGAGATAAGACGTGTCGTATGCTTTCTAATCGCGCTTGTTTTTTGTTGTTCGTTTTTATAATAATCCAGGGACTAATGGAGGTGTGGGTTTTACTAAACATCTGTTCTTTGTAAAAGGTATATTTGTCCCATCTGTTTTGCCCTTCTTTATCAACGGGGCTAAATTTCCATTGCTTTAAAGGGTTTTTCAATCTCGAATTGAAACGTTTTTTTTGTTCTTGTTTTGAAATTGAAAACCAAAATTTGATAATAATCACACCATCTTCATAAAGCATGTGCTCAAATTCAGGCACTTGCAACATGAATTTTTTATATTGTTCTTCCCCACAAAAATCCATTACAGGTTCTACCACTGCACGGTTGTACCAACTTCGGTCAAAAAATACCAATTCACCAGGATCAGGTAATTCTTTAATATAGCGTCTAAAATACCACTGTCCTTTTTCAATTTCTGTTGGCTTGGTAAGGGCTACAACACGCATGGATCGCGGATTTAAGTGCTCGGTAAAACGTCGTATGGCGCCTCCTTTTCCAGCAGCATCCCGACCTTCAAACAGCACGCAAACACGTTTTTTGTGCTTGGCAGTCCATTGTTGTAATTCAACCAATTCGGCTTGAAGTTTTAACAATTCTGACTCGTAGTCGATGGTTTCAATTAGCGACTCATAGTTTGAATTCGTTATTTTAGACTTTATGGTCTTTTTAAACGATTCTGTTCCTGAATAGGAATCGAAATCTTCTTGAGTGAGCATAAGCAAATTAATTTTAATTATTTATTTAGTAGTATTTAAGGTTTCAAATAGTTCATAAATTCTATTCTTGAAATAGGCTCTGCGCCTAAACTTTCAAGATGATTGGTGTGCAACTGGCAGTCAATAAGTTTATACTTTGAATTTTGAACAAAGCTTATAAACCCAATTTTACTAGCGTTACTTACATAACTAAACATACTTTCCCCACAAAAAATTGTGTCATTCAATTCAACACCATACAATCCACCTACTAATTTCTTGTTTTGCCACACCTCCACAGATTTTGCGATCCCTCTTTGGTGTAATTCACAATAGGTCTCTATCATTTTATCTGTGATCCATGTCCCAGATTGTGCTTCTCGTTTTACGTTGGCACAAGCTTGAATGACATCTTTAAAATTACGGTTTACAGTAATTTTAAAAGATTGATTTTTTAAAATTTGTTTTGTGCTTTTTGAAACCTTCAGTTTATGAGGGTATAACACAAAACGAGGGTCTGGCGCCCACCAAAGGATGGGTTGATCCGATTCATACCAAGGAAAAATGCCGTTTTGATAGGCGTACAAAACGCGTTCTGGAGACAAATCGCCACCAACTGCCAAAAGCCCTTCTGAGTTTGCTTCTGTCAATGGTGGGAATTTTATAGTTTCATTTAGCCACTTCATACATTTTCATATTGAAGTGTCCATGATTTAACGTTTGTTAAAACGGTAAATCATTTGGCTCATCTGCTGTCAAATCCGTTGCAGGCTCAAAAGCTTGTGCAGGTGCTACAGGAGCAGCATTTGCAGGAGCAGCTTGCTGTAAATTCTCTATTCGCCATCCTTGAATTGCATTAAAATACTTCGCTTCACCTTGTGGGTTGATCCACTCTCTTCCACGTAAATTAATACCTACCTTAATTTGCTGTCCAACTTGGTAGCTATTTAAAAGATCTGTTTTGTCTTGAACAAATTCCACCATAATGTGTTGTGGATATTGTTCTTCTGTAGTCACAACCAATTCACGCTTCTTAAACCCATTAGAACCAATAGATTGTGTTTCTCCGATAAGTTTGATTTTTCCTTGTATTTCCATTTTTATTTTTAAAATTGACGATTAAAGTAAAGAATTTTTTAAATATATACAAATTTAACAAATTATGAGTCTAACTAAAAGTAGAAAGCGATAATATAAAACAATAAATTCACGATAAATACATTATATTTAAAATTGAAAAATATATACCAATGAAAATTTCTTCAAAACAACACGTTTTACGCTGGGTAATGATTGCCATTTCATTCCTTATTATTTCATTGATTTTATGGAACACCTATCGCTTTTTTCAAAAATTCAAAGAAGAAGAGCGCATCAAAATGGAGAATTTTTCTCAAGCACAAATCGAACTTGGAAAGATTATTGACCTGAACGGAAATATTAGCGATTTTCCTTTAAAAATAATTCAAAGCAATACTACGACCCCGATGCTTATTGAAAATTCTGAAGGTAGTTTTCAATCTAAAAACATTGAACAACTCTCGGATAATAATCAAGAATATCTCAAAAATTTAAGTTTAAAATTTAGCAATGAAAATAACCCAATTGAGATTATTTATGAGGGTAAAACGCTCTCAACGATCTACTACGGAAATTCTGATTTACTGAACAAACTGAAGTATTATCCCTTTGCACTTGTCTTGATATTTTTATTGTTTAGTGGGATTGTCTATTTTTATTATAAAAGTTCAAGAACCGCTTCTCAAAATAAACTTTGGACGGGAATGGCTAAGGAAACCGCACATCAAATTGGAACACCCCTTTCTTCGCTTATAGGCTGGACAGAACTCTTAAAATCAGAAGCTGTAAACCCAAATTATATTACTGAGATTGAAAAAGATATTCATCGCTTAGAAACCATTACTGAACGCTTTAGTAAAATTGGGTCGATTCCTTTATTAAAGACCACCAATATTGTGACGGCGACACAAGAGTCTTTTGAGTATTTGGAATCTCGAAGCAGCAAGTTGATCACCTTTAAAATGAATGCTCCAAAGGAAGACATCTTAGTCGCTTTGAACCCCGAACTTTACAGTTGGACGATTGAAAACTTAGTTAAAAATGGAATCGATGCTATGAAAGGCGAGGGCCATATTGAGGTGTCTATACAGACTACGGAAACATTGGTTTTAATAGATGTTAGTGACACTGGAAAAGGGCTTTCAAAAAAATTATTTAGTAGGATTTTTGAAACAGGATATACGTCTAAAAAACGCGGTTGGGGATTGGGATTGTCCCTATCCAAACGAATTATTGAGGAATACCACAAAGGGAAAATTAGAGTGTTTCAATCTGAGGCCGGAGAAGGCACTACACTACGAATTAGTTTAAAACGTTTATAAGAAAGAGGTGATTTTTTTGGCGAGAGCTTCAAATTCTGCTGGAAGCAATGTTTCTTTTTTGATGAATTGCGCATCCTCCATGGTGTTTAAAGGAATCAAATGCACATGTACATGTGGGACTTCTAGCCCAATCACAGTCATTCCGACGCGTTTGCAGTCGACTGCTTTGTCGATGGCAAGAGCAACGGTTCTTGAAAAATCCATCAATTCTAAATAGGTGGATTGGTCTAAATCAAAAATCTTATTGACTTCTTTTTTAGGTATACAAAGTGTATGGCCTTTGGAGTTAGGGTTGACATCTAAGAATGCTAAAAAGTTTTCGTTTTCAGCGACCTTATAACAAGGTATTTCTTTGTTAACTATTTTGGTGAAAATCGAGCTCATAGATTGCTTGTAAAACTTAAATTATCTTGAAATGTTCATGATTTCAAATTTCAAAATACCATTAGGGACTTGAATTTCAGCAATGTCTCCAACACTTTTTCCTAACAATCCTTTTCCGATTGGTGAGTTTACAGAAATTTTTCCTGCAGCCAAATCTGCTTCTCCGTCCGCTACAAGAAGGTAGTCTAATTCCATTCCATTGGACTGATTTTTTATTTTCACTTTAGACAGCACCAATGCTTTGGAAGAATCGAGTTGAGATTCGTCTATCAAACGAGCGCCAGCCATGGTGTCTTCAAGTTTTGCAATGCGCATTTCTAACATGCCTTGTGCTTCTTTAGCAGCATCGTATTCTGCGTTTTCACTTAAATCGCCTTTATCTCTTGCTTCTGCAATGGCTCTTGAAGCTTTGATGCGTTCCACATCTTTGAGTTGCTTTAACTCGCCTCTTAATCTTTTTAATCCTTCGGCCGTGTAATAAGATACATTGCTCATAACTGATAATTTTTAAAGTAGTCGTTCATTTAGGTTTTTGAATAGTCTAATCTTTATTTAGAGCTAAACGCAAAAATCTCGTTTTCACGAGATTGCACTACAAATATACAAAATATTTATCTTACTGTGGTTTTTGTCGTAAATTGTGCCCTTAATTTACATGAACCTTAGACTTTGTCAAATGCCATATCAATCTAAAAAAATGAAGCTTCAAACATTGAAACTGTATGCTATGTTGCTCTTTGTTTGCATGGGCTGTTCAAAAGATAATAATATCGATGCAAATTGTAATTTTTTAGTCAATTTTAATGTGTCCACTTCATTAAATCTTAGTCTTTCGCAGTACAACCAATTGACATTCCCTAACAACCCTGTGTATGTTCCTAACGAAGGAAACGGCGGAATCATTGTAAATAATACGGGCACGGGCTATGTGGCCTTTGATGCCGCAGACCCCAACCATGTTTTCAGCGATTGCTCGGTGCTTTCCATCAACGGACTTGAGGGGACTTGTGGATGTAGCGATGCTAATGAATACAGTCTGATTACAGGACAAATTTTAGAGAATACAGCCTTGCGTTGTGTGCTTAAAGCCTATTTTGTAGAACTTAATGGCAATACTCTTTATATTTCCAATTAAAAAAATAGCGCACCAAAGTACGCTATTCCTTATTTTTAGATTTAATTTTTTAAAATTTCAAAGTAAGCCCAACTAAAAAGTTTCGAGTGGCTTGAGGGTAATACCCCGCCCCTTCAATTGTGGTGACTTGACCGGGAACTGACCAGTCGTCATCGTAAGTGAAATAGTAGCCATTGGACACGTATTCTTCATCGAGAATATTATTTATTAAAGCTGACACAACTACAGAAGAAAATACTGATTTTGGATTCCACTGATAAGAAATATTAAAATCATTTACCAGATAGCTTTCAAGTTTTGAAGCTTCGGTATCTGTATTGCCCATATATTGTTCTCCAACAAATTTGGTTAAAAGATTTAAACTTAAATTTTTCATAGGGCTGTAAACAAACATATTTGAGGCTACAACCTCAGGTGAAAAAGAAATATTTGTGGTTCCAAAATCTTTAAGGACTCCATCTACTTGAGAAAAGGTTTGTTTGTTTTTATTAGAGCTCAAAGTTACATTTGGTTGCACCTTAAATTTATCAGAGAACGCATAAACAGCCTCTACTTCTAAGCCCAATCTGTAACTGTTTCCGCTATTAGTTCTTACTGGTGAACCTACATCGTCCAATGCGCCTGTAAGAATCAGCTGCTCGTTGTATTGCATGTAATAGGAGTTGACATTTAACATCAGTGCCCCCTTGTTGTAACGCCATCCAATTTCAAAATCATTTAACTGTTCTGCTTTGACGTCTGGATTGCTTTCAAAATCACTACGGCTTGGCTCTCTGTTGGCTCTTGCATAGGATGCATATACATTAGAATACGCTGCCAATTGAAAGGTAACTCCTACCTTCGGGTTAAAGAAACTGTATGTTTCATCAATCAACATATTGTCCAAATCAGAGTTAAGGCCCGACGTTTTATAGCCTACATTTCTGAGCTGTAAATCTCCAAAAACATCTATTTGAGAATTTAATGTATAGGTCGCTTTTGCAAAGGCACTAAAATCTGTTTTCTTTCCATTTCCAAAATAATATTGATCTCGAATGGAAGCATTTTCAGCAAATTGTTTTGCCCAAATCACTTCTCCAAAATGATCGCCGTCATAGGAGCTATAAGACCCTCCAAATGTAAGATCTAACTCGGTGTCTCTGTAGTTTGCGGTCGCATTCACCACATAATAATCGTTATCTAACCAACGTCTTCTAATAAGGTCAGTGACTGGCGTTCCATTGGAATCAACTCCCGTAGCTTCTACAATTCCACCATAGGTACTCACGTCGTCATCCGTTCTGAATTGCTCGAAATAACCACGACCAAATGTGTAATTCAACCCTAAGTTAGTGGACCAATTTTGATCTATTTTTTGATTCCAATGGAGCTGATAATGGTCTTGCTTATAGTTGTCAATTTCATTGTCATAGGTATATGGATTTTGTTGACGGTTCTGATCTATTTCTTCTTGTGTCAACCCAAACCAAGACTGGTATGTTTTTTCATGCCCTCCAAAAACCAAGGCCTTAATGAGTGTCCCATTCTGATTGTAGGTTCCTTGTAAAAAATAGGATTTCAGATCCGAAAAAGCTCTGTCAACATAGCCGTCAGATTTGATTTGCGACAAACGCCCTGCAACTTCAAAAACGTCATTAATTTTTCCTGTACTAAATTTAACGGTATGCTTTCGTGTGTTATAACTTCCAAAAGTATTTGAAATTTCAGCAGACGATTTTTCTGATGTGGCATCTGTTAAAATATTGATACTCGCCCCAAAGGCACCAGATCCATTTGTGGATGTTCCAACACCTCTTTGGAGTTGTAAGCTTTCTACGGAGGATGAAAAATCTGGTAAATTCACCCAGAACGTCCCTAATGATTCCGCGTCGGTATAAGGAATCCCATTGATGGTAATATTGGTTGACAATGGACTGACACCTCGAACTCTAATTCCGGTGTAGCCAATACCCGCGCCAGCGTCGCTTGTGGTGACGACGGATGGTAAAAAATTCAACAAAATTGGAAGGTCTTGACCTAGATTCCTTGGCTCTAATTGGGCCTTAGTCACATTGGAATGCGTAATTGGTGCATTTGGTTTTACTCTAATAGATTGAACCAAAACCTCCTCTAAAGTTTGTGTTTTGGTGGAATCGTTTTTTACTTGATTTTGTTGTGCAGTCATTACGGATGTTGTCAATGACAGTGCAACTAAAAGGACAGATTTTTTCATACGATAAAAATAATATCGAATAAAAAGAGGTGATTATTCTTTATAAATTGGTTACTAATTATTTTGAAGCAAATGCTTCGTTAAAACTTCAATTAAACTAATTAGTTAATTGAAACTCACATCCCTAAACAGCATTATCTGTTCTAGGTTCAATGGGTATGATCTCAGCCGATATCGGCACCCCTTTTTTGAGAACGGTACAAATATAGTTTAGATTTAAAAAATTAAAAAGAGTTTTTTTAATTATTTTACTTGATGTGTAAATTTTAAAAGATCATTCACTGTTTTAACAGGGTTGAATGTGACAATTGGAACTTCCACAAAAATGGTGTTCCAATCGGCCATGCTGCCATTCCATAAACCAGGCCTCTCTAAGGTTTTGAGTTTTTGACCGTGTTTTGTTTTAGTCGTCACAAAGTAAGTATTGGAGTCAATAAATTGTTCTAGATCATAGGCTTCTCCTTTGTGGTTTTTGACACCACAAATAATATCAACAGGATTAAAGTGCGTGGCATTTGTCAAAATAGTTTTCTGATTTTTTAAATTTATATCCACTTGGCTCGCCTCTACGATTTGCAGGGATATTTCGCCATTTTCATGCTTTACCCAAAACGGCCCGCCTCCAGGTTCGCTTTCATTTTTCACCATCCCACAAACCCGCATTGGGCGATTAATTTTGGATTGTAAGTATTCAATTTTATGGTTGTTCGCATATTTTTCGAATTGAGAGCTAATTACAATATTTAGGTTTTGGGTTAAAAATCTTGCAATTTTTTCTATTTCATCCTTAGATATGTCTTTTGACTCCAACGCTTTCGCATAGGCAAACACCTGACTCTGCGTCTTCAATAATATGCCCGCGAGTGCTTTTTTATAGCCTGCAATCTCATCCAAATATTTATTTACCACTACATTATCTATGTTTTTGACAAAAATAATATCTGCATCAATTTGATTTAAGTTTTTTATTAAAGCGCCATGCCCCGACGGTCTGAACAGTAGTTTGTTTTTTAACCTGAAAGGGGTGTTTTTTAAATCTACTGCCAAAACATCTGTATTCGGTTCTTGATTTGAGAACTTGATTTCAAATTTGGTGTTGGTTTTAGACTCAACCTGTTTTTGAATAGACGCTAATTTAGTTTCAAATTGTTTCAAATGCGCTTTTGTAATCGTAAAATGCAATAAAGCTTTGCCATTTACAGAAGCATATTTTGCCGCTTCAAATAAATGTTCTTCAAAAGCTGTTGAAATATGATTTTTATACTTGTGAAAAGGCAATAATCCTTTGGGGATATTTGAATAGTTTAAATATGTTTCTTCTAAGATGGTCTTCACAAACAAAAGGCGTCTTTGGTCTAAAGTAAGCAGATCATAATCAGGGATCATTGCCCGCATTTTAGCAACTGCATCGTCATGAAACGGAAGTTTTTCGATGGTGACAAAAAACAAAAATAGTTCTGTGATTTTGTTTTTATTAATATAAGAATTGATGGATTCTTTTTGAGGGTCATAATCCGCCAAAAACTCATACAACAACTTAAACATTCGCGAAGCTGCCCCAGAAGCTGGTGTAAATTTAACTACGGCAAGACAGGTTTTCTGTTCTTCATAATACTCAATGAACTCATTAATTTCTAAGTCTGAAAGTTTTATGATGCCTTTGCCTATAGTTGTCGAGGCTTTTAAATTCACAAAACCTGGAGGTGACTTATAGTGCTCTAATTGCTTGTCAACATCTGCTAAGCTAAGCCCTAGGCTCTCAATATGTTCTATGTCTGAAGGGGTATAATTCAAATTTTTGGTGTTAAAAGTTGGTTAATATGGCTGACCGCATTCTTCAATCGTTCCGTTTTAGAACCGCTTAAAGTTATGTAAGGGAGTTGCTGTTTCTGTAAAGCCCCTTCAAATGCTGAAAACATTTTTTTTCGTTCATTGGGCTTGTCTCTCAAATCGTCTGCCACCCATGGAATGTCAATGTCGCATAATAAGTACAAGTTATAACAATTTTTTTTAGCATAGTCATTAATTACAGGATCACAGTATCCATCATAGTACACTTCAGAGTATACTTTTGTTTCCAGCAAATTGGTGTCACAAAATAAGAGTTCATTTGTTTTAGCTGCACCGGCATTTTCTAATTGCATTTGACCGATTGCAATTGGTAATAAATCAGAGGGCTCACAAGTTTTTTGTTCTAAATCCCATTTATTTTGAAGGTAGTCGCGGGCATATTCAGCAACCCAATGGGTTCCAAAATAATCTGCCAACGCTTTAGATAAGGTTGTCTTTCCTGTAGATTCTGGGCCAAATAAAACTACTTTTATGCAGTTTGAATGTTGTTGTTCAAGTGTTTTTTCCATGCTAAAAATCCAAATATAGCTATAATTGTAAAACCTAAATACTGAAAACTAGAAAATGTAAACCCTTTGTAAAAATATAAAGGCACTGATATTATATCTGCCACGATCCAAAAAATCCAATTTTCTATTTTTCGTTTTGCCATCAACCACATCCCCACAAAAAATAAAGCTGTTGTGAGTGTATCTACATAAGCAACCCATCCCTTCCACATATCAAAAATCTGATAGATTATAAAGACAAATACTAAAGTCGAAATGAAAATAATTGTGGCTATAAACTGTTCTCTTTTGGTCATTCTGGATATTGGAGTGACATGTTCTGAATCTACTTTTCGAGTCCAAATATACCATCCATATACACTCATTATAAAGTAATAAGCGTTAATCATCATATCCCCGATGAGCTGCCATTTGAATAATAGGTACACAAAAATAGAGGTTGTTATAAGACCCGTTGGAAACACCAAAATATTGTTTTGTTTGGAATACCAAACAGAGGCGAAACCAAAAATAACGGCGGTTATTTCTAGAACAATATCCGTAAGTGCGTAGTCGCTGTATTGTTCAAATAAAAAATTAAAAATGTGGTTCATAATCGCTGCGATCGCTTTTTACAATTTTCATATTCAAAACGACGTTCTCAATATCGTCAAAAGACGCTTTGATGGTCGCTGTCAAAAATAACATTAAGGCATTATACTCTCCATAGATTTGTGTACTTAATGAATTTTCAATCACTCTAAATTCAGAAGCGCGTAACGCTTTTATGAAATCTATAATTGGAGGCTCAAAATCTGTTTGTAGTGGCATGAGCGTAAATTCTACTGAAATGTTCATTTAAAAATAATATTAAAAATTAGGACCTACAATGGCACATCCAAACCCTTCAAATTCCATGAATATGGCTTTATACTTAGACCTTTGATTGTCTTCAATAACCCAAGCAGCTGTACTGTTAGCCTCAGTTCCAAAAGGCAGAACCAAAAAATGTTTTTTGAACACCATTCCAGGGGTTGCATATAATTTATAAAGTGATTCTTTTATACACCAGATCCAAGTCAATTTTTGAATCAGCTTAGGGTCGTTTTCAGTTAAGTAAGAATCTTCATAGCCAATAAATTTCGGGGCGATTTTAATGATTTTATCTCGTTGTTTTTCAATGTCAACTCCTACTGCTCTTGAGCTCACAACCACCGCTGAAAAGTTGTATGAATGTGTGATTGAAATGTGTTTCCCATCTTTCAAATGAGGTTTCCCAAACACATCATACACCAAATCCTCATCTACATATCCAAATTCAGCAAGTAGCATTCGAACACTTAAAAATCCACGTTGATGCAATTCGCTTTTCATACCATTAACGCGCTCTAAACTTTCGGGTTTCAACACGAGTTGTCCAGTGAAAAAATCCTTGGATTCAGAGATCTTCCAGATTTTAACAATAGTTTGTGAATTTAAAACAAGTGATTTATAAAGTGGCATTTAATTTTTAAATAGTTAATAGTTATCTTTGCATGGTAAAATAATTCAAAAACGAAAATACACTAATTTATAGGTTAAAACCAAACTAGTGCATTTAAAAAACTTCCTTATGAACGTAAAAACTATTCCTTACACCCCTTACAAAGTAAAAGATATGTCTCTTGCAGATTGGGGTCGCAAAGAAATTGACCTCGCCGAAGCTGAAATGCCAGGCTTAATGAGTCTTCGAGAAGAGTATAAAGACAGCCAACCTCTGAAAGGTGCTAGAATTGCCGGTTGTTTGCATATGACCATTCAAACTGCTGTGCTTATTGAAACACTTGTAGCTCTTGGTGCAGATGTGACTTGGAGTTCATGTAATATATTTTCAACACAAGATCAAGCAGCGGCAGCGATTGCAGCAGCTGGAGTTCCTGTGTATGCATGGAAAGGTCTTAGTGAAGAAGAATTTGATTGGTGTATCGAACAAACACTATTTTTTGGTGAAGATCGCAAACCTTTAAATATGATTTTAGATGATGGTGGTGATTTGACCAACTTGGTATTTGATCATTATCCAGAATTAATGGAAGGCATCAACGGTCTTAGTGAAGAAACAACTACAGGCGTACACCGTTTGTATGAGCGTATGAAAAACGGGACTTTATCAATGCCTGCAATCAACGTGAATGATTCGGTAACGAAAAGTAAATTTGACAATAAGTATGGTTGTAAAGAAAGTGCAGTAGATGCTGTACGTCGTGCAACTGATATCATGCTTGCTGGAAAAAGAGTCGTTGTTTGTGGTTACGGCGATGTAGGTAAAGGAACTGCTGCTTCTTTTCAAGGCGCTGGAAGTATCGTTACCATCACAGAAGTGGATCCTATTTGCGCGTTACAAGCTGCAATGGACGGATTTGAAGTCAAAAAATTGGAAACAGTTTTGCCTACTGCTGATATTGTAGTGACGGCAACAGGAAATAAAGACATCGTTCAGAGCATTCATTTTGAAGCGATGAAAGACAAAACAATTGTTTGTAACATTGGTCACTTTGACAATGAAATTGACATGACTTGGCTAAATGATACGCATGGAGCCAGTAAAGTTGAAATCAAAGCACAGGTAGATAAATATACTATTGATGGCAATGATATTATTGTCTTGGCCGAAGGACGTTTGGTTAATTTAGGATGTGCTACGGGACACCCTAGTTTTGTGATGAGTAACTCATTTACAAACCAAGTATTAGCTCAAATCGAACTCTGGACAAATAGAGACGCATACGGCAACGAAGTGTATATGTTACCAAAACATTTAGATGAAAAAGTAGCCAAGCTACACCTTGCTAAGATTGGCGTGGAGCTTACAGAACTCCGTGAGGAACAAGCAAGTTATATTGGTGTGGAAGTACAAGGGCCTTATAAGCCAGAGTATTACCGCTACTAATAACAAGACTTATAAAAAAGCCAAAGCATTCGCTTTGGCTTTTTTTTGATTAAAATTCATCTGATAACTAAAGCTAAAATGATGAAATTTCTACCTGCAAAAAAAGAGGATATATCTCCAATAATGCAAATCATTGGGGAAGCTCAGGCGTATTTGGCTGCGCAACATATTGAGCAATGGCAAAATGGGTATCCCAACGAACCAGCAATCTTAAAAGACATACTTAATAACGAAAGTTATGTTGTAAAGTTAGAAGACTCTACCCTCCTAGCAACCGCAATGTTTACCACCAAAAACGAACCAACTTACAAAAACATTGAAGGCAATTGGATCACTGAATCCGATGCTGAATATGGGGTGATTCACCGCATGGCTGTTGGTGAAAAACTTAGAGGCACTGGAATCGCAAAATTTATTTTCAACCATTGTGAGCAAATTCTGAATCTAAATAATATTAAGTCCATGCGAATCGATACACACGAAGACAACCTTGGCATGCAAGCATTGCTTAAAAAATTGGGCTATGTATTTTGTGGGATGATTTATTTAGAGAATTCTGATAAGCGTTTGGCTTATGAGAAACTAATCTCCTAAATTTTTGACATAAAAAAAGCCTCGCAATGCGAAGCTTTTTTATAAAATTAATTGAAATTATGCCTCAAAAGGAACAATAGACACATAGGACTTATTGTTTCTCTTTCTTCCAAATTTCACTAGACCGTCCACTTTAGCGTGAAGGGTATGATCTTTTCCAGCATACACATTCTCACCAGGATTATGTGCAGTACCACGTTGTCTTACGATAATGTTACCAGCAATTGCTGCTTGTCCACCAAAGATCTTTACGCCTAGACGTTTTGATTCTGATTCTCTACCGTTTTTCGAACTTCCGACTCCTTTTTTATGCGCCATTTTATTTCGGTTTTAATATGTTATAAATTCTAACTTAAAGCTGAAATTAAATCTGATTTTTTCATTGCTGAAATTCCAGAAATTCCTTTAGCTTTTGCTAATTCTTTTAATTGTGCAACAGTCATTGCGGATAAATCTTGAGCAGCTTCTGCTTTTGGAGCAGCAGCTTTTGCAGCTGGCTTAGAAACTTCTTTCTTTGCCGCTGGTTTTGCTTCCGCTTTTGGCGCAGCAGCTTTCGCTGGTGCAGCTTTTTTAGCTCCTGAAGCAACAATGCTTTCGATTTGGATTTCAGTTAAAGCTTGGCGGTGGCCATTTTTAACTCTGTATCCTTTACGTCGTTTCTTTTTGAATACGATCACTTTATCACCTTTAAGGTGCTTTAAGACTTTGGCTCCTACTTGAGCGCCGTCTATAGCTGGGGCGCCAACAGTAACTTTGCTGCCATCTGCTAAAAGAAGTACATTGTCAAAAGTGACTTGTTTTCCTTCTTCTGTTTGCAAACGATTAACAAAGACTTTTTGGTCTTTTTCAACTTTGAATTGATGCCCTGCTATTTCTACAATTGCGTACATAGCGTAACGTTTTTTATTAAATTAGTTTAAATTATATCCACTACACCAAAAAGTATAGCGGCTGCAAATATAATTCTATTATCTTAATCTGCAAATAATTTTCAATTTATCATCTAATTTACTTGATTTAGGATTTGACTTTAAAAAAAAATGTTACATTTGATGTCATAAAATGTAACTTAGTAAGGCCTCATGCGTCTTATTGAATAATTATAAATTAAAAATTAACTCATGAAAAAATGCTTATGTTCTTTAGCTGCTTTGCTTCTGATGACTTTAACAATCTCAGCGCAAGAAGTTAAATTTGAAGAGTACGATTTAAGTAACGGTATGCACGTTATTTTACATCAAGACAACACAGCACCTGTTGTGACAACTTCCGTAATGTACCATGTTGGTGCAAAAGATGAAAATCCAGAGCGTACTGGATTTGCTCACTTTTTTGAACACCTGTTGTTTGAAGGAACTAAAAATATCCCCAAAGGAGACTGGTTTACGATTGTATCTTCTAACGGAGGAAGCAACAACGCCAACACTACCGATGACCGAACTTACTACTATGAAGTATTCCCTTCAAATAATGTAGAGCTTGGACTGTGGATGGAATCTGAACGATTACTGCACCCAGTTATTAATCAAGATGGTGTTGACACTCAAAATGAGGTTGTAAAAGAGGAAAAAAGATTAAGAGTTGACAACAGCCCTTATGGAAAATTCCTTGAGATGATCAAAGTTAACATGTTTAAAAAGCATCCTTATAAAGGAACTACAATTGGAAAAATGGCGCATTTAGATGCAGCAACTCTTGAAGAGTTTCAAGCATTTAATAAAAAATTCTACGTGCCTAACAATGCTGTTTTAGTAGTAGCTGGTGATATTGATGTTGCAGCGGTTAAAGTAATGATAGAAAATTATTTTGGGCCGATTCCAAGAGGTGAAGATATCGTTAGAAATTTCCCAAAAGAAGACCCAATTACAGAGCCAATGCGAGCGAAAGCTTACGACTCAAACATTCAAATTCCAGCAGTGATGGCAGCTTACAGAACGCCTTCATTTAAAGATAGAGACGCTTATGTATTAAGTATGGTCTCAACCTATTTGAGTGATGGAAAAACTTCTAAGCTATACAAAAAGATAGTGGACGATAAAAAAATGGCACTTCAAGTTGGTGCTCTTGATTTTAGTCAAGAAGATTATGGAACGTATATATTATATGCATTGCCTCTAGGCGATGTTTCATTAGACGATCTTGTTGCTGAAATGGATGAAGAAATTGTAAAACTACAAAGCGAACTTATTTCTGAGAGAGACTACCAGAAAATTCAAAATAAATTTGAAAACAACTTTGTAAGTTCAAACTCAAGTTTTGAAGGAATTGCAAATTCATTGGCACGTTACTATATGCTATATGGTGATGTTAATTTAATCAACAATGAAATTGAGATCTACCGTTCTATTACACGTGAAGAAATCAAAGCGGTTGCTAACAAATATCTGAATGCAGACCAACGATTGATATTAGAATACTTACCAGAATCCGATAAGGAATAATAACTAAAAGATCTAAAAATGAAAACTAAATTATACATATTAATTGCCGTGTTTTTCATGTCTCTAGGAGTGAATGCTCAGATTGACCGCTCACAGCAACCAAAACCAGGACCCGCTCCAGTAATTTCACTAGAGAAGCCACAAGAATTTGAATTAAAAAACGGCCTTAAAGTATTGGTTGTTGAAAACCATAAACTGCCAAGAGTATCTTTTAACTTAGCTTTTGACAGAGACCCTGTATTAGAAGGTGAAAAAGCTGGTGTTACAGCGCTTTTAGGAGCCATGTTAGCAAACGGTACGACTACGATCTCTAAAGACGATTTTAATGAAGAAATTGACTTTTTAGGTGCGCGGTTGAATTTTGGTTTTAACGGAGGTTCTGCAAATTCACTAACAAAATACAGCAATCGTATGCTAGAATTGTTAGCAGATGCCGCTATGAACCCTCTACTTACTGAAGAAGAATTTCAAAAAGAAAAAGAAAAACTTATTGAAGGAATCAAGTCAGACGCCAAAAGTGTCGATGCAATTGCAGGACGTGCTGGCGGTGCATTGGCTTACGGCAAACAACATCCTTATGGTGAGTTCATTACTGAAGAATCCGTTGAAGCAGTAAATCTTGCGGATATAAAAGCTTATTTCCAAAAATACTTTACTCCTAACAATACGTATTTAGTAATCATAGGAGATGTAAATACAAAAGCCGTTATAAAGCTTGTAAAAAAGAACTTCAAAAAATGGGCAAAAGCAGCAACTACAACAACGGTTGTTGTAGAACCAAATGCGAATCCTGAATCTTTAGAAATCAATTTTATTGACATGCCAAATGCGGTGCAGTCCAATATTTCTTTGACAAGCACTGTAAAACTAAAAATGAGTGATCCTGATTACCATGCAGTTCTTATTGCAAATAAAATACTAGGTGGTGGGTTTAATAGTTATTTAAACATGAACCTTCGTGAAGAGCACGGCTATACGTATGGCGCACGTTCTTCTGTTGGAACAGATAAATACATCTCTCGTTTTAGAGCTGGAGCTGCCGTAAGAAATGCAGTGACTGACAGTGCTGTGGTTCAAACCATAAAAGAAATCAAACGCTTTCAAGCGGAGCCTGTAGAAGCGGATGCTTTGTCAAATGCCAAAGCTAAGTATGTAGGTGATTTTGTATTAGCTCTTGAAAGACCAAGTACGATCGCTCAATATGCAATCAATACAAAAATCAACGAATTACCAGAAGATTTTTATGCGACTTATTTAGAAAAAATAAACGCAGTATCTATTGAAGATGTAAACCGTGTTGCAAACCTGTATTTTACTGCAGAAAATGCACGTATCATCGTTGTTGGTAAAGGAAGTGAAGTGATCGGAAACCTTGAAAAAACAGGCATTCCAATCAACTACTTTGACACTTTTGCAAACCCTGTTGAGAAGCCAGAATTTACAAAGCCAATCCCCGTAGGCGTCACTGCTGCAACCGTGCTTGACACTTACATTACAGCTATCGGTGGTCTAGAAGCTGTCAATGCAGTGAACTCTGTAATGACTGCTGCAAATGTAACGATCGAAGGCATGCCGTTTAAACCAACTGCGGTCTCGAAAGTTATGACGCCAAACATGTCATCAATGGAAATGTCTATTGAAGGAATGGGAACGGTTATGAAACAAAAGTTTGATGGTGCTGAAGGGTATGCAGAACAACAAGGAATGCAACAACCAATGTCTGAAGACGAGCTTGCTGAAAAAGCAGAAGAAAAAGGTTTATTTCCAGAAACGTATTTAGATGCAAGCACATTAACCTTGGTTAGCTTATCAGCTATTGATGGCGTTGATGTTTATAAAATTAAGGTTAAAGAAGATGCTTACCGTTATTATGACGCTGCTACTGGACTTTTGGTGAGAACTGAAAAATCAGAAGAAGCACAAGGTCAAACAATAACCTCTGTTCAGGATTTATCTGATTACAGAGAGGTAAATGGAGTCTTATTTCCATACGTACAAAAAATAACAGCTGGACCTCAAGTTATTGGTTTGACTGCAAGCGAGATTGTCGTAAATGACGGCGTCTCTGCGGAAGATTTTAAATAATCTAATCTTTACAAATTCTAAAAAAACCGAAGCATTAGCTTCGGTTTTTTTTTGCTTTTTTATTGGCTAAATAGATGCCACATAAAATAAGTAAAGATGCCAATCCTTGGTCCAATCCAAAAAGTTCGCCATCGAACAATCCCCAAAGGAGTGCTACTAGTGGCATTAAATAAGTCACAGATGATGCAAACACAGGGCTTGAAATCTGTATAAGATTGTTGAATATAATTTTCGCCATCACCGTTCCAAATACCGCTAAGATCGCTACATACCCTATCGAAGCGAAAATAGCTTCATGCTCATAGGTTTGAGACGAGAAAAAATTTGAGAAAATTAAGACCAAAAAAGCAGGGATAAATATCGCTATAAAATTCCCCGTAGCAATGGCAAGTGGTTTCACATCCTGAAGATAGTGTTTAATTATATTGACATTGAATCCATACATAACTGTTGCCAAAACAACAAAACCAGCATACAAATAGTTTTGATCAGGATTGAGTTCCATGCTGTTAAAGATGAGCATTGAAGCGCCTACAAACCCAAGCATCACTCCTAGCATTTGAATTTTAGTAGACGTGATTTTAAAAACGGCCAAGCCTATTAAAATTGCATTTAAAGGAACTAGTGCATTTAAAATAGAGACAATCCCACTGTCCACCTCCGTTTCAGCAAACGCAAATAAAAAGGCGGGTAGAAAAGTACCTATAAATCCAGATAAAACAATCCATTTCCATTGATGGTTGAGAATCGTTTTGATGGATTTATAACCAATCATAAAAATAAAAAGAGATGAAATTACGGTCCGTAAACTCCCCAATTGTAAGGGCGTCAAAGCGATTAAACCCTTCTTAATAAGAATGAAAGAACTTCCCCATACAAACGCTAGTATAAATAAGTACGTCCACTTTTTTTGCTCTTGATTCATTTTGATGACAGTTAATTTTTTGCAAAATTGAGTAATAAAATTAGAATAACACTGAAATATTTTTACATTTGTTTAAACACCTAAATAATATATTATGAAATATTTCAAATTTATCTTAACCTCAACATTTCTATTCGTTTTCTTTTTAGCTTGTAAGAACGAGCCAAAAACAGAAATTAAAACCGTAGAAACCGGCGTAGAAACAACAAAAAACCACGATCCTAATGCAACCTATTCTAAAGCAGAATTTAGCATTAAAGGGATGACTTGCGAAATAGGTTGTGCTAAAACCATTCAGAAAAAACTTACCAGCATGGAAGGTGTGAAATCTGCAAAAGTAGATTTTAAAAATGAAATGGCGATGGTCGAGTACGACGTTGCTAAAGCCAATCCAATGAGCATTACTAAAACAGTGACTTCTGTTTCAGATACCTACTTAGTAGAAAACATGAAAACCGTAGCGGAATTTTCAGGTGCTAAAAAATCATGTGACAAAGACTGCAAAAAAGCATGCTGTAAAGACAAAATGAAAG
>CAWVRW010000008.1:0-69817 GCA_963933105.1 uncultured Formosa sp.
GCTAGTCCACTTAAAGTTCATAATTTTAATTTAGTGTCCTAACATATCATATGTGGTGCGGTTTTATGAAACAATTAGCTCAGTAGCTTTGGAACAAAGCGTGTTGAGAAAACTGCTAAAAGCGAAAAGAACAGAAATGTCTGTCAAATGTCTGTCAGTTTTTAGTAAATTTGTCCTGTTCTTTGAGATGTTTAAAAATTAAGTAAGAAATGGCTTTTAGAAGCTTTTCGAGACTGGTTAGAGAGTGAGAGCCAAAAAAAAAGCCCTTACATCTCTGTAAAGGCTTTATAACTGGCTCCTCCTCTTAGGCTCGAACTAAGGACCCTCTGATTAACAGTCAGATGCTCTAACCAACTGAGCTAAGGAGGAGTGTTTTTTCGCTATTGCGAGCGCAAATATATAGTATTTTTTATTCTATACAAATAGAAATTTAATAATATTTAACCAAATACCGCTTTAAAAATATCATTTCCATTGGCAAACAGCACTAAGGCAATCAAAATAAAGAATCCAGCCGTTTGTGCATACTCCATAAACTTGTCGCTTGGCTTACGCCCAGAAACCATTTCGTAGAGTAAAAACATCACGTGTCCACCGTCTAAAGCAGGAATTGGCAATAAGTTCAACACCCCTAACATGATCGATAAAAAGGCAGTGATTCCCCAAAATGCTTCCCAACTCCAAGTGTCTGGAAAAATATCAAAGATCGCTTTAAATCCACCAACGCCTTTATAAGCACCTGTACTTGGGGAAAAAATAAGTTTTAACTGCATCCAATACGCCGACATCTGTGAGGTAAAACGGTTCAGACCAACGCCCACACTCTCACCTAAAGTATATTCGTTTTCAACAATTTTATAGTAACCCATTTCTTGTATAGCGGAATAACTTAACCCTGTGATGATTCCTAATTTTCCATCCTGGTCAATTTGAAGGGTTTTGTTAAGCGTCTCCCCAGCTCTTAAAACAGTAACGTTCACAGTTTGACCTTTATAGCCTGAAGCCAAGGCTTCAAATTCATCAAAATACTTAAAAGATGTTCCGTTTATGCTGGTCAACACATCGCCTTGTTGTAAATCTTGGTCTTTATTTAAGGAGGTTTCCTGTATTTCACTTACCATAAATGGTTGTCTCAATTCAAAAAAGGAACGGCTTTTACTGCTGCTCAGTTGACCTAAAAAGTCTTCAGGAAAGGTCACCGTCATTGGCACGCCGTTACGCTCAAAACTCACGAGTTGCGCTGCTAGAAGGTTCTTTTTTAAATCTGAATAATTCACAATCTCTTGGTCATTAATCGCTGTAATATTATCGCCCGTTTGTAATCCGAGTTCGATCAGTAAAGGGTTTGTAATCATATAACCATCTTTGATGCTTTTTGCATCAATATCAGAATCGCCATACGAAAACGCCATAAAAATATAAATCACCGCAGCCAATATAAAATTCACCGTCACACCACCCAACATGATGATCAATCGTTGCCAAGACGGCTTCGAACGGAATTCCCAAGGCTGTGGCTCTTGTGCCATTTGCTCTTTGTCCATACTCTCGTCAATCATCCCGGAGATTTTGACATAGCCACCCAAAGGCAACCAACCAATCCCGTAAACGGTATCGCCAATTTTCTTTTTAAACAAAGAATATTTGACATCGAAAAAGAGATAAAACTTTTCAACGCGGGTTTTAAATAATTTAGCCGGAATAAAATGGCCTAATTCGTGCAGCACAATCAATAAGGAGAGGCTCAATAAAAACTGTGATATTTTGATAACAAATTCCATGGAGTATGTGTAGGATTAAGTGAACAAATGTAAAGTTTTCAGTTTAGATACAAAAACTTTATTGAGACGCTTAATTTTTAGGAAGATATATTCAAAGTTCTCTGTTCTGTATTGTACTTTTGCAAGCACAATTACAACCCTATGAATTCCTTTTTTCAAAAATATAAACTGTTCATTACCACCCTCTTTGTGCTGTCATGCATTATTATCACCCTGTTTTACAACATTCTGAATCCCGTGAAAGTACTGCCTATTTACCAGCCGGCACAAGTGAATTATGAGTTGGTAGACAGCACCATTCAGCACCAAAAAAAATACCACCGCATCGCCGATTTCAGCTTGATCAATCAAAATGGAGAAACGATTACACAAGAATTTTATAAAAATAAAATCTATGTAGCCGATTTTTTCTTCACGACTTGCCAAACCATCTGCCCTATTATGACGGATCACATGTACGAAATTCAAAAACAAACCATTAGTGATCCTGAAATTTTGTTGCTCTCGCATTCCGTAACCCCCGAAATTGATTCCGTTGCCCAACTCAAACGCTACGCCAAAAAAAAGTTAGTGAATGCCTCCAAATGGAATTTAGTGACAGGCGACAAAAAGCAAATTTATGAGCTCGCACGCAAATCCTATCTGGCAGTGAAAGATGCAGGCGACGGCGGCCCCTTTGACATGATTCATACCGAGAATTTTATGTTGATTGATAAAAAACGACAGATTCGAGGGTTTTATGACGGAACCGACCCCGAAGAAATTGACCGCCTTCTTGAAGAGATAAAAATTTTAAAAGCATCGTATAAAAACTAATCTTTTTAGTACTTTTGCTTCTTTAAAATGAATCTAAATAAGCATGCGCTTTACCATTGCAGATCTTAAAAAAGGAGAAAAAGGCATTATAACCGACAGCTCTTCAGAAGACATCCCTTTAAAATTACTAGAGATGGGATGCCTCCCTGGGAATGAAGTACATTTACTTCAGCTGGCACCCTTTTCCGATCCGATGTATCTGAATGTAAACGATAGCTTTTTGGCCATAAGAAAAGAAACAGCCTCCCTGATTGTAATCGAAAAAATAGATGAGTAAACAGCTAAACGTTGCGCTAATTGGAAATCCAAATACCGGAAAAACTTCGGTGTTTAATGCGTTGACAGGCCTCAATCAAAAGGTTGGGAATTACCCGGGAATCACGGTTGATAAAAAGCAAGGCATTTGTAAATTATCTCGTGGCGTCAAAGCCCATGTGTTGGACCTCCCAGGAACCTACAGCCTGAACGCCTCTTCTTTGGACGAAAATGTGGTCATTGAATTATTGCTCAATAAAAATGATAAAGACTACCCCGATGTCGCAATAATTGTCAGTGACGTTGAAAACTTAAAAAGAAACTTGCTCCTATTTACACAAATTAAAGACCTCAAAATCCCCACTATTTTGGTGATTAACATGAGTGATTTGATGCGACGTAAAGGCATCTCCTTGGATATCGGATTGTTAGAAGCCAAACTTCATACCAAAATAGCCCTTGTCAGTACCCGAAAAAATCGAGGCATTGATGAACTCAAACAGCTCATTGAAAATTATAAAACCATTTCTACGGAACCCTGTTTGGACACCACCACAATTGATGTCACTTATTTTCAAAGTTTACGAAAAGCATTCCCAAATCAGGATGTTTACAAATTATGGTTGGTGATTACTCAAGATGCAAATTTTGGAAAAATTACCCGTCAAGAGTTAGACATATCAAAATTTAAAACAAAATCCAATCAGGAATTAAAGCGATTGCAGCAAAAAGAAGCCATCAAACGCTACCAATTTATCAATGCGATTTTAAAAGAAGGACAAACCATTGACCGCTCCAAAGCCACGGACTTACGAAGTAAACTAGACCGTTTACTGATTCATAAAGTATGGGGATACGTGATCTTTTTCTTGATTTTGTTAAGTATTTTTCAAGCAATCTATGACTGGGCAACCTTCCCTATGGACCTCATCGATACCACCTTTGCAAGCTTGGCAGAATGGGTTAAAAACACCTTTCCGGGCGGCGGAATGTTAACCGATTTAGTCGCGGAAGGCATCGTCTCAGGAATTGGAGGGATTGTGATTTTTATTCCACAAATTGCCTTTTTGTTTTTGTTTATTTCGATTTTAGAAGAAAGTGGTTATATGAGTCGTGTGGTCTTTTTGATGGATCGTGTGATGCGACGATTTGGATTGAGTGGAAAAAGTTTAGTGCCCTTAATTTCTGGAACGGCTTGTGCCATTCCAGCGGTCATGGCCACCCGAAATATTGAAAACTGGAAAGAACGCCTCATTACCATATTAGTCGTCCCCTTTACCACCTGTTCGGCGCGTTTGCCCGTATACCTCATCATCATCGCCTTAGTGATTCCTGATGGCTCTATTATGGGGTTGAGTTACCAAGCACTGACCTTAATGGCTTTGTACCTCCTCGGTTTTGGAATGGCCATCTTTTCGGCTTACATCCTCGATAGGATTTTAAAAACAAAGCACAAGACCTTTTTTGTGGTCGAGATGCCCAACTATAAATTGCCCTTACTGAAAAACGTCATTATTACGGTCATTGAAAAAACAAAAACATTTGTATTTGAAGCAGGGAAAATCATTTTAGCCATCTCCATTATTCTTTGGGTAATGGCGTCTTATGGCCCTGGTGATAAATTCAAAAATGCCGAGTCCTATGTGGAAACAACCGCCACGCAAACCCCCTCTGAGCGGAACGATCAAATCGCAGCTTTTAAACTAGAACACTCTTATATAGGCATCGTTGGAAAAACAATAGAACCCCTAATCAAACCTTTAGGATATGATTGGAAAGTGGGCATTGGGTTGGTTGCCTCCTTTGCGGCTCGAGAAGTGTTTGTGGGAACTTTAGCGACGATTTACAGTGTAGGAAGTGCCAGTGAAGGGGAAAACATAGAAACCATTAAAACCAAAATGGCGAACGAAACTTATGCCGATGGGACCAAAGTATTCACACTGGCTTCGGGAATTTCATTACTCCTTTTTTATGCGTTTGCCATGCAATGCATGAGTACATTGGCAATTGTAAAACGAGAAACAAAAAGCTGGAAGTGGCCAATACTTCAGCTCATTGGAATGACGGCCATCGCTTATATTTGTGCTTTAATTGCGTTTCAATTTTTAAAATAAGGACATGAACGAAACCCTTCAAACAATTATAATCGCTTCCATTTTAATTTTGGCGCTTGCTTATGTGTTCCGTAAACAGCTCTGGAAGTCCAAAAAAAAGGATGGTGATTGTGGCAACGGCAGTTGTGGATGCTAACCGAGAGCTACATCTAAGGTCATCATCACAATAAACCCACCAATAAATCCAAGAGTTGCAATGTCGGTATATTTATCGCGCTGCGTTTCTGGAATCACTTCTTCTACGACTACAAAAATCATAGCCCCCGCTGCAAATGCCAAAGCATAAGGTAAAATAGGCGTGAAAAATGTCACTGCTACCGCACCAATAACGGCTGCGATCGGTTCAACAATTGCAGACAATTGTCCGTACCAAAAACTTTTAAACTTCGTGACGCCCTGACGTCTGAGTGGCATGGAAACCGCCAAACCTTCTGGGAAGTTTTGAATTCCAATTCCAATGGCCAATGCCACAGCACCGCCAATGGTCGCTTCAGGAATCCCTGCTGCAACGCCTCCAAAGAGGACACCAACGGCTAAACCTTCTGGAATGTTATGTAGTGTGATGGCAAGTACCAATAAAGTCGTCCGATGCCAAGGTGATTTAACGCCTTCTTTTTCACTCTCCTTAAAATTAATATGTAAATGAGGAAGCACCTTGTCCAATCCAAAAAGGAACAATGCACCCAGCCCAAATCCAACGGCTGCTGGAAGTACCTTCACAAAACCTTCGCCTGGACTCATCTCAATGCTTGGTGCCAATAGACTCCAAAAACTAGCCGCCACCATGACACCCCCTGTAAAACCGAGCATTCCATCTAAAAGTCCTCGGTTCATTCCTTTGAAGAAAAACACAAGCGACGCCCCTAAAGCTGTCACAATCCACGTGAATAATGACGCATACAGAGCCGCTAAAATAGGGTCTATACTACTGAGATAGGAAATAATTTGATCCATGGGTAGTTGAAATTTTGTGCAAGTTACTAAATCCCTTTCTCTTTTTGAAGTTGTTCGTAAGCTTCTTGAACCTTTCTGAATTTTTCCTCTGCCCCTTTTTGATGTTCTTTTCCTAAATGCAAGACTTTATCGGGGTGGTATTTTTTGGCCATTTTTCTGTAAGCCGTTTTAATTTCGGACATGGTGGCATTTGTATCGAGCTCTAAAATTTTATAAGCCCTATCAGAACTCTTGTAAAACATCGCTTTGATGCTCTCAAAATCTCTAGGATTGATCCCCAAATAAGAGGCGATAAGAGAAATTGCATCGACCTCCGAATCGGCCACGTGACCGTCCGATTTTGCAATGCCAAACAAGAAGTGTATCAGCTGAAGTCGCGAGGCATGGTCCATCATTTGACGAATTTGCAAACAGACTTGTCGTGTCGAAATATTGGTTTGTTTGGAAATTTCTTTAAATAAATTAAAGGCCTGATTGGCGCGTTCTTTCCCATACATTTGAACAAATTGTGCACGGACAAAATCCAACTCGCGCTGGTCTTGCTTGCCATCTGCTTTGATGACAATCGATGCCAAGATCAATAAACTCACTTCAAAATCCCCCGAGCGTGTTGCCGATTGATTTTGTGTACTCACGCTGCCGCCTTTAGAAGAGGCATCTAACATACTGCCCACTGCCATTCCGATAATAGCGCCAATGGGCCCTCCAAATGACCATCCGATTGTGGCCCCTATCCATTTTGAAAATCCCATATATATGTATGCTAATTAAATTAAAAATCAAACCTACAAAAAAAGAATAGGAACGGTTGACAACCGCTGCAATTTCTGAACTAATTTATAGTCAATTTAACATTTGTCAACCTTAAAAATGAATATAATTGACCGACAAATGTGTATCTTTGTCCCTTAATTAAAAATAAATACACATGTATCCAGCAGAATTAGTAAAACCCATGCGTGAACATTTAACGCAAGTAGGTTTTGAAGAATTACATACCGCCGAAGCTGTGGACACTGCTTTAGCAAACTCTGGCACGACTTTAATCGTCGTTAACTCGGTTTGTGGTTGTGCAGCAGCCAACGCGCGCCCAGGTGCCATCATGAGTTTAGAAAATGATAAACGTCCCGCTCAAACCGTTACGGTATTTGCAGGCGTTGATAAAGAAGCCGTTGAGAAAGCAAGAGCGCATATGGTTCCCTTTCCTCCAAGCTCTCCTTGTATGGCTTTGTTTAAAGATGGTGAATTGGTGCACATGCTTGAGCGTCATCATATCGAAGGACGCCCTGCAGAATTGATTGCAGAAAACTTAATGGATGCGTATAACGAACACTGTTAATCCCATTTATTCTTTTACAAAACCAGACATCTGTCTGGTTTTGTTTGGTTTTAACTACCCTATAATTTCAACCAAGTCTTCGATTTTGGTAATCAACTGAACTTTAATCGCAGTGTTTTTGAGAGCTATTTTATTGTGTTTTGAAACAAATATGATTTCAAAGCCTAATTTTTCTGCTTCCAAAATACGTTGGTCCACACGCTGAACGGGTCGGATTTCTCCAGACAAGCCAACTTCACCCGCAAAACAAAAGTTCTTAGCCAAGGCCTCATCGTCATTAGAAGATAAAATGGCCGCAACCACTGCTAAATCAATCGCTGGATCATCGACATTAATACCTCCTGTAATATTTAAAAACACATCTTTTGCGCCGAGTCTAAAGCCTGCACGTTTTTCTAAAACAGCCAACAGCATATTGAGGCGTTTGGCGTTAAAACCAGTCGCACTGCGTTGTGGGGTTCCATAAACTGCGGTACTGACCAGTGCTTGAACTTCAATAAGTAAGGGGCGCACACCTTCGAGTGTGACCGCAATAGCGTTTCCAGATAAGGCTTCGTCTTTTTTGGAAATTAGAATTTCAGAAGGATTGGTAACTTCCCGCAAGCCTGTACCTAGCATTTCGTAAATCCCCATTTCGTGGGTGGATCCAAAACGATTTTTATGGGCTCGTAGAATTCTAAATACATGGTTTCTATCGCCTTCAAACTGAAGAACGGTATCGACCATGTGTTCTAATATTTTTGGTCCTGCTATAGAACCGTCTTTAGTAATGTGTCCTATTAAAATAACAGGCGTTGCTGTTTCTTTCGCAAATTTAATCAGCTCACTTGTGCACTCTTTTATTTGGGAAACACTCCCTGCGGAGGCTTCTAGGTAATCACTTTGTAAGGTTTGGATCGAATCAATAATCACTACATCAGGTTGAAGTGCTTCGATTTGTTTAAATATGTTTTGGGTTTTTGTTTCGGTTAAAATATAGCAGGTGTCATTCAAAGGTTGAATGCGTTCTGCACGCAATTTAATTTGGTTTTGACTTTCTTCCCCTGAAACATAAAGGGTTTTATAGGGCAACTTCAAGGATATTTGCAACATGAGGGTACTTTTCCCTATGCCGGGCTCTCCTCCCAAAAGGGTGAGAGACCCTGGAACAATACCGCCTCCTAAAACGCGATTTAACTCCCCATCAGCCGTATCCATTCGGACGGTTTTGGTGGTGTCAATTTCAGAGATTTTTAAAGGCTTAGAAACACGGCTTGGCGCACTTTGATTGCCTGTTTTCCAATCTTTTTTATCGGGTTTCTGAACGAGTTCTTCAGCAATGGTGTTCCAAGATTTACAAGAGGTACATTGTCCTTGCCATTTGGCAGATTGAGCCCCACAGCTCTGACAAAAAAAAGTGGTTTTTACTTTAGCCATTAGAGTCCGAATTCTTGTTTAATTTCATCTGCTCTTTCAAGCATTTCATCTTTTGTGTAGCCCCCTACTTCTTCAAGGGTGTAGGCAGATCTATAGATGTCCATTGCTTTTTCTGGCTTCCCAATTTCTTCAAAATACCGCGCCATAAAGAAGCTTCCTAAAACGGTATTGGGGCGCTGATCTCTAGCAATTTTCCCTAAGTCTTTATAGTAGTCAAATTGTTTTGTTTTTTGAATTGCAGCAGCGATTGCTCTAAAATCATTGATCAGAATCTGCTTTTCGATACCAAATAAGGTTTCGATCGTTTCATATTTTTCAAGGAGATAATCTACAGGTGATGTTTCTAAAGTTAGGATGTGCTCCTTATACTCCGCCTTGCTAATCGGTTGAAATACTAAAAATATACTTTGTAACGCTTTTGGAATGGATTGGGCTGCAAGTGAATAATGATTGGCGTCGTCAAAATTGTCAAACGCATAGAGGAGGTTTTTGTTTTCTAAAACAGTAATCTTGGTGTGAAGCGCCTCAATTTCTTTCTTATTTCGTTTGATGTCTAAAGCAGCAGTTGATAGGTAATAAAAGGTTTTGTAATCATTTTCGAGGCCAAGTCTTCTTGTAAGATTTTCTTCCATATTAGAAGACAAACTCGGACTCAAAGCAACAAACGCATTAAAAATAGGGCGGGTATTAAATAAAAAGTAATTCATGAAATTTGCCGTTTTACCGTGCCCTATTGCGACTCGGAAATTTAGACTGCGGTAATTTTCACTCATAAAAGTAAGGAGTTCGTTTTCAATAAAATCATAAAATTGAGCTCCTGTTTTAGAAGGCGAAAAGTCTTCGCCCGAAATATTACAATCTTCTGATCTTGAATCGTCTTGATTCACCCCTACAACAATGGCTTCCGGCATGTCTTCCCAGTAAGAATAATAATCGACATTTCCAGCCACGACTTCAAAAAGGTAGTCCCCGTCAAAAACAACAATTAGGGGATAGTGTTTTTCAATGTTTTCTTCGTAGTTACGAGGAAGTTGTATTTTTAATTCACGTGTGGTTCCTAAGGATTCGGATTCCATCGATTCATAAACCGTCTGAGCTAGGGTTAGATTAAAACACAGCAAGGCTGAGAGGATAAAAAACTTCATATACAATAGTTAAATGTTTGTGTTGCCAAGTTAAGAAAATAACCGAAAACGAAATATATTATTCCGAAGTTTGTTTTGGATAAAGTCTGTTGTAGATCGGCAAAAAGAGGAGAGAGGCACCCCCTAATACGATGATCATTACGGTTTGTGAAGTCCACATAATCCATCCAAATGCAATACTCGAATCCTCAGGAATGTTGAACATAGAGAAGGCTGCAAAAATAGCGAGTGGATAAGACCCAATTCCGCCATTAGTTGCTGCAATACTAAAACTTGCAAAAATAAAACCAATGAGAATCGCAGAAAACGGAAGCTGACTTGTTTCGACGATAGAAAAAGAGGTGATATAAAACATTAGTACATACATGCCCCAAATGAATAGTGTGTGAAAAATAAAAGCCCATTTCTTTTTCATTTTTAAAATGCTTGTAATTCCCTCGACAAGACCTGACAAGAGGGTTTTAATTTTCAAAACAAATGGGTGTTTCGATTTTTTAAACAGCTGATATCCGAGGACGAGTATTAAAATTCCAACGAGGGCTAAAACAATCAGTTTGGTAGGGTCAATCGTGGTGACTAGATAATTGTAAATGATATCAAACTCCAATATTAAACTTATACTGATAATACAAAGCATGACTGCTAAATCGGCGACGCGTTCGGCAATAATGGTTCCGAATGCTTTCTCAAAAGGAACGCCTTCATAATTAGTCAAAATGGACGCCCGTGAAACTTCGCCAGCTCTTGGGATGGTGTAATTCACAATATAGGTTGTGAAAACTGCCATGATACTGTTTGGGAAACGCAAGGTATAACCCATGGGTTCAATCATGAATTTCCAACGGTAGGCGCGCGATAAATGACTTAGCAGTCCAAAAAAAACACCAAGACCAATCCAGAAGTAATCAGCATTTTTGAAATACCCTAGCAATACAGGCATGGAAATTTTAGACAATGAATACCAAACCAACACGCCTCCTAGCAAAAGCGGAAGGCTAATTTTAAGAGCTGATTTGAGTTTCTTGTTCAAGACGTTAGTTTAAAAGGTTGTTGGCTTCATTTGGAAATACTAAAGAGGGTTTGAAGACTTTAGCAGCTTCCATATCCATAAACGCATAAGTAATTAAAATCAAGACATCTCCAATAGAGACTTTATGTGCCGCAGCACCATTAAGTGTGATTTCTCCTGAGTTTCGAGGGCCAGGAATCACATAGGTGTCCAGACGTTCGCCGTTGTTGTTGTTAACCACTTGGATTTTTTCGCCTTGAATAATATTTGCGGCATCCATCAAATCTTCATCAATGGTAATACTGCCAATATAATCAAGGGCAGCTCCAGTTACTTTTACACGATGAATTTTAGATTTTACGACTTGTATTTGCATAGGGACAAAGATAATTAATTTAAAGCGATATTGTCAATTAATCGGACATCTCCTGCAAAAACTGCAATAAATGCGCGGTATGTTTTAGTTTGATTTTTTTGTTGAATGGGGGCTAAGTTCTCACTCTCTGAAATCTGAAAATATTCCAACTCAAAAAGGGGATGGTTGCTAAATTGAGTGCTTACCCAATCAGAAATAGCAGTATGGTTTTCCGGTTGAAATTTATCTTTAACGGTTTGAAGCGTTTTATAAATTAAGGCTGATTTTTCTATTTCTTCGGAAGACAAACGACTGTTTCGTGAACTCATGGCGAGTCCATTGGGCTCTCGCTCAATTGGACAGCCAATAATTGTGACAGGAAGCTTCGTGATCTCAACCATCTTTTTGATGATTTGTAATTGCTGAAAATCTTTTTCACCAAAATAAGCAACGTTGGGTTTTACAATTTCAAACAGACGTTTTACAATGGTTCCCACCCCATCAAAATGGCCGGTTCTAAATTTACCTTCCATTTGAAATTCCAGACCTTCAAAGTCAAAATGCTCGGCGTGCATTTCAGATCCATAGACATCGCTAACCGTTGGAGCATACACTAAAATCTGTGTTTCAGAAAGTGTTTCCAACAACTGAACATCTTCGGTCAAGGTGCGTGAGTATGACCTTAAATCGCTTGGATTGTCAAACTGAGTGGGGTTTACAAAAATACTGACCACCACTAGCGTGTTTTGATCCAAGGCTGCTTTCACTAAGGACAGGTGCCCAGCATGAAGCGCACCCATCGTTGGCACAAATCCCAATGAAAAAGGAGTGGTGTTTTGCTTGATAATAAAGGTGCTTAATTCAGCTTTAGATGTGTAAACTCGCATTTAGTAAATATTTAACAGCGTGCAAACTTAAGGTATTACTGTTAATCTGCATAAAATTTTGTATTTTTGCGTGTTTTTTGTTGATAAACGCTAAAACTATAGAACTTATGAAAGATAAGAGAATATTATACGTTTCGTCCGAGGTTGTACCCTATTTACCTGAAACGGAGATCTCCTCCATGTCGTTTGAAGCGCCTAGAATGGTGAATAAACAAGGTGGGCAGATACGAATATTCATGCCGCGTTATGGAAATATCAACGAACGAAGACATCAGTTACATGAGGTGATTCGCTTATCGGGAATCAACTTAGTGATCAATGATTTAGACATGCCTTTAATCATAAAAGTCGCTTCGATTCCAAAAGAACGCATTCAAGTATATTTTATTGATAACGAAGAGTATTTCAGACGAAAAGCAACGTTTACAGATGAGAACGGTGAATTATTTGATGACAATGATGAACGTGCTATATTTTTTGCCAAAGGAGTTATAGAAACTGTAAAGAAATTAAATTGGGCTCCCGACATTATTCATGTACATGGGTGGCTCGCTTCTTTATTGCCGCTCTACCTGAAACAGTACTATAAAGACGAACCACTTTTCAAAGAAAGTAAAATTGTAACTTCTATCTACAATCAGAGTTTTGACAAAACGCTTAATATGGACATGGTTGACAAAATTAAGTTTGATGAAATTGAGGATACGCATATCAACAAATTGAAAACACCTACCTATTCTAACTTAATGAAAGTTGCGGTTGATTTTTCAGATGGATTGATAAGAGGGTCTCAAGAACTTCCAAAAGAATTAGAAGATTATCTCTTAGCTTGCGACAAACCTGTATTGGACTACCAATACCCAGAAGCTTTTGCAGAGGCTTACACTGAATTTTACAATACACAAATTTTAAAACTAGTCCCTTAATATGAAATATTTTAACTCCGTATTATTTAAATCCGTTTGCTGTTTATCTCTGATTTTTATAATTCAGGCCTGTGACAACGAGTTTTCTGAAATTGGAACCGGAATTGTGGGAACACCTGGTTTTGAAATCAAAAACGGTACGTACCCCGTAAAAACTTACAATAAAAAAATTACGCCATTTAAATCTGATGGTTTGGCTGAGAATCTTTTAGGCTACTATTACGACCCTTTATTTGGAGGTTCTAAGGTTGATTTAGTAGGTCAATTAGCGCCCAGAACCTTTGCGCCTGATTTTGGAGATGCGACGGCTTTAGACTCTGTAGTCTTAACAATTCCTTATGCGAGCACTGCAGAAATTGCAGAGACCACCTCCTATGCGCTTGATTCTTTATATGGAACTGCCCCTATAAAACTATCGGTTTATAAAAACAATTATTACCTAAGAGCATTTGATCCAAACGCAGACTTAGACAGTCCTCAGAATTATTATTCCAACGGAACTTTGACCCAAGGTGAAACAATGGGAGCATCTGACCTTGAAGGAGAATTAATTTATCACGATAACAACTATTACCCGAGCGCAAATTCTATAGAATTGTGGGAAGACAATGAAGAAACCGATGTTTTTGAAGTCGCATCTACGTTACAACCAAGCTTAAGGGTTCACTTGTTTGGAGGAGAGGTAGAAGATGGAGTCTCAACTCCTACTACCGCAGCATTTTGGGACGACTTGATCTTTTCAAAAGAAGAAGATGATGTCCTGAGTAGTTCCAGTAATTTTTATGAGTACTTTAGAGGTCTTTACTTTAAAGCAGAATCCATTACTCCGACGGGAGGAAACCTAATGCAATTGGACTTTTCTTCATCGGACGCAAACGTAACACTTTATTACACTTACGAGGAAACTATTACCGTAGATGGGGAGACCTCTACCATTACCCTTCAAGGAGAATATGAAATGAATTTCACAGGGAATCGTGTGAATATTTTTGACAATACTTTTAATGCTTCTATATTACAAACCATCGAAGACACGACAACAGATACAGAAGGTGATGATTACCTTTATTTAAAAGGGGGCGAAGGCTCTATGGCAGTTGTTGAATTGTTTGCTGACGAAGATGGGAACTCTGAAGAAGATCAACTGAACGAATTTAGAGAAGTGAACGACGGATTGGTAACCGTAAAGCGCTTGATAAACGAAGCTTATTTAGAGTTTTATGTCGATGAAACACAATCGAATACCGACCTTCCTAACAGAGTTTATATCTATGATCTAGACAATAATATCCCTATGACTGATTTCTTTTTAGATCAAACAGTCAATACGACTTCTTCTGATTCTAAATTCACACATTTAGTGCCTTTAAGCACCGAAACAAGTGCGGATGGTACGGAACAAAAGAAATATAAAATCAGATTGACAGAGCATTTGAATAATATCGTCATAGACGATTCTACAAATGTGAAGCTTGGTCTTGTTGTTTCTTCCAATGTAGGAGCAGCCTCCCCAAGAGGATTTCAAACGAGTACTGATGTAGGTATTGATTCAGATATTACAACTATAGAAGGCGTTCCTACAGGAACTGTTTTATCTCCCAAAAGTGTTGTTCTACACGGAAATAACTCTCCAGTCGCTGCCAAAAGAGTAAAGCTTAATATCTATTATACCGAACCTAGTATAGACCCTAGCAACTAAAATATATGTGTGGAATTGTAGGATACATTGGCCATCGAGACGCCTATCCAGTAATACTAAAAGGACTTCAACGTTTAGAATATAGAGGTTACGACAGTGCCGGAATTGCACTTTATGATGGTTCTGAAATTAAACTCTCAAAGACCAAAGGGAAAGTTGCAGATTTAGAAGCTAAAGTTTCTGAACAAATCAATCCAGTTGGTAGTTTAGGAATTGGCCATACGCGTTGGGCAACGCATGGCGTTCCAAACGATGTCAATTCACATCCTCATTTTTCTAATTCTGGAGATTTAGTCATCATCCATAATGGGATTATCGAAAACTATGCGACTCTTAAAGAGGAGCTCATAAAAAGAGGTTATAAATTTTCATCAGACACGGATACGGAAGTTTTAGTAAACCTGATTGAAGACATTCAAAAAAATAGCGATTTAAAACTTGGAAAAGCCGTACAAGTCGCACTCAACCAAGTGGTAGGTGCTTATGCCATTGCGGTATTTGACATCAAAAAACCAAATGAAATTGTAGTGGCACGCTTAGGAAGCCCACTAGCAATTGGTGTTGGCGAAAATGAATTTTTTATTGCGAGTGATGCCTCTCCTTTTATTGAGTACACCAATAATGCAGTCTATTTAGAAGATGAAGAAATGGCAGTCATTAGATTGCACAAGCCATTAAATGTACGAAATATTAAAGATGATAGAATCGTCAGCCCCTACGTTCAAGAACTAAAAATAAATCTTGAGCAAATTGAAAAAGGAGGTTATGACCATTTTATGTTGAAAGAAATTTTTGAGCAACCGAATGCCATTAAAGATACTTATAGAGGGCGTTTATTAATTGACGAGGGCATTATAAAAATGGCTGGTATTGAAGATAATATGGGCAAGTTTTTGAACGCCAACCGTATTATTATCATCGCCTGTGGAACGTCTTGGCATGCCGGATTAGTTGCAGAATATATTATTGAAGACTTGGTACGAATTCCTGTGGAAGTCGAATATGCTTCAGAGTTTAGATACCGAAACCCTGTGATTAACGAAAATGATGTGGTCATTGCCATTTCTCAATCTGGAGAAACAGCCGATACCCTTGCCGCCATCAAACTCGCTAAAGAAAAAGGTGCGTTTGTATTTGGAGTGTGTAATGTGGTTGGATCCTCAATTTCAAGAGAAACCCATGCTGGGGCTTATACCCATGCAGGGCCCGAAATTGGAGTCGCCTCCACAAAAGCATTTACAACACAAATTACAGTGCTGACTCTTATCGCATTGCGATTGGCAAAAGCCAAAGGCACCATGTCGAACACGGACTTTAGAAGACATCTTGTAGAATTAGAGACCATACCAGAAAAAGTTGAAGCCACCCTTAAGTCAGATAACATAGCGAAAGAAATTGCGGCTATCTATAAGGACGCTAAAAACTTTTTATATTTAGGACGAGGATTTAATTTCCCTGTCGCCCTAGAAGGCGCTTTGAAACTTAAAGAAATATCTTACATCCACGCTGAAGGCTATCCAGCAGCAGAAATGAAACATGGACCCATCGCACTTATAGATGAAAATATGCCCATCGCTGTGATTGCCACTAAATATGGACATTACGAAAAAGTGGTGAGTAACATTCAAGAAATCAAATCTAGAAAAGGTAAAATTATTGCTGTCGTCACTAAAGGAGACACACAAGTTAGAGATATTGCAGATCATGTGATTGAAGTTCCTGAAACTCTAGAGTTGCTTTCTCCACTTCTGACCACCATTCCTTTACAATTATTGTCGTACCACATCGCTGTGATGTTGGAAAGAAATGTAGATCAACCCAGGAATCTTGCGAAGTCAGTCACGGTGGAGTAGTCTAAAAGGTAAGTTTTGTTTTGTCGTTTTTTATTGATGTAATTGTTGAATTTTCTAACATTTACACCATTAATATCCAAATCATTCTTACCCTTTATTATCTTGTATATATCATTACTCACTAATTCTCCTTTATCTTTTACAATATTCAATTTGAAGTTAATTTTGATATTGTGAGTATTTGATTTTTTATCCCATTCTACACCAATCTTATCTATGTAATCATTTAAAAATTTCCGTTTATCCTCAAATTTTGTATAATTACATATTTTATTAAAATGTGATTTAAAACTATCGAACCAATCTTCCCATACATTATTATTCAACCACAATTCGTTTTGTATTTCTAATTGACTGATTTCGTTTTCAATTTTTTCTATTTCCTTTTCAACACTTAATCTGATGTTTTCAAACATTTGGTCACTTATTTTAAGTGTAATGTTTTTAATGGTATTTTCTTCTAATTTCTTATGGATAGTGTTAATTTTAACCTTTCTTCTTTTAATCTTAATTAGGTTTTCTTTAATCTTCTTTTTAATAGACCCACAGAATTATGTCATGAAAGTTGAGCGTAACCATCAAGATAGTTTGTTAAATTATTGGTTTTCAGATAAATATAATCCAAAAGAGACCTATATAGAGATTGTCCAAGAGTGTGATTAATAATATTTGTATCGAAATTTAAGAATTGTTTAATATTTATACCTAAATTTGATATTACTATAACCATTTAAGATTTTAAACAATTTAATTTATGAAAACAATTTTAAAGACTTTTGTCTTACTTTTCTGTGTTGCATCTTTTGCACAAACAACAGTGAAAGGAACTGTCAACGATGCCAGTGGATTACCATTACCAGGTGCCAACATTATTGTAGTTGGAACTTCTACAGGAGTCGTTACTGACTTTGATGGTAACTTTACGTTAACCGTTAGCCAGAATCCTCCTTTCTCAATTCAAGTGAGTAGTGTAGGTTTTGAAACACTTTCACAAGAAATTACAAAGAACAATGAAACAGTCGCAATCACTTTAGAAGAAGGAAGTTTCCTTGATGAAGTTATTGTTTCTGCATCTCGAACTCCAGAACGTATTTTTGAATCTCCTGTAACTGTGGAGCGTTTTGGAATTAAAGATATTAAGACTTCTGCATCTGCTGATTTTTACGGGGGTTTAGAAAACTTAAAAGGTGTTGATGTGAACACCAACAGTTTAACATTTAAGTCTGTAAACACACGTGGATTTGCAACCTTTGCAAACAATCGTTTTATGCAGCTCGTTGATGGAATGGACAATTCAACTCCAGCACTTAACTTTCCAATCGGAAACCTAGTGGGGATGATTGAAACCGATGTACAAAGCGTAGAATTATTACCAGGTGCATCTTCTGCACTTTATGGAGCAAATGCTTTTAACGGTGTCTTATTTATGACCAGTAAAAATCCTTTCGATACTGATGGAATCAGTACAAGCTTAAAAAGAGGAATGACTTCTCAAGAAGCCGCTGGCGACAACACTTACACAGATTTCGGAATCCGAATGGCTCATAAATTTAGCAATAAGTTTGCTGCCAAAGTTAATTTTGGATGGCTAAAAGGAACAGACTGGGCTGCAACAAGCGAAGTTGATAGTGATATGATTGGCGGCACAAGAGCCACCAACTTAAATTACAACGGTATTAATGTCTATGGAGATGAAGTCTCTACAGGGATTAAAGAAGTTGCTGTAGCACTAGAAGCTTTAGGCGTATTGCCTGCAGGCGCTAATACTTTGGTTCCAAACGTTGCCGTGAGTAGAACAGGTTACAACGAAAGAGATTTAACAAATTACAATGCAGAAAGTATCAAAGCAGACTGGGGTCTTTATTACAGACCTTTTGAAAATGACTTTGAGATTTCATACATTGGAAAAGTAGGAACAGGTTCTACTATATACCAAGGAATCAACCGATATGCGATTAGCAACTTTTTTCAAGAGCAGCATAAATTAGAAGTTAAGAACGATAACTTCTATGTAAGAGGATATGTTGTTTCGGATGACGCTGGAGATTCTTATGACATGGTCTTTACGGGGATTAACATCAACAGAGCATGGAAAGACGATCAAACATGGTTTGGTGAATATGCAGGAACGTATGTACAGTCTACTTTAGGCGGTGCTACAGATGCACAAGCACATGCCAACGCAAGAGCTGTTGCCGATACCGGTCGCTTTTTACCAGGGTCTGCTGGGTTTCAAAATGCTTACAATACAAGCATTAACGATCCTGACCTAACTACAGGGTCTAAATTTCAAGATGCATCTAAATACTACCATGCAGATGGTAACTATAATTTTGCGCATTTAACTGATGTTGTTGACATTCAAGTTGGTGGGTCATTTAGACAATACAGCTTAAATTCTTCAGGAACTATTTATACAGATTATGACGGTGCTATTAACTACTCTGAATTTGGAGCTTATACACAAGTTCAAAAAGAACTTGAATTGAGTCAAGCCCTTAAAATAAAATTAACAGGATCTGTTCGTTATGACAAATCAGAATTTTTCGATGGCTTCTTTTCACCTAGATTTTCTGCTGGTGTAACTGTCAACAGAAACCACAACTTTAGAGCCTCTGCACAAACAGGTTTCAGAAACCCAACAACACAAGATTTATTTATTGGTCTTGATGCAGGACGTGCCTTACTTGTAGGGTCTGCACCAGATAACTTGGAGCGTTATTCTAATGTGTTTGATGTTTCTCAAACAGGACAAGCTGCTTTTGGACAACCTAGTACGATCACACAAACAGGATCTGCTGCTTATAACAGTTCTTATACTGCGAGTTCAGTAGGAATGTTAGGAGTTACTGGAAACCCAGCTGATTTAGTAGTTGCAAATCCAGATGTTGTAAAGCCAGAACAAGTAACAGCTTTCGAAGTAGGGTACCGTGGAAAATTTGACAATTTAATTGTTGATTTCAGTGCTTACCATAATACATACAAGGACTTTATCTCTACAGAAATTGTAGTAGCTCCTTTATATGGTGTTGCAGGAGATGGCGGACTTTCAGTTGCTTCTATTGCCAATGGCGATTATACAGCCTATAGTGCGTATACAAACTCAAGAGCAGAGATTAAATCGTATGGTGCTTCTATTGGATTGTCAACAAAAGTGTTTAGTGATTTTGATTTAAGCGGTAGTTATACCTATGCTAAATTGGATGAAGATAAAAACTTTCCTGATTTCAATACAAACTTTAACACGCCAGAACACAAATTCAAGGCCTCTTTTGGAAATACAGCTTTATTTGAAAACTTTGGATTTAACGTCTCTTACAGATTTAGTGATGATTATTTCTGGGAAGCTTCTTTTGGAAATGGTGTCGTAGAAGAATTTCATACTGTGGATGCACAAATCAACTACTCTGTACCAAGCATAAAATCAACGTTCAAAGCAGGTGCTACCAATTTATTAGGAACTGAATACAATATGGCATTTGGAACTGGAAACATTGGATCGATTTATTTCTTATCATGGACTATTAACAACTAATAATTAAAATTATGAAACATATAAAATATATATTACTTAGTGCTGTAGTTCTTGGATTTACGGCATGTAATGACGTAGAAGACGTTCTTAAAGATAACGGAGTATTCGTCGAAACAGAGACACCAGTAGCATTAACTGCTGGGGACTTAGATTTGTCTAACTATGTGGCTATTGGCCCTTCATTTACAGCTGGATATACAGACGGAGCCGTATTTAAAGCAGGTCAAGAAAATTCGTACCCAAATATCTTATCAAAAGAATTTGCTAAAGCAGGAGGTGGAGCATTCACTCAACCTTTAGTAAGTGATAATATTGGTGGATTGCTCTTAGGAGGAACTCAAATACTAGAACCAAGATTATTCTTTAACGGAGCTACACCTGAGCGTTTAGGTGCAACACCAACAACAGAAGCGGGCATTATACTAACTGGACCTTTTAATAACATGGGCGTTCCGGGTGCAAAAAGTTTTCACTTATTGGCTCCTGGATACGGAAATCCTGCTGGAGTTCCATTAGGATTGGCTAACCCTTATTTTGCAAGAATGGCTTCAAGTCCAAACGCTACTGTATTGGGAGACGCCTTAGCTCAAAACCCATCATTTTTCACACTTTCATTAATGGGTGGAAATGACGTTTTAAGTTATGCTCTTTCTGGTGGTACTGGAGTTGATCAAACAGGAAATCCTGATGTTGCATCTTATGGAGGCAACGATATTACAGATCCGGCTGCATTTGGTCAGATCTTTGGATTGATGGTTTCTCAATTAACAGCAAATGGTGCTAAAGGCGTGGTCACAAACGTTCCTGACGTCACTAAAGTGCCGTTCTTTAATACTGTACCTCATAACCCAGTTCCTTTAGATGCTGCCACAGCAAGTGTTTTGAATAGCGCTGGTGCTTATGGTGCTTACAACGCAGGAGTTGCAGCTGCATTTGGTTATCTGGTCAGCGTTAATGCTGTAACCCAAGAAGATGCAGACATGGAAATCGCAAAAAGAACGATTACTTTTACTGAAGGTGAGGGTAATGCGCTTGTAATCATGGATGAATACCTTACGGACTTAACAGGTGTTAATTCTGCATTAGTAAGCATGAGACAAGCAACTTCAGAGGATTTAATTTTACTGACTGCTTCAACCTTGATTCCTTTAGGAACTGGAGTCGCCGTCCCTATGGGGGATGAGTTTGTTTTAACACCCCAAGAAATCACTAACATACAAACAGCAACAGGCGCTTATAATATGTCTATTGAAACTGTTAGAACTGGAGCTGGACTGGGAATGGTAGATCTAAAAATGATTTTAGATTTAGCAACTTCAACTGGGTGGTCTGAAGGAGACTTCGTATTGACAGCAAACTTAGTAACTGGCGGCGCTATTAGTTTAGACGGAATTCATATGACAGCACGTGGTTATGCCGCTTTAGCAAATTGCTATTTAAGAGCAGCTGATACAACTTATAGTTCTAATTTTGAAGCTTCTGGGAACCTAGTGGATATAGGAACGTATCCTACTAATTACTCCCCAATGTTGCAATAAAAAACCAAACAAAACATTAAAAACGCCTTCATTCCGAACCCTCGGATGAAGGCGTTTTTTTATGCATAAAAAAGCTTCAAAAACAACTTTTAGTTTAAATTAAATCTCCTATCTTTGCAGCGCGAAAACCACTGTTTTTCGCATCATTTTAGCTAAAAATAAAAAATCATAAAAGTAATGTCAAAAGTTACAGGTAAAGTTTCTCAAATTGTAGGTCCAGTGATCGATGTCGAATTCGCATCTGGAGCAGATCTTCCAAAAATTTACGATTCCTTAGAAATCAACAAAGCTGATGGATCTATTTTAGTTCTTGAAGTTCAATCTCACATTGGTGAAAATTCAGTGCGTACCATCGCTATGGATTCATCAGATGGGTTGAGTCGTGGAACTGAAGTCAACGCCACTGGCGCACCAATTCAGGTGCCTGTTGGAGAAGACGTTTACGGTCGTTTATTTAATGTTATTGGAGATGCCATTGACGGTTTAGGAAACTTACCAAAAGCAGGCGGTGCTGGATTACCAATCCACAGACAAGCACCAAAATTTGAAGAACTTTCGACTTCTACTGAAGTTTTATTTACAGGAATCAAAGTCATCGATTTAATTGAGCCTTATGCAAAAGGAGGTAAAATTGGATTATTTGGTGGTGCTGGTGTAGGTAAAACAGTATTGATACAAGAATTAATTAATAATATCGCTAAAGGCCATGGAGGTCTTTCGGTATTTGCCGGCGTAGGAGAGCGTACTCGTGAAGGAAATGATTTACTTCGTGAAATGCTCGAATCTGGTATTATAAAATATGGAGATGATTTTATGCACTCCATGGAAGAAGGCGGATGGGATCTTCAAAAGGTTGATAAATCAATCATGAAAGAATCCAAAGCAACGTTTGTCTTTGGACAAATGAATGAGCCACCAGGTGCACGTGCACGTGTTGCTTTATCTGGATTGACAATTGCGGAATACTTTCGTGATGGTGCTGGAGATGGCCAAGGAAAAGATGTATTATTCTTTGTGGATAATATTTTCCGATTCACACAAGCAGGTTCAGAAGTGTCCGCACTTCTAGGACGTATGCCTTCTGCTGTAGGATACCAACCAACATTAGCAACCGAAATGGGTGCGATGCAGGAACGTATTACATCTACAAAAAGAGGATCCATTACATCTGTACAAGCGGTTTACGTACCTGCAGATGATTTAACAGATCCTGCACCAGCAACAACCTTTGCTCACTTAGATGCAACAACCGTATTGTCTCGTAAAATTGCTGAACTTGGAATTTACCCAGCGGTAGATCCTTTAGATTCTACATCAAGAATTTTGACAGCAGATATTTTAGGAGATGAGCATTACGATTGTGCACAACGTGTAAAAGAGCTTTTACAACGCTATAAAGAATTACAAGATATCATCGCGATTCTTGGAATGGAAGAACTATCAGAAGAAGATAAATTGGCTGTTGGACGCGCACGTCGTGTACAACGTTTCTTATCTCAACCGTTTCACGTGGCTGAACAATTTACAGGCCTGAAAGGTGTGTTAGTTGATATCAAAGAAACCATCAAAGGATTTAATATGATTATGGATGGGGAATTAGATCGCCTTCCAGAAGCAGCATTTAACCTTAAAGGAACTATTGAAGAAGCGATTGAAGCAGGTGACAAAATGTTAGCTGAAGCCTAAAAAATAAACTATGTATTTAGAAATTGTAACTCCAGAAGCAACCATATTCAAAGGCGATGTAGACAGTGTCTCTGTCCCTGGAGTGAATGGTGATTTTGAAATGCTAAATAATCACGCCGCCATTGTGTCCATCCTTAAAGAAGGACATGTAAAAATCGCAGGAGATATTACTCTCGATGATTCTAACAAAACACAGTTTGAGCAAAAAGGAAAAGCCTATTGGTTTGCCATTGACTCTGGTGCTATTGAAATGAACGCTAATAAAATTATCATCTTAGCAGATTAACAAGTCTTGATTATATAAAACTGAAAGCTCAAACGTCTGTTTGGGCTTTTTTTATTTTCGCTTCTTTACGAGCACTTTTTAGCCTTTCGGATTTAATAAACATGTGTGCATTCACTTCATGTTTATTTCTGTTTTCAGATCCAATTTTTCCGTGTTCAGCTTCGATCAGTTCATCGAAGTTTGTGACATTTTTATATGTATCCATTTCTTTAGTTTTTGTGTTCTTGAGTTACTTCCCCGTAAACTTAGATTTTCGTTTTTCTAAAAAAGCAGTCGTTCCTTCTTCAAAATCTTCAGTTTCAAAACACTTTCCAAATTCAGAAATTTCGACCTCATAGCCATTCACACCATCCATATAATTCGCATTGACTGCTTTAATAGCAGCACTGATTGCTAAGGATGAATTGGATTTAATTTTTTCTGCTAAGGCATAGCACTTTGGCAAGAGTTCCTCTTGAGGAACCACATAATTCACAAGTCCATAAGCAAGGGCTTTTTCTGCATCAATCATACTTGCCGTCATAATCAATTCCATGGCACGCCCCTTCCCTATGAGTTGCGCCAAGCGTTGTGTTCCACCATAACCCGGAATCAACCCTAAAGACACTTCTGGCAAGCCCATACGCGCATTTGTACTGGCCAATCGGAAGTGCGCAGACATCGCTAATTCCAATCCACCGCCAAGCGCAAATCCATTGACCGCCGCAATGACTGGCGTTCTTAAATTTTCAACCACATCAAACAATAAATCCTGCCCTTCTTTGGACAATGCACGCCCCTCTTCTCCATCAAAGTCAGCAAACTCACTGATGTCCGCACCAGCTACAAACGCCTTTTCGCCACTGCCCGTAATGATAATGACTTTAGTGTCAAAATCAGCTTCCGCAGCCTTAAAAGCCGTGTGCAATTCATAAATAGTAGCGCTGTTTAAGGCATTTAATTTTGTGGGTCTGTTGATAGTAATGGTGGTGATTCCATCACTGAAATCGCTTAAAATAGTGTTATAACTCATCTGTGAAATGTTTAGGAAAACGCACTGTAAATTGACTTCCTTTATCTATAATAGACGAGAAGTTAATACTACCGTTATACGTATCGATCATGTTTTTTATCATTGGCAAGCCCAGCCCCATACCACTTGTTTTGGTGGTGAACTTCGGCTCAAAAATTCGGTCTTCAATTGCTTTAGTAATCCCTGCACCATTGTCTTTGACTTCAATCACAACATCTGTGTTGTCAGAAAATAGGTGGACACTAATTTGAGGCGCCCGGCCCTCCGGAATGGATTGAACTGCATTCTTTACTAAATTCGTGATAATTCGAATCAGCTGAGAACGGTCAAAATTAGCAATAATTTCAGGTTCATTTGAAATGAATTTAATGTCACTAACTGGAAAAATATCTAGGGACAACTCCACAACTTCAACTACGTTTAAAAATTCAAGTTTTTGAGCAGGCATTTTAGCAAAGTCAGAAAAAGCCGACGCAATAGAACTCATCGTATCTATTTGTTGAATTAAAGTCTTGGAATATTCATCTACTTTTTTGTGAATGTCTGGATCTTGTGGGTCAAACTTGCGCTGAAAGCTTTGCACACTTAAACGCATGGGGGTTAATGGATTTTTGATTTCATGAGCCACTTGTTTTGCCATTTCACGCCAAGCCTGTTCCCGCTCGCTTGTGGCTAGTTTTTTGACACTCTCTTCCAACTCATCAATCATACTGTTATAGGATTCTACCAAAGCAGAAACTTCTAAGCTCGCCCCTTTGAGCTCAATTTTTTGGTTGCGTTTCTCTAAACGGGTACCCTTCATTTTGTCTCGAATCGTTTTAAGTGATTTTGTAATGTATTTAGATACAAAATATGCGAAGGCTATAGCGACTAAAATCATGATGATATACGCATAACTCAATCGAATTAAAAACGCTTTCAGCTCTCCATAATTTAAAGAATCATCATCGAAATAAGGCACATTCAATACACCCAAAGGTTTAGCGTTATTATCTGTAAATATCATATAGGAAGACCGATAGTCTTCTCCAAAGCGTTTGATTTTTTCAACAAAACGTTTGGATACACTTTGATTGAGCTTGTCTAAAATATCAGCGGACAGATGCGTCTCAATCGAATTGTTTTCAAAATTAGGTTTCGACATTTTAATCAAGTCACCCTTTAAATCATAGAGGTTGAAATTGACATTGTGAATATTCGCAATCTGGTATATTTTATCTTTAAAAATTAGGGGCAAATTCTCTGTTTTGATCTCCCAAGTCGTTTCTTTTAAAACATAATTTATACTCGAAATAAGTTGAGCCTCCTTTCGCTCCAAACGCAAACGGTGGTAATCCTGAGACTGCTCACTATATTGATAGATCGTAACCCCCGCAATAAGAATCGATGCGAGTACGACCAACATGATCATATAAATAAAAATACGAGAGCTTAAAGACAACTTACGTTTGGCCATAAAAATAGACTTTTGTTAAATATAGAAAAAAAAACGGGTCCATCACATAATGATTACTCGGAACGTGTGCGTTTGTATAATTTAATACCCAACATCAAAAGAATTGCCAGCCCAACAAGTCCCAACATACCATAAGCCATATTAAGCGTGCTTTTTAATAACACTAAAAACACCACTGCAAAAAGAATGAGGGTAGCGCCTTCATTCCAAATGCGCATAAAATTGGAGGTATAGTTAATTTGATCCTTTTGAAGTTGCTTAAAAATAAGATGGGTTTTGATATGATACATAATAAGAAGCACTACAAACCCTAACTTTGCATGCATCCAAGACTGCTCGAACCAGTAAGGTGCCAAAACTAAAAGCCACGAACCAAATAAAATAGCCAGAATCGCAGAGGGCCAAGTAATAATATACCACAAGCGTTTGGCCATCAGCTTCAGTTGTGTTCCTAAAATTTCTTTATCGGGAGATGCTTTTTGAGACGCTTCAATGTGGTATATAAAAATGCGAGGGATATAAAACAATCCTGCAAACCATGTGATTACAAAAATCAAATGAAGTGATTTAATATAGTTATAAAAATCCATAATTATGTTTTTGAGATTAATTTCGTCTTAACTTCTCTGTATAAAATAACGGCGGTGACTAGAGTAGAAAGGACATCTGAAACTGGAAACGCCATCCAAACTCCGAGTTCACCATACCATAAAGGTAGTATAAAAATAAGAGGAATAAAGAAAAATCCTTGTCGAGATAGGGTCAGTAAAAGCGCAGGAACCGCTTTCCCTACAGCCTGAAAATAGGCCGACCCAATCAGTTGAATTGCTATAATAGGGGTGGCTGCAAAAACCCAACGCATTGCTGTAGGTGTTTTTTCAATCACTAAAGGATCCGTGGTAAACATCCGTGTAATCAGTTCTGGAAATCCAATTAATAGTACAAAAATGAGAGTCGCCATCGCCATCGCATATATGATCGCAATTCGAATGGTTTGTTTGACCCGGTCATAGTTATGTGCCCCGAAGTTATAGCCCGCAATAGGCACAAACCCTTGAGTAATTCCAAAAATTGGAAACAATGCAAACATTAACATTCTGGAGACGATTGCATAAGAGGTCACCGAGGTTTCACCTCCAAAATCAAATAAAATATTGTTCATCAACAGATACGTCACACTTACAATCGCTTGTCGTGAAAGGGTCACCAATCCTAAATTACTAATTTCAGACACAATCGATTTTTGCAATTTAAAATGCGGCCATGAAATTTTCATTTCAGAATTCTTAGAAATGAAAAACCAAAAAATAAATGCAAAACAAAGTACATAGGAACCTGTAGTCGCCCATGCAGCACCCATCATTCCCAAATCCATAACGTTTATAAAAAGGACATCCATTAATAAGTTTGATACCGATGGAATCATCATGGCATACATCGCAAATTTGGGTTTCCCTTCGGCTCTAATCACGGTATTCCCCATCATAGAAAGCGCTAGAAAAGGAACGCCGTAGAGTACAATACGATAGTATATTTTTGCAGGTTCAAAAATGGTTCCCTTTCCACCAAACGCAGGTATAATCCCGTCGATGTAATACAATCCAAAAAACACAAGTAATACCGTCAACAGCAGAGTCATCGTAATTTGATTCCCAAATGTTTTAAAAGCTTTTGGAACCTCTTTGGCGCCGAGGGCTCTCGAAATAATGGAAGAACCTCCGATCCCAATGGACATCCCTAAAGCGGCAATAAAAAACGAAACAGGCAGCACCACATTAATCGCGGCAATGGCTTGCGAACCAATCCAATGGCCCACAAAAATAGTGTCCACTAAAATATTAAGCGACATGACTAAAATTCCAATCGATGCCGGAACCGCCTGTTTGATTAATAGTTTACCGATGGTTTCAGTGCCAAAGTCGTGTGAGCTGGATTTGATCATTCAGTTTAAATTATTTTGAAGACCATTCTGTGACCCATTTCGCTAAAAGTGACACCCAAGCCGGATCGTCATTCAAGCAAGGAATCGTTGTGAAATCTTTTCCTCCAACTTCATGAAAAATTTCTTCCCCTTCCATCGCAATTTCTTCGAGCGTCTCAAGACAATCACTCACAAAAGCGGGGGTTGCGATCGCCATCGATTTTGTACCTTCTTTCCCTAAACGTTCAATCGTTCGATCAGTGTAAGGTTGCAACCATGGATCAAACCCTAAACGCGATTGAAACGAGGTTGAATACACGGCATCTTCAAGTCCTAATTCTTCTCCCACCAAACGGGTAACTTCGAGACATTGATGTTTATAGCAATATGCATGTGCTTCAGAGGGTGTCACACAACACGATTTGTCAATCTTACAATGTGACTTCGTGATGTCGCTTTTACGAATGTGACGTTCGGGAATTCCGTGATAAGAAAACAATAGATGTTCATATGTTTTTCCTTTTAAAGATTCCTTAATCGTGTTTGAAAGGACTTTAATATACTCTGGATTGTTGTAGAATGGTGGTAAGTCAGAGAGTTTTAATTGCGGAAAGTGCGCATCTCTTAATTCCTTGGCAAGCACCAAAATTGTTTCGGTCGTTGCCATCGCAAATTGTGGATATAAAGGAATGATTAAAACCTCATCAACTCCTTGATCGACTAGTTTTTGAAGTCCATTTTTGATGGTCATCTTACCATAGCGCATCGCAAGGGCTGTTGGCAATTCGACTTCTTGTTTTAATTTATTTTCTAAGCGTTCTGATAAAACAATCAGCGGAGAACCTTCTTCCCACCATATTTTTTTATACGCTTTTGCCGAAATTTTCGGACGGGTATTTAAGATGATGCCTTTTACTAAAAGCGTTCGCGCCCACAAAGGAACATCGATCACGCGTTCGTCCATCAAAAATTCGCCTAAATATTTTTTTACATCTTTTGGGGTGGGACTGTCTGGAGACCCAAGGTTCACTAATAAAACGCCTTTCATGTGTTTCTATTTATTGATTTTTATTGGTCACATGGTACATCCATTTAATCATTTTCCTGGGTATCAAGTTTTAGATATGGATGGTTCATGTGTTTTTGTTTATTGTTAGTTTATATGACACATGCGGCCTGCCTGCCGCAGGCAGGTTCCCTACTAATCATTTTCCATGGGTGATAAAATTTCGTACTTGCTCGTTTCATATTGGTTAATTAAGAGATTGTATGTATTTTTTGGGAGTAGTCCCGTATTGTTTTTTAAATGCTGAAATAAAATGACTGGCGGTGCTATAGCCGACTTTAAGCCCCACTTCATTGACGTTGTGAGCGCCTGATTCTAATAATTTGCGGGCAACTTCCATTTTGTAATCAAACAAGAAGCCATAGACCGTCGTACCATAAATTTGCTTAAACCCTTCTTTGAGTTTTTTGAGGCTTAAATCAATTTCAACCGCTAAGGCCGTTAAGGTTGGTGGCTCCGAAAGACGGTTGATGATAATGTCTTTTGCTTTCCTGATTTTTACCACATTTGAATCATCGACCAAAAAAGGACACTGCTCAATGTTGGCTTCCTCACCTCTGTTAAAATACAAGCTCAACAACTCATAGGCTTTCCCTTTAAAGTATAAAGACTTGATGGTAGAGTTTAAATTGTAATTAATAAGTTGGTTTAAGACGATGGCCATAGAAGGGGAAATATGACCGTCTTTATAATATTTTTTATCCTGATTATCTTGACTTAAGAAGGTAATATAATTTGCTTCATGCGAAAATAATCCGTGAAATTTTTTAATAGAAATTAATAAGGATACAACCCAAGATGTAGGGTCAACTTCTAAATGAATAGGTAAGTCTCTTTGGGGGTTGTAAAGCAATAATGAATTTTCTTCAGAAATGTTAAGGCTATAAGTGCCATTATTAAACACAAACTTACACTCCCCTTTCACACAAAAGTGAAATTGAATAAAAGAGCTATCTATTTCCTTTTCAAGGAGTTGAACTTCAGAAGTTTCATTCTGATACGTCATGACAGTAAACCCGGCCTCAACCGCTGTTTCTAAAAAAGACCCTTGAGCGGTGTTTTTTGAAGGAGACTGCATACTTTCTGAGCGGTCTTTATTTAGATTCATTATAAATAAAAATTAAGATTCGTGTTCGTTTTCATCTGCAAAAATACAAATTTTAACAAAAATAACTAAATAATACATGCAAACCTCTAAACGACATATAAAGTTCTTCTAGCGTTATTTTTTACAAATCAAAGCAGTTATTTTTGTCGTGAAATATATTCCAAATACATTAATGGAGCAATTCAACAAATCTGCAAGTACCTATTTCTATGTCATTGGCCTCAGCTATAAAAAAGCAGATGCTAAAATGCGTGGGGAATTTAGTTTGGACCAAAACGCCAAAACAAACTTAATGCTGCAAGCCAAAGAGAGCGGTATTGAAAGTTTGGTCGCAACCTCAACCTGTAACCGAACCGAAATTTACGGTTTTGCCAGACATCCATTTGAACTTATTAAATTGCTTTGTGACAATACACAAGGCACTGTTGAAGATTTTCAAAGTGTGGCTTATGTTTATAAAAACAGCGATGCCATTCAACACATGTTTAAGGTTGGCGCCGGTTTAGACAGTCAAATTTTGGGCGATTTTGAAATTATTAGCCAACTTAAATTAAGTGCTAAGATTTCTAAAAAACATAAATTACTTAACGCCTATTTAGAACGGTTGATCAATGCGGTCATTCAAGCGAGCAAACGCATCAAAACAGAAACGGAATTATCTTCAGGAGCAACCTCCGTCTCTTTTGCCTCTGTACATTACATCAAAAAAACGGTAGAAGAAATTTCCACTAAAAATATTTTACTTTTTGGAACTGGAAAAATCGGAAGAAACACTTGTGAGAATTTAATAAAACATACCAAAAACGAACACATTACGCTTATAAATCGCACACGCGACAGAGCAGATAAGGTGGCGGGTAAATTTAAACTTCTGGTCAAAGACTACAGTCAGTTGCAAGAAGAAATTGGAAACACCGATATTTTAATCGTGGCAACTGGAGCGCAAAACCCAACAATCGATAAGCACCTTATTCAAAACAAAAAACCATTACTCATTCTCGATTTATCCATCCCTAAAAATGTGAATGAAAATGTAAAGGAATTACCAATGGTGACCTTGGTACATTTAGATCATTTGTCACAAATGACCGATGAAACATTAGAAAAAAGAAAGCAGTATATCCCCGTTGCTGAAAGTATTATTACTGATATAAAAACAGAGTTTGAAGCATGGGTAGACAACCGAAAGTTTGCACCCACCATCAAAGCGCTCAAAGAGAAATTACAAGTATTTGCCACGGCTGAAGTGGATACCCAACGAAAAAAAATAAATGAATTTAATGAAGCGCAAGCGGAATTAATCAGTGCCAACCTAGTTCAAAAAATAACCAACCACTTTGCTCACCATCTGAAAGACGAAACGATCTCAAAAAATGAAAGTCTCGAACTCATCAAAAAGGTGTTTCAATTAGATTCTAAAAAACATGTCTAAAATTATTCGAATCGGTACGCGTGACAGTGCGCTTGCTCTTTGGCAAGCCAAAACCGTGCAATCACAACTCCAACATTTAGGGCATGAAACGGTATTAGTCCCCGTAAAATCGACGGGAGATTTGGTCTTAAACAAGCCCATTTACGAGCTTGGAGTTACAGGCGTTTTTACACGTACTTTAGACATCGCTTTGTTAAATGAAGAGATTGATATTGCGGTTCATTCCTTAAAAGATGTGCCTACCGTAATGCCAGAAGGCATCGTTCAAGCGGCCGTTTTGAAACGAGGAAACATCAGAGATACACTGGTTTTTAAAACCAATGAAGAGTTTTTAGCACAAAAAGACGCAGTGATTGCAACCGGTAGTTTACGACGAAAAGCACAATGGCTCAACCGATACCCTACCCATAGTATTGTAGGCATAAGAGGCAATGTAAACACCCGATTGGATAAATTAGAAAACAGCGATTGGAATGGCGCCATTTTTGCGGCAGCCGGATTGGGACGTCTTGAGTTGACCCCCGAAGATTCTGTGAATTTAGAATGGATGGTACCTGCACCAGCACAAGGAGCGGTAATGATTGCATCTCTAAGTTCAAATGTAGAAGCCATGGAAGCTTGCGCACCACTGAACCATGAAGAAACAGAAATTTCAACAAAAATTGAACGCGAATTTTTAAATAAATTAGAAGGCGGTTGTAGCGCACCCATTGGAGCCCTCGCCTATATAAAAGAAGAAGAAATTCATTTCCATGGGATTGTTTTAAGCACCGATGGGACTAAAAAAATTGAAGCCAAACGCACCGCAAAACTTGGGGAACACTACACCCTTGTGGATGATTGTGTTGAGTTTATTTTGAGTCGTGGTGGTAAAACACTGATTGGCACCACAGCCATAGACAACGGACCAACCACTATTTTTTCATCAAAATTATTAAGCCGAGGACAAAAAGATTTATTTAACAACGCTCTTAAAGTTGAAAGTTCTGACTTTATCAAAACAGCGGCAAATAGAATCAAACCCATTCATTTAAAAGCGGCGCATAAAAATGTAATTATTACGAGTAAAAATGGCGTGGAAGCCATCTTAAATAACTGTCCTGTTGAGGACTTAAATTTTGAGACAATTTACTGTGTTGGCAGACGTACCAAACGCCTGATCGAACAGAAAATTGGCCCAGTCAAACATTCAGAGAAAAATGCCAAAGCCTTGGCAAATCATCTGGTCGATTTTATTGAAGGTTCCGAAGCGACCTACTTTTGTAGTGACATTCGAATGGATGACCTGCCTACTATTTTAGGGGAAAGCAATATCAAAGTTAAAGAAATTGAGGCCTATAGCACCAAGCTGGAAGCGCCTAAACTGGAGAAATCTATCGAAGGAGTTATGTTTTACAGCCCTTCTACAATTCAAAGTTTTTTACAAAAAAATACCCCAGACTGTGTCGCCTATTGTATCGGCGAAAGCACAGCCAAGGAAGCAAAAAAATATTTTAAAGATGTACGCGTAGCGAAAATTCCTACGGTAGAAAGTGTCATCGATCTTGTGAATCAAAATTATATTTAGACGTTATGATCAAAAACGATTTATTTTTAAAAGCATTGAGAGGCGAAACGGTTGAACGTCCACCGGTTTGGATGATGCGTCAAGCAGGACGTTATTTACCAGAATTCATCGCCATTAGAGAAAAATACGATTTCTTCACACGTTGTCGCACACCTGAACTCGCCAGTGAAATTACGGTACAACCCATCCGACGCTATGGAATGGATGCTGCCATTTTGTTTTGTGACATCCTTGTAATTCCACAAGCAATGAATATTGAGGTGGAGATGAAACCTAATTTTGGACCTTATTTACCAAATCCTGTACGAACTCAAAGAGACGTTGACAATGTCATCGTTCCAGATGTGACCGTAGAATTGGACTATGTTTATCAAGCGATTAAAGCCACTAAAGAGTTGTTGAATGACGACATTCCACTAATTGGTTTTGCGGGATCGCCTTGGACTATTTTATGTTACTGTGTGCAAGGACAGGGCAGTAAAAACTTTGACAAAGCCAAAGAGTTTTGTTTTACAAACCCGATGGCTGCGCATCAATTATTACAAAAAATTACAGATACGACGATTGCCTATCTTAAAGAAAAAGTCAAAGCCGGTGTGAATGCAGTTCAAATATTTGATTCGTGGGGTGGCATGCTTTCACCAACGGATTATCAAGAATTTTCATGGCAGTATATCAATCAAATTATAGAGGCTTTAAAAGACGATGCCCCCGTCATTGCTTTTGGAAAAGGATGTTGGTTTGCTTTGGGTGACATGGCAAAATCAAATGCTTCGGCCTTGGGAATTGACTGGACGTGTTCAGCTCGAAATGCCCGTTATTTAACCGGTGGAAATGTGACGCTTCAAGGGAATTTTGACCCTTCAAGATTGTTATCCCCTCCTGCTGAAATTAAAAAAATGGTGCACCAAATGATTAATGAATTTGGAAAAGACAAGTACATTGTAAATCTTGGACACGGGATTTTACCAAACATCCCGATTGATCATGCGAAAGCATTTATTGATGCTGTAAAAGAATATAAAAGCTAAAAGGTGATTGCTGAATTCAACCTATATATAGCTTAAAATATATTTAAAACTACAAGAGAACATCCATTGGACATGGAGTTATACGAATTATATCATCAAATTAAACCCCTTAAAATGAAAGATAAATTCTTTAAATACATCGAAAACTTACAAGACAGCATCACTTCAAAACTTGAAGAAATTGATGGCAGTGTCTCTTTCAAAGAGGATGTTTGGGAACGCCCCGAAGGTGGTGGCGGACGCACCCGAGTGATCGAAAATGGCGCAGTCTTCGAAAAAGGAGGCGTTAATATTTCTGGTGTTCATGGAAAACTGCCGGCGTCTATGCAAGCCTATTTTAAGGTTGGCGATGTTGATTTTTTTGCGTGTGGTCTGAGTTTGGTCTTGCACCCAAAAAATCCGATGGCTCCCACAGTACATGCCAATTGGCGTTATTTTGAAATGTATAATGAGCAAGGAGATGTCATCGATCAGTGGTTTGGTGGCGGTCAAGATTTGACCCCTTATTATCTGTTTGAAGACGATGCGATTCATTTTCATCAAACCTGTAAAAACGCCTGTGACGCTCATAATCCTGAGTTTTATCCCACTTATAAAAACCGTTGTGACGAATATTTTCACAACAGTCATCGCAACGAAGCTCGAGGGATTGGCGGCCTGTTTTTTGACTATTGCAAAGCCACAGATAATATGAGTATGGAGCAGTGGTTTGATTTTGTGAGCGAAGTAGGCGATAGCTTTTTGGAAGCCTACGTCCCTATTTTAGAAAAAAGAATTCATTTACCCTATACATCTGAAGAACGGACCTGGCAAGAAATTCGAAGAGGACGCTATGTGGAGTTTAATTTAGTACACGACAAAGGCACTCTTTTTGGCTTAAAAACAAATGGAAGAATCGAAAGTATTTTAATGAGTTTACCCCCACATGTACAGTGGGTGTATGACCATCATCCAGAGCCAAACAGTAGAGAAGAACAATTAATGCGGGTGTTAAAAGCCCCTAAAAACTGGGTTTAATTATGTATCCAATCAAAAGAAATAGACGCTTACGGACCAATGAATCCATCCGTAGCTTGGTAAGAGAAACGATCCTTACAACGAATGATTTTTTAGTCCCTTTATTTGTTGTTGAAGGCAAAGGGATTAAGTCTGAAATTCCTTCCATGCCCAACTATTTTAGGTTTAGTTTGGATACTCTTGAAGCCGAAGTAAAACTGCTTTGGAGTTTAGGATTAAAGTCTGTACTCGTATTTGTAAAAGTGGCGGACGCACTCAAAGACAACAAAGGTACGGAAGCACTGAACTCAAACGGCTTGATGCAACGCGCTGTAAAAACCATTAAAAATGTCTGTCCAGAAATGTTGGTCATGACCGATGTGGCACTCGACCCGTATTCCATTTATGGACACGATGGGATTGTTTCCGATGGAATTATTCAAAATGATGATACAGTTGAAATTTTAACAGGAATGAGTTTGTCTCATATTGAAGCGGGGGCTGATTTTGTTGCCCCAAGTGATATGATGGATGGACGCATTTCGAGCATTCGTGAAGCTTTTGAAGATGATGGCTATGTTGATGCCGGCATTATGAGTTACAGTGCAAAATATGCCTCTTCATTTTATGGCCCTTTTAGAGATGCTTTGGATTCTGCACCTGTAGATTCTAAAAACATTCCTAAGGATAAAAAAACCTATCAAATGGACTATGCCAACCGTTTTGAAGCGATGAGAGAAACCGAAATGGACATCGATGAAGGCGCTGATATTGTGATGGTCAAACCTGGCTTGGCGTATTTAGACATTCTTAGAGAAATTAAAAATGAATTTGATGTGCCTGTGGCGGCTTACCAAGTGAGTGGCGAATATGCCATGATCAAAGCAGCAAGCGAAAAAGGATGGCTCAATCACGATGCAGCAGTTTTAGAAACTACCATGGCGTTTAAGCGTGCTGGAGCAGATATTATTGCAAGTTATTTTGCCAAAGATATTGTGAAGCTCATAAGCTAGTCCCTCCTTTTTTCACTAAAATCAGTTAATTGTTGTTTTTTATTTAGGTTTTTATTAGCTTTACAAAGCCCTTAAATATCTATTATGAAAAAAGCAATGCTTATTGCGGTATGCATTCTACCGTTATTTTCCTGTGTCAAAACAGACTTTATCAACGATCGTGTTGATCCTAAAATTTTCGTTTCAAATCCTTTATTAGAGTTGAAAAAAAATGGCGAAGCCCATCAATTTGAGGTGAACTATTTTAATTATGTAGGCAAAGAAATTGAAAACCCTAATGTAAGCTGGAGCAGTAGTGATGCTGCCGTATTAGCAATCACAGAAGATGGACTCGCTACAGGAATAGAATTTGGAACTGCAATTGTTACTGCCACCCTGACGACTCCAGAAGAAACACTGACAATTACCAATAAAGACGTTGTGACTGTATCGACAGCTACATTAACAGAATCCATAGAATTCATAGGAACGGTAGTCACCACAAGTAATTATGAACTGGGAGGGAGCTATGTTTTAGAAACCCTTGATAATGGTGTTCTAAGACTCTCTCTGGGGGATGATTACGTAGCTTCCACAAGCTTACCTGGGTTGTATATCTATCTTGGAAACAATCCGAGCTCCATTGCGGATGCTTACGAAATTGGCCCTGTGACTGTTTTTCAAGGCGCTCATTATTACGACTTACCTGCATCCATTAGTATTTATGATTATAGCTACATCTTATACTGGTGCAAACCCTTTGGCGTGAAAGTCGGTGAAGGTCAAATTCAATAAAATTACACAGATTAAACATTCATAACCAAAACTTAACCCCCAAGGAAAATGATTAAATGGATGTACCATGTGACCGTTAAAAAACAATAAATATAACTACATGAAAAAAACAATTATTTTAAGCCTACTGTTCGTGTTTACTTGTCAATTTTTCACCCATGCACAATGGTTAGAAAAAAAAGGAAATGGATATTTTAAGTTGAGTGCTTGGTCGCTTGAAGCAGATCAGCATTACACCAATTCAGGGAAGATAGATCCCAACGCCACACGGGGTGTTTTTAATTTAAATCTGTATGGAAAATATGGTCTCTCCGATAACTGGAATGTGATTGCCTACATTCCGTTTTTTGTGAAATCATATCAAAACCATCAAGTGTCTGAAATCACTAATGAAACGCTGCTAGAAGGCGAAGCGTTTAAAAGTTTTGGAGATGTTGATTTGGGAATTGAATACCGCTTATTTAAAAAATCGAAGCACGCATTTTCTACAACGCTAACCCTAGGGATTCCTTCGGGAGATAGCAAAGGGGGCAGCGATGGAAGTTATCAAACGGGTGATGGTGAGTTTAACCAACAACTTCGGTTCAATGCAGGGACGTCCTTTTCACTTTTTAAACATTCTTTTTATGGCAAAGGGTATGTAGGCTTTAATAATAAAACTGAAAATTTTTCGGATGAAGTCAAAGCTGGACTGGAAGTAGGTACAAGTTTTGTTGGAAGTAAGTTATTGCTTTTACTCCGTTCAAATATGGTGAGATCGTTGAAAAACGGCTCCTTAAACGCTTCCAACAATAACGGGAGTATTTTTGCAAACAACGTAGAATTCATCAGCATCGGTGGCGAAATTGCTTGGAAATTCACTAAAAAAATCGGGCTTAGCTTGGGCTACCATTCTGCCATCTCTGGAAAGGTGATTTACGCTGCTCCAAGTTATGAAGCTGGACTCTTTTATTTGCTAAAATAAGACGTATGAAGGTGTCGTAATTATATTTATATTTACAGTAACATAAACACATACAAATGAAGAAGTTCATATCACGTCTAATTATTCTCGTTGCAGTACTCATCGCAGCACTTTACATCACGGATACCGATTATCTTTTAAAAGCTGTGCGCACGATATATGCCAAGGGATACAGCACCGCATATCTGGAAGATTACAAAGAATTTGATAATGTATTGGTTGACAATGATATGCCGCAACCATGGCCTACTCATGAAGCTTATAACAGCGTCAAAGAAACAGAGACCCTAAGCGATTTCAACAAATCAACAGGAACTATCGCCTATGTGATTATAAAAAATGACAGTGTTTGGTTTGAAAACTATTACGATGGGTTTGATGAAAATTCTAAAACCAATTCATTTTCAATGGCCAAAAGTTATGTGTCAGGGCTTTTAGGAAAAGCAATTAGCGATGGATACATCAAAAGTTTAGACCAACCTGTAGGGGAGTTCTTTCCTGAGTTTAGTGAAGGTTTAGCTGCTCAAATGACCGTAGGAGATTTATCCTCTATGGCTTCAGGAACAAATTGGGTAGAGAAATATTATTCCCCACTCTCCATTACGACGCGCGCCTATTTTGACGATGATTTAGAAAAAGTGATGTTAGGGGTTAAAGTAGTAAATGAGCCTGGGAAATCGTATAAATACGCGAGTGGAGACACCCAGTTATTGGCAATGGTGATAGAAAAAGCAACAGGAAAAAAACTATACGATTATCTTACGGAAAGTTTCTGGAAGCCCTTAGGGAGTGAAAATTCGACGCTCTGGCAGGTGGATAGCGAGGAACACGATTTAGTCAAAGCCTACTGTTGTATTGCGAGTAACGCAAAAGACTTTGCACGCTTTGGAAAACTCTACAAAGACCATGGAAAATGGAATGGCAAACAAGTGTTGGACTCTACCTTTATTGCAAAATCTTTAACTCCTCGATTTCCAGAAAGCCCACAATACGGTTATGGATGGTGGCTTCAAAAACGAGGCGATAAATCATTTTTTATGATGCGAGGCCATTTGGGACAATATGTGATTGTAGAGCCAACTGACAATGTGATTATTGTAAGACTCGGTGATGAGAAATCACCTGATGCTAGCTCACAAATTTTCTCGGATGATATTTCAGTATACATCGAAGAAGCTTATAAAATGTTATCTCATGCTCCAAAAACTCAACCTTGAAAACCTACTGTTTCTAGACATTGAAACGGTTCCGGAAACCGCTCAATTTTCGGATCTCTCAGAAGATAAACAGCTGCTTTGGGAGCAGAAATCAAAATACCAACGCAAGGAGGATTACAGTCCAGAAGCGTTTTATGATCGTGCCGGAATTTGGGCAGAATTTGGAAAAATTGTTTGTATTTCTGTGGGTTATTTTACGTTTATAAATTCTGAACGTAAGTTTAGAATCACCTCATTTTACGGCGAAGAACGCGCTCTTCTTTTAGAGTTTAAAACCCTTATTGAAACGCATTTTTCAAAACCAAAACATTTACTCTGCGCACATAATGGAAAGGAATTCGACTTTCCTTACACCGCGCGAAGAATGATTATACACAACATAACATTACCTCCAAAACTAAATTTGTTCGGAAAGAAACCTTGGGAAGTACCCCACCTTGACACCCTTGAATTGTGGAAATTTGGGGATTATAAACATTATACGTCTCTGAAATTATTGACCAGTGTGTTGGAAATTCCCTCTCCAAAAGACGACATTGATGGCAGTGAAATATTTCGGGTGTACTATGAAGAAAATGACGTTGAGCGGATTGTTACCTATTGTCAAAAAGACACCATTGCCGTGGCGCAAATTATTTTAAGACTCCGTGGAGAGGACTTATTAGAAACGGATGAAATTGCTTATATTTAAGCAATGATACAAACACCTGTTTTAAGTATTCAAAACCTTAGCGTCGCCTTTAAATCCAATACGGGTTTAAATGAAGTGCTGCATGGCATATCGTACGATTTGTTTGCAAATGAAATTCTTGGAATTGTAGGCGAATCTGGAAGTGGAAAATCGGTGGCATCCCTCGCGATTATGGGCTTATTACCAGCTAAAAAAAGTGTGATTGGTTCGGGTGAAATTGTGTTCAAAAATGAAGACATTCTTAACTATTCGCAGACACAGTTAGAGGGTCTTAGGGGACAAAAAATAGCAATGATCTTTCAAGAGCCCATGAGTGCTTTGAATCCCTCAATGTCCTGTGGAACTCAAGTCGAAGAAATTTTGTTGCAACATACTTCCATCTCTCAAAAAGCAGCGAAAGAGGAAGTGATACGTTTGTTTAATGACGTAAAAATCCCCACTCCAAACGAGACCTTTAATAAATATCCACATGAAATTTCTGGAGGGCAACAACAGCGTGTGGTGATTGCCATGGCAATTGCGTGTAAACCTGATATTCTGATCGCCGACGAACCCACAACGGCCTTGGACGTGACGGTTCAAAAAGACATTATCGCGCTCTTAAAAAGTCTGCAAAAAGAATCCAAAATGAGTGTGATTTTTATCAGTCACGATTTGGCTTTGGTTTCTGAAATTGCCGATCGGATCTTGGTAATGTATAAAGGAAACATTGTAGAAAGTGGCGATACAAAATCTATTTTTAAAACCCCTAAAGAAGACTATACAAAAGCGCTCATCGGAGCACGGCCAACGCTCAAATCGCGCTTAAAACAACTCCCTACCATCAGTGATTTTTTATCTAATACCATTTCAAAAACGATCATTTCAAAAAGCGAGCGGGCTGAGAAACATAAAGAAATTTATAGCCAAGTTCCCTTGTTGGAAGTGATAAACCTTGAAAAAACATATTTTTCCAAAGCCTCTTTTTTTGGAACAAGAGCCGCTTTTAAGGCGGTAGATTCCGTAAATTTTAAGGTCTATGCAGGAGAAACAATGGGGCTTGTTGGCGAGTCTGGTTGTGGGAAATCAACCCTTGGAAAAGCCATTTTACAACTCGACAAAGCCACGGCTGGCACTCTAAAGTATAAAGGCAACGACATTACAAACCTCAACAAAAAAGAGTTGCGTTCGCTGCGTAAAGAAATTCAGATTATTTTTCAAGACCCCTATGCCTCTCTCAATCCACGACTGACGGTTGGGAAAGCTATTATGGAGCCCATGAAAGTACACAAGCTGTTTTCATCTGATGAAGAATGGAAAGCAAAAACTTTAGAAATTTTAGAAAAAGTTGGTTTAGAAGCTTCCCATTTTGATCGCTATCCACATGAGTTTTCTGGAGGGCAACGGCAACGGATTGGTATTGCGAGAACCATCGCCGTGGAGCCGAAGTTAATTATCTGTGATGAGTCAGTTTCTGCATTGGATATTTCAGTGCAAGCACAAGTGCTTAATTTACTGAATGCGCTAAAGGAAGATTATGGATTTACCTATATTTTTATCTCCCATGATTTGGCCGTGGTGAAGTTTATGTCCGATCAGTTGATGGTAATGAACAAAGGAAAAATAGAGGAATTGGGCGAAGCTGATGCTATTTATGAATCGCCTCAAAAGGCGTACACCAAAGCCTTGATAGCAGCCATTCCGAAAGGACTTTAAAACATCAATGAATGACATCACTTAAATTTAAAAGTAGAAAAGACTTCCTATTTCAGTTTTCAATTCTTGGAATAGTGGGATTTTGTATTGGTCTTATTGTAGCAGAGGGATTAGCTACAGGGCTTGATAAATGGAATTACCTAACTATAATTGATAGCAGCCATTCCGAAAGGACTTTAAAACATCAATGAATGACATCACTTAAATTTAAAAGTAGAAAAGACTTCCTATTTCAGTTTTCAATTCTTGGAATAGTGGGATTTTGTATTGGTCTTATTGTAGCAGAGGGATTAGCTACAGGGCTTGATAAATGGAATTACCTAACTATAAATATGTTGCTACTCGTTTGTGGATTTCTCTTGTGGAGTTATTACGGCACTTACTATGAACTCACTCAAACACACTTAAAATATAATTGTGGACCCATTAAAGGAAGCATCGAGATTAAAGAAATTCGAGAGATTATAAAAGGTAAAACACTTTGGGTGGGTTTAAAACCTGCAACAGCCAGAAAGGGTTTAATTATAAAATATAAAAAGTTTGATGAAATTTATATTAGCCCAGAAATAAATGATGTGTTTATAAGTAAAATTTTAGAGTTAAACGATGCTATAACAATAACGTCTAATTTCAAAGAAAGCGTATTGTAGAAACTACAACTCCATTTCTGGAACCACCCCATCAATAATAAGATGCCCTTCGGTAGCTTGTTGAATGGTTTCAACAGATATTCCTGGTGCACGCTCCAAGAGTTTAAAACCATCTTTGGTAACTTCTAAAACCGCTAAATTGGTGACAATTTTCTTAACGCATCCAACACCTGTTAACGGAAGCGAACAGCGTTTTAAAAGTTTGGACTCTCCTTTTTTATTGGTGTGCATCATGGCTACGATAATATTTTCGGCACTGGCAACCAAGTCCATTGCGCCGCCCATCCCTTTGACCATATAGCCTGGAATTTTCCAATTGGCAATATCTCCATTTTCTGAGACTTCCATCGCGCCTAAAATTGTGAGGTGCACATGCTTGCCACGAATCATAGAAAAACTAGTGGCAGAGTCAAAAAAACTAGCGCCATCAAGCGTGGTAATGGTTTGTTTTCCTGCGTTGATAAGATCGGCATCTTCTTCTCCTTCAAAAGGAAAGGGTCCCATTCCTAAGACACCATTTTCACTTTGGAATTCAACTTCAATATCCTCGCGAACAAAGTTGGCAACAAGGGTTGGAATCCCAATACCAAGATTTACATAATATCCGTTTTGGACTTCTTGCGCGATGCGTTTAGCAATACCATTTTTGTCTAACATGCTTATGATTTTTGTCTTAGGGTTCGTTTTTCAATGCGTTTTTCGTAATCCTTTCCTTGGAAAATGCGTTGTACAAAAATTCCGGGAATGTGAATTTGATTGGGATCGAGAGACCCAACGGGAACTAATTCTTCAACCTCAGCAACCGTAATGGTCGCCGCCCCACACATATTCGGATTAAAATTTCTTGCGGTGCCTTTAAATATTAAATTCCCTGCGGCATCGCCTTTCCATGCTTTCACAAAAGAAAATTCGGCTTTAAAAGCAGTTTCTAAAACATACATCTTTCCATCAAATTCTCGGGTCTCTTTGCCTTCGGCAACTTCAGTTCCGTAACCAGCCGGTGTATAAATGGCTGGAAATCCTGCTTGTGCAGCACGGCAGCGTTCTGCCAAAGTACCTTGTGGAATCAGTTCTACATCCAACTCCCCTGAAAGCATCTGACGTTCAAACTCGTCATTTTCGCCAACATAAGACGAAATCATTTTCTTGATTTGGTGTTTTTGGAGTAACAATCCAAGTCCAAAATCATCAACTCCTGCATTGTTTGAAATACAGGTGAGGTCTTTGATGTCCATATCCACCAGTTCAGAAATTGCGTTTTCGGGAATTCCACACAATCCAAAACCACCGAGCATTAAGGTCATTCCGTTGGAGACGCCATCGAGGGCTTCTTTTACGTCTGCTACTTGTTTATTTATCATGGTTTTAATTTAGGATAAAAAAGTACAAAAAAAATATTACTAATTGAGCGATTTCACTAGAAATCGATGTCTGGAGTAATTGTCGTGGTGTCTACAGGGATTGGATCCCCCTCTTCAAGGATGGGCTCGCACTCTACTTCAATCGTAAGGTCTTCGGGCTCCACAAAATCTTCTATTGAAATTCCTAATTCCTCTACTGTATAGCAGCTTCGCATGTAATTTGCCCAGATGGGAAGTGCCATGGCTGCACCTTGTCCGTAAGTAATTGATTTAAAATGAGTGGCACGATCCTCTCCACCTACCCAAACACCAGTTACCAAATTGGGAACCATTCCCATAAACCAACCATCACTTTGATTTTGTGTGGTACCTGTTTTTCCAGCAATCGGGTTTGTAAATTCATAAGGGTAACCTGTGACAATTTCTTTATAAACCCCTACATTTTTAAGCGCCGAATGGCGCAAACGTTGCCCCGAACCAAACTGTGTGACCCCCTCCATTAATTTAACGGTTACATAAGCCACTTCTTTACTAAGAACGTCTTTTGTTTCTGGAGCGTATTGGTATAAAATGGTACCGTTTTTGTCTTCTATTCGAGTGACCATAACAGGTTTGGTATATACCCCTTGATTTGCAAACGTTGAGTATGCTGCTACCATTTCGTACACACTTAAGTCAGGAGTTCCGAGAGCGATTGAAGGCACTGCGGGAATGTCTTGTTCTACTCCTAAACTGCGTGCTAAATCGATGACGGGTTGTGGTCCGATTTCATTCATCAAGCGCGCTGTAATGGTGTTTCTTGAATTTGCCAAAGCCGACTTGAGTGTTTCAAATCCTCCATAGTTACCACCTGAGTTTTTAGGCGACCACGCCTTCATGTTTCCATACTTCATGGCTTCAATCGTGATTTGAGATTTCGGGAAGGTATCACAAGGTGATAGATGAAGTTGATCGATGGCGGCGGCATACACAAAAGGCTTAAAGGTGGACCCTACTTGACGCTTTCCTTGTTTGGCCATGTCGTACTGAAAATGCTTATAATTCACACCGCCAACCCACGCTTTCACGTGCCCTGTTTGAGGTTCCATGGACAACATTCCTGTTCTTAAAATGGATTTATAATAACGCATCGAATCTCGTGGCGTCATGAGGGTGTCTATTTCATTATTGTCTGCCGTCCATGAAAATATTTTCATGGGGACTGGCTTTTCAAACGATGCTATAATTTCCTCGTTGGATTTTTTAAGATCGTATTTCATTTTACGCCAACGTTCGGAACGGCGCATGCTTGAGTTCAGTAGACTCTTAATTTCTTTTGGTTTTAAATCCAGAAAGGGCGCAGTTCGATTTCGTCTTGGGGTATTTTGAATAAAAAACTCCGCTTGTAAATTGGCCATGTGCTCCTTTGTCGCTGTTTCTGCGAAGGTTTGCATGCGGGAATCGATCGTTGTGTAAATTTTTAGACCGTCTTTATAGATGTTGTATTTATCTCCATTCGGTTTTGTGTTTTGAGGGTTGTTGACCCATTCTTTCATAAACCCTCGAAGGTAGGCTCTAAAATAGGTAGCAATCCCTTCCCGATGTGATTCTGGAGAATAGTTGAGCCCTAAAGTCAATTGTTGTAACGAGTCTTTAATGGTTTCTTCCAAAAATCCATATTTGGCCATTTGGCTTAATACAACGTTTCGACGGTTTTTAGTGCCTTCTGGATTTCGTTTTGGGCGTGGGTTGTAAAGTGAAGAGTTTTTAAACATTCCTACTAGCATCGCAGATTCATCAATGCTTAAATCTTTGGGTTCTTTTCCAAAATAAATTCTGGATGCCGATCGAATGCCATCTGCATTATTTCCAAAATCATAGATGTTAAAATATTGGGCAATAATTTCTTCTTTGGTGTATTGACGCTCTAAACGTGTGGCAATGACCCATTCTTTAATTTTTTGAGTGATTCTACCTACTTTATCGCGAGAGCCTTCTCCATGAAAAAGCTGTTTTGCTAATTGTTGAGAAATCGTACTTGCGCCGCCTCCTTTGCCAAGTTTGACAATTGCTCGCATAGTGCCTCTTGCATCAATCCCTGCATGCTCATAATGCCGCACATCTTCGGTCGCAATAAGAGCATCCACAAGGTGTTTGGGCAGTTCGCTAAATGCGACGGGCGTTCTGTTGTCTTCGTAGTAAAATTTACCGAGGGTTTCGCCATCCGATGAAATGATTTCTGTGGCTAAATTGGTTCGTGGGTTTTCTAAGGCAGTGGTGTCTGGCATGTCTCCAAAAAGTCCTAAGGAGGCCGAAAGAAAAATGAGAACTACCCCTAAAACAGCTGCTAAAAAACACATCCAAAACCAACGAATGGGTTTTGAGAAGTTAGAGGATGCTGTCTTTTTTTTTGCCATAATATCTATTTATTTGGAGATTCAATACTAAACCCTACATCAATAATTCCTTCGAGCTGAGCAACTCCATTTGGTTCTCCCCGGTGGCGCATTGCTTGTTGAATCTGTAGTTTGTAGGTGCCTTCTTCACTAAACACAAAAGAATTGTCGAAGCCTTTGAACCAAAGTTTATGTTCTTTTACAGATGTAAACCCGGAACCTAGAAGTTCCCCGTTTGGTTTCGCCATAAGATACTCTAAGGTGTCTTTGGTGACTTTTCCGTTTGGATAATCTAATTCAACAATTAAGAATAAATTACTAAACTTATAAGCGGTGGTGGTCCTTAAATTGATAAATAAATTATAAGGATTTATAGTGTCGGGGGCTGTAAAATCGTAGCTAATTACTTGTTGTTTATCCCAACGGTCCGAAATAGATGTATAGCGATCAAACGCTTTGTTTTGCTGACATGAGAATGCTAGAAAAGCAAAAAGAAGGATCCATAATACTGATTTACTTTGCATTGTTATTTTGAGGTCTAGGTTTTCTGTTGTTTTTGTTGTTGTTTTTACGTCGGTTGTTGTTTTTGCGCTTTTGATTCTTGGGGGCATCAAATCGTGTTAAACTGTCTTGACCTACAACGTTTTCAAAATCTACTTTAGTATCTTCAACTAAATCAACGGCATAATCTTCTAAACTCGCAACCTTTTCATTTTTTGCATTGACGGCAATAATTTCGTTGGCTTGAGTGGTGGTCAATTTGTGCCAATTCATCCATTCGCCTTCGTAAGCATACCACATATGCCCTTTGAAAATATCCGTTTTTTGACAAACAGCAGTCCCTTTTTCGGTTCTTAATTTGACTTCTGTTTTTGGAAATGCTTTTAAAGCGTCTAAATAGGCGTCCAATTCATAGTTCAAACAACACTTTAATTTCCCACACTGTCCTGCTAATTTTAAAGGGTTTAAAGACAGTTGTTGGTAGCGTGCTGCAGAGGTGTTTACAGACCTAAAATCGGTCAACCACGTTGAGCAACACAGTTCGCGTCCACAAGACCCAATACCTCCAAGTCGCGCGGCTTCTTGTCGCAAGCCTACTTGTTTCATTTCAATACGGGTTCTGAATTCTCTGGCAAATAGTTTGATGAGTTCTCTAAAATCAACCCGTTCATCGGCTGTATAATAAAAGGTTGCCTTGCTGGCATCGCCTTGAAATTCAATATCAGAAATTTTCATTTTCAGCCTAAGGTCAATCGCAAATTGTCTTGCTTTGACTTTCATGGCATCTTCTTTGTCTCTGGCTTCAATCCAGATATCAATATCTCTTTGAGAAGCTTTGCGATAAATTTTAAAAACTTCTTCGGGGTTCTCCGAAATTTTCTTTCGTTTCATTTGAACCTTTACCAATTCCCCTGATAGGGTCACCATGCCAATATCATGTCCAGAAGCAGCTTGAGTTGCCACGACATCGCCAATACTTAAGGTTAAATTTTCCGTGTTTTTATAATATACTTTCCGCCCATTTTTAAAACGGACCTCGATCCAATTGAAAGGGGTGGCGCCATTGGGGAGGGTCATGTTCGCAAGCCAATCAAAAACTGTTAGCTTATTGCAGCTATCTGTCCCACATGTTCCATTGTTTTTACAGCCTTTTGGCTGACCGTCTTTCCCTGTTGAACAGCTTGTACATCCCATAATTTATATATATTGAATTTGTCAATGCATGAGCATTACAAATGCGAGTTAACTCTATGATCTAAAACGTAAATATAAGATTATTTGAGGACTTAAAAAATGAGGCGAACTCTATTTTCTGAACTTACAAAAACTTAAGCGGTTGTCTTAAATTAAGACTGCTAGGACTTAGCGAGTGTCTCAAAAATATTTCTTAAATCTTTTTTGTAAGGCAAATGATCTGCACGGCCTTTTTTGAAAATATCATTGCTATTGCCTTTCCCTTTACGCAGTGTTTTTTGCTCTTCAAATGACATGTGGATGGTGTCCATACAATTCGAAGAACAGCAGTTTTGCATGCTTTCTTTACAAGAATCACATTGAATAAAAAGCAAATGACAGCCGTCATTGGCACAATTCACATGAATGTCTGCAGGGGCACCACATTGGTGACAGCTCGCAATGACATCGTCCGAGATTTTTTCGGCACGACGCTGATCAAACACAAAATTCTTTCCTATAAATTTATTTTCAATCTTTTCATTGCCTACTTGTCGGGCATAATTAATGATCCCGCCTTCTAATTGGTATACATTTTTAAAGCCTTTATGTTTGTAATAGGCACTGGCTTTTTCGCAACGAATGCCGCCAGTACAATACATGACCAATTTTTTAGTTTCCTTGTGATCCTTGAGGTCTTCTTCAATCAAATCTAAGGATTCTCTAAAGGTATCTACATCAGGGGTGACGGCATTTTTAAAATGACCGATTTCACTTTCGTAGTGGTTTCGCATGTCCACCACCACGGTGTTTTCATCTTCAATTAATGCATTGAATTCTGAAGCGTTCACGTGTGTCCCGATATCTGATGGATCAAAAGTATCGTCATTCAAACCGTCTGAAACAATCTTATCACGGACCTTGACTTTTAGTTTTAAAAACGAAAATAAATCGTGTTCAATCGCGACGTTAAGACGCACGTTTTCTAGAAAATCAATGGTGTCTAAATGGGTTTTAAACGCCTCAAAGTTATCGGCAGGAACTGAAAGTTGTGCATTGATTCCTTCTTGTGCGACATAAATCCGCCCTAAGACATCCATACGATTCCAAGATAGAAATAAGTGGTTTCTTAACAACTCGGTGTCGCTAATTTTTGAATACTTGTAGAAAGAGATGGTCAAACGTTCTTTGCCTGCCTGTTGGATGAGTTCCGCTCTTTCAATATTGCTTAACGTATTGTACAGTTGCATGCTATACTAATTTTTAAGTTTATACTAATTGAACTGCGAAGGTACAAATTTTTAGAACACCTCGTTAAAAGAGGGCTGTAAAGCGTTTCATAAATATTACAAAAAGGTTCGTTAAAATTTTCAAACTTTCCAAAAGATATCTTATTTTAGCAAGAAGAAAGAATTAGATACAAAAAGACTTATGAGCAGCGAAAAAGATGCAAAATTAAAAGCCCTCCAGCTTACCTTAGACAAACTTGACAAAGCGTATGGCAAAGGCACGGTAATGAGAATGAGTGACGCCCCTGTGGTGGATGTGGAAGTAACCTCTTCCGGATCTTTAGGATTGGACATCGCCTTGGGCGTTGGAGGTTATCCTAGAGGTCGTGTGATTGAGATCTATGGTCCTGAATCTTCAGGTAAAACAACCATGACCTTACATGCAATTGCGGAAACCCAAAAAGCGGGTGGTATTGCAGCTTTTATTGATGCGGAGCATGCCTTTGATCGTTTTTACGCTCAAAACTTAGGAATTGATATTGACAACCTTATTATTTCTCAGCCAGATAATGGCGAGCAAGCTCTTGAAATTGCCGATAATTTGGTGCGTTCTGGAGCCATTGATATGGTCGTGATTGATTCTGTAGCTGCATTGACTCCAAAAAGTGAAATTGAAGGAGAAATGGGCGATTCTAAAATGGGACTTCATGCCCGTTTGATGTCTCAAGCTTTAAGAAAACTAACAGGGTCTATTAGTAAAACTAAATGTACGATGATTTTCATTAACCAATTGCGTGAAAAGATTGGTGTGATGTTCGGGAATCCTGAAACGACTACGGGTGGTAACGCCTTAAAGTTTTATGCTTCTATTCGTTTAGACATTCGTCGTTCGACACAAATAAAAGACAGTGACGGAAATGTTTTAGGAAATAAGACGCGTGTGAAAGTTGTGAAAAACAAAGTAGCACCGCCATTCCGATTGGCAGAATTTGACATTATGTATGGTCAAGGCGTTTCTAAAGTAGGAGAAATTTTAGATGTTGCTGTGGAACATGAAATTGTTAAGAAAAGTGGCTCATGGTTTAGTTATGAAGACACAAAACTGGGTCAAGGTCGGGATGCTGTAAAGCAAATGATCAAAGACAATCCAGAGTTGATGGATGAGCTAGAAGCTAAGATAAAAGTAGTTTTGAAAGGAGACGCTTAAAAAAAATAGACTTCATTAAAAATCTCGATTCGTCGGGATTTTTTTATGCCTTTAAATCAGCTTCCAAAGAATTTGAAATAAGGCTAAAAACTTCTTCGCCTAATTCTTTGGTGTTCTCAATTGTTAAGTGTTCTGTAGAGATTGATGGGTGTACTTGTACACGCATTTTCCCTGGACTTCCACTAAAAAAGGTATAGGACAAACGTTTTTTATTATCAAAAAATGTCATGGGTACTAAGGGTACTTTGTGATTGATTGCGAGTCGGAATGCCCCTGCTTTGAAACGGTCTAAAACAACGGACTCTTCTGGCACGCCTCCTTCTGGGAAAATACAAATACTAGACCCTTGTTTGATTCGATTTTGAGCGCGTATAAAAACGGCTTTTCGGCTTTCTGGGCTGCTCCGATCGACTAAGATACAGGTGCGTTTGTAAAAGAATCCGAAGATTGGGATTTTAACCAATTCTTTTTTACCTATAAATACAAAGGGGTGGTTTTTAAACGTCACCAACATGAGCATGATGTCTGCCATGGAGGTGTGGTTGGCTACAAACACGTAACTCTGTCCTTTGACAAGGGGCTCTGAGTGTTTCACGGTCCAAAAATACCCCATTCCGACAAGGATGCACTTGGCCCAAATGCGGGCAAGCCTGAAAAAGTAAGGGTACCATTTTTGTTTTAATACGGACAAAAACAAAAAAGGGAACATAATTATAATTGGTAATGTAACCAACACATAGAACCAAATTCTGTACAAAACCCACAACGGATATTTTATAATTTTAATCACATTCAAAACTACTAAAAAAATTGAGCTATTAAACAAAAAAATGATTTTACTGCTATTCAGAAAAAACAGAACCCTTTTTTAGGGACGTTTTTAGTTAAAACTGACGCCTATTTCCCCGCAATTCAATAATTTTTGCTACATTTATATCGGATTTAGACCTCAAATCTGATTCTTCTATTAACCAATTCAACTTTCAAGTAAGATATTAAATACTGTATGTACACAGCGGTGTGCGTGTACGTTGTTTTAAAAATGAAAACTATTAAGATGAATTTTACAAAACCAAAAACTCAACAATACATGCCAATATGGGATGTATTGTTGAACAAAACTCTGAATATAATGGAAATATGCACACCTAAAGGATATATACACAGTAGTTGTGTTTCATTAAAAAAAAGAAAAAAATAATATGTCATTTCAACCAAGTAGAACAGAAACAATAAAGACACTTTTTCACGGAAATAGATTTGTGATACCTGCCTACCAAAGAAAATATAGTTGGAAATTTGACCAAAGAAAAGCACTATGGGATGACATAAATGAAAATCTCAATATGAGTCATTTTATTGGAACTCTTTGTTTTCAAAAGAATGAAAAGGCTGGAGATATTATAAATGACGTTTATGATGTAATTGACGGACAACAAAGAATAACAACATTATATATTTTATTGAACGTTCTTATTGAAAAAGTAACTTCCGATAATAAAATTGCATATATAACTTTGTTTATTGGAAAAGAAGACCAGCCAAAACTAATTCCTTTGGGTAGCGATACTGATTTTATGAAAAAAGTTATTTACGACTTTGAATCAATTGATATAGAATTGATTAAGATTAGAAGCCAGAAACAACTTTATAATGCTAAAAGAGAGTTCGCTTCAATGTTAGAAGGAAAAACCCAAAAAGAGATTGAAAACTATATTTCTTACGTTTCTAAAGAGATTGAAATTCTAATTTTCAATGTTACAGACCAAGCACAAGCAGTTAAAATGTTTTCTGTAATTAATGACAGGGGATTACCATTAAGTAATTTAGATAAAACAAAAAGTGCATTAATGATGTATTCAACAATATATTTAGACTGTAAGTTGAATGATTCTATCAATGAAAATTTTGGAAAAATATTTGATTTACTTGACAATGTATTAGATAGAAAAGAAGAATTACGAATTTTTAGAACATTAGACGATATAGATTTTGAAAATACGTTTTTTACTCATCACTATTATTCTGCGAAGCACTTATTTAGTGATTGGGATTATCAATTGGGAGCATTAAGTATTTTTAAGCAAATTAAAAGAAAGTGTGAGCAAGAAAAAATGAATATTGAAACACTTGAGGAATTTATAAAAAACTACATAAAGGATTTTTACAATTTTTCAAAGGCATATTCTGAACTTTTTGACAAAATAGCAAGAGACGATAAGTATTCCAAATTATTTCAATTTTTAGAATTTACAGCAACTTTATATCCTTTAATTGTACGTTTAAATGAACAAGGAAAATTAGACGGTCTTTTATCTATTTTAGAGTTAGCGGAAGTTAGAGTTTACAAACTTAAAAATACTAACCCAAGAAGAAATATGTATATTCTGGCATCTGAAATCAATGAAACTGATTTTAGTGAAAAAGAAATTGAAGAAAAAATCAGAGAATTTGTAACAAATTTTCTGAATGATTATCAACTTGAAAGTTATATGAATGAGGGTGTTGATAATAAAACAGCCTTAGTCCGGTATTTACTATATGATTACAATAAATCGAATAACAATCAAGATTTATCACTAAACGATTATAGAAATCTTCAAGTTGAACATGTTTTTAGTGTAAACCCTAATTTCAATACGGAGACTTATGGATTTGAGAGAGTAGAGATTTACTCCAAAAAGATTTCCTTAATTGGTAATTTATCAATATTGGAAAAAGGTTTAAATTCAAAGGTTGGTAATATTTGTCCAACAGAAAAAGTGAATGGTTATCAAGAATCCAAACTTCAAATAAATTCACATTTGATGGCTAATCTTGATAAGTTTAATCAAGAATATATTGAGAAACGAAATTTAAAATTAGTTGAATACACTAAGACAAGATTTAACTTGAACTAAAAAAACGAAAACACAACAAGGTGTATAGTGCATACCCTGCGGGATACGCACCATACACTAAACGTTGGCAACCATGCTCAAATCTGATGAACTATAAATTAAAAAGACACAAGCTTCTTAAAACTCTTGCTCCTTCGAGTTTAGAAATGCATGCTAAAAAATTAGGTGTAAGTTTTGATGATATTTATAAAATATTAAACATATCTGAAAGTGATTTTCATAAAATAGCGTCCAGACTATATAATGAAGATGAAATAAAATACACAAACGTCGACCACGAAGGTGTATACTCAACTATTAAAGGTTTACAGTCGTTCACAGACAAGAAATACTTGAATGAGTTTAATCAGATCTTAACATCAAATATTAAAAATGCAGTTCAAATTATTATCCCAGTTCTCTCGTTAATTGTTGCTGTAACAGTTCTATTCCTTAAAATTGATTCGGCAACATTAAAATTAAAGGAATCAATTGATAATGAATATAAATCAGAAATAGAATTATTGAAAATTCAAATAGATTCCCTAAAATTATCTGAATGAAAAAAAACCAGCTCCACAAAGTTTGACTGCGTAGAATCTTCGATTTCCTGACTTAACGGAACATAAAAAGACAAAAATTAATAATTAATAAACTCAACACCATGTCTAATAACATTATATTAGAAAGCAGATTTACAACACATCAAAAAACACATTTAATATTATCGATTGGTGCGCCATTTATATTGGTAATATTTCTGTTAATACGTCTAGATTTGACTTACTTGGGGTCCTTAGTTTTATTGCTGTTTATTATTAGTTATTCAGCAATAATCTGCTTAGCATTTACAAAAACAGGGTTACTAAAAAAAAGAGATAAACTATATAGAGGTCTTTATTTTGCAAAAAAATTAATTCTTAAAAAGAAAATCGACTTAACAAATAAATCAAAAGTATCTATATTAAAGTTTAAGAGGAATCAAAAAATGGCTTGGTTTTCGGCAGCAAAACCCGATCTAGCACTGGAATATAACGCCTTTGATGTTACTCTTTTAAACGACAAACATACTCAAAAGAAAATGTTAGTTTCTTTGAGTAACAAAGATATTTCAAAAAAAACCGTTGAATACTTAGAAACAAACTTTAGCATGAAATTTGAAATTTACAGCCCTGACTTTTCTTAAAATTAATAAAACGCTGATTAACACCCCCAACTCCTTACTCTATGACTTAAATTAAATAAAACTTCAATTAATTTTTAAAGCTACATATTTCATGAAAACACTAATTACATCACTTTTAATACTTATCGCAAACCTTAGCTTTTCACAAGAATATTTAGATATTCTGAAAGATGAAAATAGTACAACCGTTTTCTGCAATATTCAACAAATAAAAAAGGGGAAGGTGAAGTTTCGTCAAAAAGGTAAATCATACTCTGAAGTAAAAGACATTTCGAATTTTACTAGTATTGACTTTAATGGAAAAGATGTAATCAAGAACCCTTTAAATATTAAAATAGAAAAACCAGAAAAAGGATATTCATACATCTATTTTTATGCTGCAAATGATAGGTTCTATAAAGTAATGCAAAATAAAAAGAAAGTTGTCAAGATTAATAAATACAGTTATTACTTATATAAAGTTGAGGCTAATAAAACCTATGAATTGTATTGCCACCTCAATCCTCATGAGGAAGATCACTTGGTTTTGGATGCCAAGGATGGTGAAATATACATTGTGAAAGCTATGCCTGGTAGAACAACTTTTGTAGAGAATATTTTTCATTATCATTATTCAAATAAATTAGTCATTGATAATAGTGAGTTATCAAAGCTTGCTCTACTAACAATGACAAAAAAAAGAGGGAAATAATACCCCAGCTCAGCAAAGTCTCCTGACTTAGCGGGACATAAAAAGATGGATTTAAAACAAAACATACTTGAAGCTCTTAAGCGATACTCCAAAAGAAAAAAATATCTATTAGATATGCTTGTCAAAGAATTAGTTATTTCTCTGCCAAAATCTAAAATGGACTGGCTTGAAACGAACCTCAGTCCCGCTGAGTTATCCGACGGGACAAGATATTTTAAACATGGTATAGGCATATCGTTTGTTAGTCAAAAAGGTAAAACCATTAGCCATGATTTTGGTCCAAATGGAGAAATAAATTGCTTCAGATATTGTGATGTTTTTGAAGCTTATAAATCCTTTATAGACAATAATATTGATGAAATCATCTTTAAATCCTCGTTTAACAAAATTGTATCAGAAGGTCTGATTTTAAGAATTGATCACCTGTTATACGTAGTAGCTGACTAGACCCCCAGCTCCGCAAAGTTTGACTGCGTCGAATCTTTGATTTCCTGACTTAGCGGGACATAAAAAACATTAAATATGTGGCTCAAAGTCGGAGACTTTGCGCAACTGGGTAAGTTCGGTTTATATTTACTAAATTAGGAGCTTAAACGACTGCCAACAGTAAACAAGCGTAACTAAGTTTTAATAACTCTGGACATAATAAAAGACACAAACATGGAATACGACTATTATATCTGCGATGTATTTACGGACACTGCATTTGGGGGGAATCAATTGGCTGTCCTTCCAGATGCAAGTGGATTGACAGACAAACAAATGCAACAAATTGCGCGAGAATTCAATTATTCAGAAAGCACTTTTGTTTTTCCAGCTGAGCATGGAAATACGAGAAAGGTAAAAATATTTACTCCTACTCGAGAGGTTCCATTCGCTGGACACCCAAACATTGGAACCGCCTTTGTGCTGGCTTCTATGGGTGTAATTGGGGAATCTAAGCACATTATATTTGAAGAAAAAGCGGGCTTGGTAGAAATATCGATCAACAACCAATTGTATTGTGAACTAAAAGCCCCAGAAAAATTTTCATTAGGCACAACAATAGATGTTGAACTTATGGCAAATGCTTTGAGTCTAAATACACATGAAATTATCACAAAAACACATCCACCTCAAATAGCTTCAGTAGGCTTACCTTTTATTATGGTTGAGTTAAACACTCTAGAGTCACTACAACTTGTAAAACCCAATCTTGATGGTTTTCAAGCCATCGCAGATTTAGGAATAATGCCGGATATTCATCTGTATTTGAAAAGTAATGACGAGTTTGACTTAAGAACTAGAATGTTTGCGCCATTTGATGGCGTGCCTGAAGACCCAGCAACTGGCAGTGCGAATTGCGCGTTGACCGCTTTACTTGCGCATTTTAATGAACAAGTTTCTGGCGAATTCAATTATACGATTGCTCAAGGCATTGAAATGGGGCGCCCCAGTGTATTACACAGTCGGGCTGAAAAAAGAAATTGTGAAATCACTAAAACATGGATCGGCGGAAATGCGGTTATAACTTGTAAGGGAACAATCTACATGCCATAAGGTGCTCGCTGTTGTCATGCTTTTGCTTGGTTACTTGTGTCATAAAGCACCTCGACAGAAACCCACACATTCAAAACTCCTAAAAAAATTGAGCGATTGCCTCAAAAAAAGTACCTTTGCTTTTCATTCGGATAAAAAATAGAAAATGGCAAGAATTTTAACAGGCGTACAGAGTACAGGCACCCCGCACCTAGGAAATATTTTAGGCGCAATTGTTCCTGCAATTGAAATGAGTAACGACCCAAAAAATGATTCTTATCTATTTATTGCCGATATGCATTCGCTCACTCAAATTAAAGATGCGAAAACACTGCGACAAAACACCTATTCCACCGCCGCTACTTGGTTGGCATTTGGTTTGGACATTGACAAAACAGTCTTTTACAGACAAAGCGATGTGCCACAAGTCACGGAATTATCTTGGTATTTAACCTGCTTTTTTCCGTTTTCTAGATTGGAATTAGCCCACAGTTTCAAAGACAAGGCCGACCGCTTGGAAGATGTGAATGGTGGTTTGTTCACCTATCCAATGTTAATGGCGGCAGACATCTTACTGTACGACGCCAATATCATTCCTGTGGGGAAAGACCAGCTCCAACACATTGAAATGACCCGAGATGTGGCCTCTAGAGTGCACGCTAAAATAGGCGAGGTTTTTGTCATCCCTGAAGCTAAAATTCAAAAAGAAAACATGCTTATTCCAGGGCTGGATGGACAAAAAATGAGCAAAAGTAAAGGCAATGTCATTGATATTTTTCAAACGGATAAAGCCTTGCGAAAACAAATCATGTCCATTCAAACGGATAGCACAGCTCTTGAAGATCCTAAAGATTGGGCAAGCTGCAATTGTTTTGCCATTTATAAACTTGTGGCTTCCGAAGCGCAAATAACCGAGATGAAACAAAACTACGAAGCCGGTGGCTATGGTTATGGCCATGCAAAACAGGCCTTGTTTGAACTGATATGTGAGCGGTTCTCCGAACCAAGGGAGCGTTACACCTATTATATGTCCAACCTAGAAGAAATAGACCAAGCCCTCTCAGTAGGCGCTAAAAAAGCCGCCGCTGTAGCTGATGCTGTTTTAGCACGTGTTCGAGAGAAAATAGGCTACTAAACCAGCTCAAATTGTTTTCCGGGGAGCGGTCGAGAAACACCTTTTAATTCTAGATTTAATAATAAATAAGCCGCTTTAGAGGTGGGCATTTCGCATGCGATCGCTATAATATCCAAGACAGAAGTGCCTTCTTTTTTTAAGTAATTGTAAATAATTTTCTCGTCGGAATCGAGTTCTACAAACAACTTTTTTTGCACCACTTTTTTTTGGGTTTCCAACGACCAGTTTAAGATATAAGGAATGTCGGCGGGATTAGAAACCAAATGTGCGTTTTTAGTTTTAATCAGATTAAGACAGCCTTGACTTTGACTGTCCGTGATGCGTCCGGGAAGTGCAAACACCTCTCTATTGTAATCAAGAGCCATCGTAGCTGTAGCCAAACTCCCTCCTTTTTCAGCAGATTCAATAACGATTGTAGCCTCACTCAATCCTGCAATAAGACGGTTGCGTTTTAAAAAATTAGAAGGATCCATCACTGCCGTACTCCAAAAATCAGTTACAAACCCGCCTTGGTTTTCTATCAGGTTTCGATATTTGAGATGTTGTTTTGGATACGTGTTTTGAAGGCCTTGCGCCATACAGCCCACCGTTTGAAGTTGGTGTTTGAGAGCTGCCTTGTGCGCCGCAATATCCGTCCCATACGCAAAACCTGAGACAATAATGGGATTGAAAATGGCGAGAGTTTCGATTATTTTTTCACATTGGATCAGCCCATAAGTCGTAATTTTTCGGGTGCCAACAACACTAATAATGGGCTGTTTTTCCCAGTCAATACTTCCTTTTTGAAACAACACAATGGGGCCATCAATACAGTGTTTTAGTTTAAATGGATAGTTGGAATCTTCAAAATACAACCCTTGAATCGATTGTTTTTCTATAAAATCAAGCTCTTTTTCGGCCGCTTTGAGGTATTTGGAGACACTGATGTTTTTGATGGTATGCGTGCCGATGCCTTCAATTTTCAAAAGGTTGGCTTTGGATTCTTTAAAAACCGCTTCGGGGCTTCCACAGTGATGAATCAGTTTTTTGGCGGTAATATCACCAATGTTGGGCACTGCCTGCAGAGCGAGTGCGTACAGTAATTGAGGCGTGTTCATAGCGTTTTCGATTTGAGCTTTTGGGCAATAAGCTATTCAAAAGTAGTGAATTTTTCATTTCATTGGTTGCCTTAAATTCAAGCTTTAACAGACTCCCTTTTTTCTTGTGTTATTTTTCTATAAATTTGTTAGAAGAAAAACGAATCATACATTAATCAAGCCCACAATGATAAAATCAGGAAATCCCGCCCTCAGCAAAAAAAGTTTTGAAAACTTAAAATCTACCTCAAATGAAGTGATGACCCTTGATGGCACCGTAAATAAAACAGCCATCAGCATGGGAATCTTATTGTTTGCGGCCTATTATACCTATAGCAATGCGATTATGGATTATGTGCTTATTGGCTCTATTGGAGGCTTGGTCGTCGCCATTGTAACCATATTTAAAAAAGAATGGTCACCGATTACGGTTCCGATCTATGCAGTTCTAGAGGGATTGGCGCTTGGAGGGATTTCTAAAATGTATGCAGATGCGTTTGAACCTGGCATTGTTCCTCAAGCCATTTCACTTACTTTAGGAATTTTGTTTGCGCTTTTATTTGCTTACAAAACAAAAATAATCCGAGCAACAGAGAATTTTAAATTAGGCGTATTTGCAGCAACCGCTGGGATTGGTGTGGTCTATTTAATTAGTTTTTTAATGAGTATGTTTGGAGGGGGCGGTTTGCCAATTATGGATCCTACAAACGCCTCCATGTTAAGCATTGGTTTTTCTCTTTTTGTAGTCGTCATAGCCTCCTTAAATTTAGTGATGGATTTTGACTTCATTGAGCAAGGCGCGGCGAATGGCGCTCCAAAATACATGGAATGGTATGGCGCGTTTGGGTTGTTGGTAACACTTATCTGGTTGTACCTTGAAATACTCAAATTGCTTGGAAAACTGAGCTCTCGAAAATAAAAACTTTGATATTATAAAAAAAAGACTTTTTTATGATGAAAAATTTTCTAACTTTGAATTTATGCAACTAAGTCAGTACATCAGCGATTTACTTTACCGCTATGAATGTGTTACACTCCCTAATTTTGGAGCGTTTTTATCGCATCCAATATCGGCGAAGATTAATGAGGCTACCAGTGATTTTTATCCGCCACAGAAACAGTTGTCATTTAATGCACAGCTTCAATCTAACGACGGCCTTCTAGCTTCCTACATTTCTGATGTAGAAAACATTAGTTTTGAAGGTGCTACTCACAAAATTGAGCAGCAAATTTCTCAACTCAAATCACGATTAGAAAAAGGAGACACTGTTGAGTTCAAACATATTGGAGAATTAACGGCTTCTGAAGAAGGCAAAATCTTGTTTGTACCGGCTGATAGTCTCAATTATATGACCGAGTCTTTTGGCTTGGCCTCTTTTGTATCCCCTTCTGTAGAACGACAAGCACATCAAGCGGTTGTTCAGAAACTAGAAGCTACGGGTGCGATTGCCTTGGCTCCTAGACGCAAGTCTGGGTTATACATGAAATATGCCGCCATTGCAGTACTGGCACTTGGTTTGGGTGGATCTATTGGATCTAATTTATACCTTTCTCAAATTGAGCAACAAAATAATGTCGCACTTGATACTGCCAATGCAACTTTAGACACTAAAATACAAGAAGCTACTTTTGTAATTGACAATCCATTGCCCGCTGTCATGGTAAGTTTAAAAAAACAGAGTGGCGATTTTCATATCGTTGCAGGAGCGTTTAGAATAAAAGCAAATAGCGAACGAAAATTACAACAACTGAAAGCTTTGGGCTATGGCGCACGTCTCATTGGTGTCAATCGTTACGGCTTACACCAAGTTGTGTATGAAAGTTTCGAAACTCGAAAAGACGCTGAAAAAGCATTGTTCAAAATTAGAAAGGCACAAGATCGCGCCGCATGGTTGTTGATAAAAGACATTCCATAATTCACTTCAATTTTATTAACATTCAATTCAGTACAGCCTTCTGTACTTTACACCCTTATACATTTCAATTCTATGGAATCTAAACATCCTAAAGACTCAAAAACAACCATGACCGACTTGGTACTTCCAAGTGAAACAAATGCAATTCACACCCTATTTGGAGGCGAATTGTTAGCGCGAATGGACCGAGCGGCCAGCATTGCTGCAGAGCGTCATTCCGGTGAAATTGTAGTGACAGCTTCTGTGAATCATGTGGCATTTAAACATGCCGTTCCTTTGGGAAGTATCGTAACCGTTGCGGCCAAAGTCACGCGTGCATTTAAAAGTTCGATGGAAGTGTACATTGATGTTTGGGTAGATGACAAGAAAACTGAAACATCTGTAAAAGTAAACGAAGCTATTTTCACGTTTGTGGCTGTAGATGGTCACGGTGTTCCTGTTGCAATTCCGCAATTGGTGCCTGAAACGAAAGAAGAAATTCAACGTTTTGAAGGTGCTTTGAGACGCAAACAATTGAGTTTGGTCTTAGCCGGAAAAATGAAGGCACAAGAGGCAACAGAATTAAAAGCACTTTTTAGTTAAGACTTATAAGCGGTAAATCCACTGTGAAGGATTTTGTGTTGAGCTGTCTTTATAGATCCCAAAACTAAGAATGGATTCCCCAGATGCTTTGTTGGTAATTACCTCACCAATCACTTGTTTTGTGGTGACCTTATCCCCTTTTTGAACATAAAATTTGGACAGGTTTTTATAGACAGTAATGTAATTTCCATGTCTAATCATGACGGTATTATTTCCGTTTTTTGGAGTCATAATTCCTTGAACCACGCCTTCAAACACCGCACGGACTTCCTCGCCTTTATTCGTTGCAATTCGGACGCCATTACTTTTAATCGTTAATGACCGATCGATTGGAGATGGGTTATTTCCATAGCGCAATTTGACAACGCCATTAGCCACAGGCCATGGAAGTTTGCCTTTGTTAGATGTGAAATTTGCGGCTAAAATCTTTTGTTCAGGGGTCAATGAAAATACTTTTGATTTTGAAGATTTCCCTGCTTTTTTATTGGAGGCTGCAATAGCCGCTTGAATGATTTTCCGAATTTCTTTATCAATCTTATTCGATTCCCGTTGCTTGGTTTTTAACTGCGCCGTAAACTTGGATAAATTATTTTTAATGTCTTTAATCAAAGTGTTTTGCTGTGTGCGCTCTTTGTCAAGAATCGACTTCGCCATTTTATTGTCTTCAATAAGCGTTTGCTTATTCTTTTTTTGAGTGACAAGTTCAATGTTTAGCTGTTGCATTTTAGCCGTTTCCGTCTTGATCAACTCCGCTTGAAGCTTTTGATAATTGGCGTATTGTTTTATATACTGCAGGCGTTTATAAGCTTGTTGAAAATTAGTGGACGACAGTAAAAACATGAGCTTACTTTGATCGGCTCGGCTCTTGTAGGACTTGACAATCATCTTCGCATAATCAGCTTTCAAAGCTTTAAGCCTTACTCTTAGTTTCGTGATTTTAGTTTGATTGCTATTGATTTCTCGCGTTAATAAATTGGCTTGTTGGTTGGTAATACTGATAAGATTTTTTCTCACTTTAATCTTAAAATCTAAATCTTCCACAACTGAAAGCACCGATTTTTGTTCCTTTTTGCCTTCAAACAACAAGGCGCCTATTTGTTGAATCTCACGAGTCAGTTCGCGGCGGCGTTCTTCTAATTCTTGCTGCTTCTTACTTTGAGAAAAGCCACTAAAATGCAGCATTAACGTCAGTAAAAGGATTGTAAAGGTAAAACGTGCGCTGGTTAATTTCATTTTAATTCAATAGCTTTAAATCCTTTTGGGATGTTAAAAGGAAATCGTAATGGTTGATCCAAACTTACGGATTTTATATTCAAATTTAAGGTCGTTTGTTCATTCGTATTGGTTGCCGTGATGGCCATGTTTTCAGGAAGAACCAATCCATCCACTTTCTGATAGGATCGGTACTGGATTTTTAAGACGTTTTTTTCCAGTGATTGGCTGAGTTGCTGAGCGTCCAATTTAAAATACGTTGGGTTGATTAAATACAACAAATCAAAAAGTGCATTGGGCTGTTTGGGCGTTAGCATATACGAATTTGGATGCGTAGTTTTTGTAAATTCTTTGGGTTTCAAATTAAAAATTGCTTCGCCTAAAAGTAAATTTTGAAGGTTTTTAAACTGAAGATCCGCCCCTAAAAATTCACTGATGAGGGCATAGTCACCATCAAAATAAGTGTTGTCTAATTTATTGTAAAAACGCACACGGTCTGGAGTGATTTTGACCCGTACCATGTTCAGAAAAGCATTGACCCAAATGGTCTTGTCGTTCTCCATTCGCAGTGTTAAGGTGTGTGTTTCAGAACGGTCGCCTTGGATGTACTCTACTTTTAATCGCCCCTGTAAGGTGTTAAATTTAGACTGAAGTTTATTGTGGTTTTTAACGATTTGCTTCACGGACATCTTTGAATCCAAAGTCTCAGAAGACTGAACTATTTTCGTGCTTTTACACCCCAAAAAAAGAAGGGTTAAAACGATGCTGTATGTGAAGTTTTTCATCTGTTTCATTAATTATTTTTTAATGCAATTGCTTTTTTAGTAAACGCTTCTGACTCTTCAATATTACCTTTTAGCTCAAAAGCAGTGCTGAGTTGTTTGTAAAAATCGAGTTGAAGTTTTTTATTATCGAATATATAATCCAATCCTGTTGTGAGGGATTCAACCGCCAAATCTAAGTGGTCCAGCTGTCTGTTTGCCGTGCCATTGACTAAATATAAAAGAGGTTGAGAAGGGTACAACTCCATCTGATTATTGGTAAATAGAACAGCCGTTTCAAACTGATTGGTTTCCAAATACAACAAGGCTAGGTTTTTAATAATCGTAAAATTATCAGGATCAAATTCCAACGCTTTTGAATACGAAGAAATCGCTTTTAGATAGGCTTTTTGATTGTAATAATAATCCGCCCATTCTAAATCGGAGCGGCTCGGCGTGTTATCACTGACCGTATTGGTAACGTCTGCCAAGGCAGATTCATACTCTGGAAACTCGGCTATAAACCGCATAAAATCATTCAGCACTTTCACTTTAAGACTGGGGAGCACAACGGTACTGGTTGTGACAATTTTCATGGAGGCGATTGCCTTATCATACTCCTTCGCATCTAAATAAAATTTATACAAGGCCACATGAACCAAATGCGATTTTGGATGTTGTTTCTGGAATGCCAGAGCGGTTTCAAACGCTTCCTTTTTTTGATCTAGTTTGCTATAAGCATAAATGAGGTTCAAAAAATTAGTGGGTTCTTCGGGTGTTTCTTGCAAGCGTTTTTGAAGGTGCGCAATGCGCTTGTCTTCGGCCCCGCTTAAATCGTATAGCTCCTTTCGAATTTTGTCTCTAGATGCCTTTATTCCTAGTGTATTATCCAAAGCATCCAAAACGTTGAGCGCGTCGTCATAACGTCCCGCTTTTAGGTAAAGATTTACTAAATCTTGTTTATAATCTGGATGGCGCGACAGCAAGGGTTGGAGTGCTAAAATGGCCTCTTCAAAACGTTTTTGATCTATATACAAATGATACAAACTTTCTTTGTACCAAAAATTATCAGCATCTAACGCGATGGCTTTTTGGAAATTAAACTCGGCACTGTCGTATTGTTTAAGCTTGAAATGATTAATACCTAACTCATGAAACACCACGGATTCCGTTGGATTTAAGGACTTACAGAGTACCAATGCATCAATTGCTTTGGAATAATTCTCAAGTGCTTTTTGTTTCATCGCATCATAAAAATGATTTTGAAATTTGACATGGGTGCTGTCTTGTGAAACCGACAAAAGACTGTCTGTCGCACCTTGTGCTTGTACCCCAAACGAACTTATGAGGATACAAAGAACTACAAAACCATGTCGTGTTCTATTCATTATTTTCCAGTGCTTCCAAACCCACCTTGGCCTCGAGCGGTTTCGTTGAGTTGTTCTACTTCGAGCCACTCTGCCCGTTCGTGTTTTGCGATGACTAATTGCGCAATGCGTTCGCCATTTTCTATTTTAAAATCTGTATTGGATAGGTTTACTAAAATGACGCCTATTTCACCACGGTAATCTGCATCCACAGTGCCAGGGCTGTTCAAGACTGTTAAGCCGTGTTTTGCTGCCAAACCACTTCTTGGACGCACTTGTGCTTCAAAACCCACAGGGAGTTCTATAAACAAGCCTGTTTTGATGATTGCGCGTGCTAATGGTTTTAAAATAACTGCTTCTGAAATGTTCGCGCGAAGGTCCATTCCTGCAGAGGCGCCTGTTTCGTATTCAGGAAGTTGATGGGCTGATTTATTTATAATTTTAATGGTCATGGGAGGGTTTTAAAAATTGTTTGATGGTCGCTTTTTCATTGGACCAAATAATAAGTACTAAAATTCCTATCAATGCAGACCCGATGAAATACTGAGCTCTGAATTGATAAAACGATACGGCTGATAGACTGATGGCGAGGACTAAATAGATGCCTATTTTTTTTATGTTGTAAGGAATTGGATAATGCTTGCGTCCAAAATAATAGGACAGTACCGTCATAGAAACATACGCCACTAAAGTTGCCACGGCAGAAGCCATATAACTAAAAGAGGGGATGAAAATTAGATTGACTAAAAGGGTGATTCCCGCCCCAATCACCGATATATAAGCCCCAAACTTGGTGCGGTCTGTGATCTTGTACCACACAGATAAATTGTGATATATGCCAAGAAAAAGATAGGCTAGCAATAAAATTGGTACGACTTTCATGGCCTCCCAATAGGCTTCATTTGGAATGAGAATTAGTTTTAAAACATCGACAAAGACCACGACGACGAGCAAAATAAGAGCGCCACAGATGACAAAAAACTCTAAGATTTTCGCGTAGTTTTTAGTGGCATCTTTGGTTTTGGATTGACTGAAAAAGAAGGGTTCAATTCCCAAACGGTAAGCGGTTGCAAACAACATCATAAAGAGTGCGAGTTTGTAACAGGCGGAGTACATTCCTACGGCCGTTTTGGCAATGGACTCTGGAAGGAGACGCTCCAACAACACCCGATCAAAAGTTTCGTTGATAGAAAATGCCACCCCAGCGACTAGGACTGGCAAGGCATACCGCATCATTTTTTTCCAAAGAACGGTATCTATTTTATAATTGATTTTAAAATAAAACGGCAACAGGATCAGCAAAGTAACACCACTCGCGACGAGGTTGGCGATGAAAATATAACTGACTTCAAAATTGGCGATATAGATGGAATCCCAGAGGCTGCTATCAGCAGACAATGCTTTTAAATACACGAGTAAGAAAATATTTAAAGCCAGATTGACGACGACATTGGTCAATTTGACCGCTGTGTATTTCATGGGCTTCCCTTGCGCTCTCAAATAGGCAAAGGGAATAATGACCAAGGCATCTAAAAACAGAGTCCAAACCACCAAGGTGATGTAGTTGACATGGATATGTGTGAGATCGGCGATCTGTTGTTGAAACAGCAGACCGAGTGCTAAAAATCCTAAAGAGGACGCTAAAATTGAAATTGTGGAGGTGCTGAGTACTTTGGCTTTAGAAGGTTCTTTGTTGAAAAAACGGAAAAAAGCGGTTTCCATTCCATACGCAAGGATGACATTAAACAGGACGAAGTAGGCGAATACGATAGACACATCGCCATAGTCGGAGACGTTTTCAAGCACCGATTTATCGGTATGTAAACGCACCAAAAGAAAGCTCAACATTCTGGGGACCACTGTTGCCAGTCCGTAAATGAAGGTTTGTTTGTATACTGTTTTTAGGACGCTCACGGCTCTCTTATTTTATCCTATAAAAATACACATTTTAACGAACAATCTATAATTGTTGTTTAGCGGTTTTTTGGAGGTGCCGAAGGATAGGCAATCGACTCCCCTTTTTTGAGGTTTGAAATCTTATAATAAAGACGTTTTCCGTTGACGCTGTAACTAATAACACACTCGTTTTGAGTGAGCTTAAAAGGAGAGGTGTCTCTTATTAATACCCGCTTGTTGTTGTATTCGTCTTGTGGATTGGAGCTCATTATAATGTCTTTTTTCTGATTGGTAGAATATCTAAATCGACCAATGATTAATTTGTCTCTTGTTTCCACAGCAGATTTTTCACCTCTAAAATGAAGGCTGTCAATGACCATGTTTCCATTTTCTTTGAGGGGCAAAAATACATTGATCCCCGAGCCTCCACCTTCAATTCCTGCAACCCAAGAGTTGTAGTAAGGTGCTGTAATTTCTAAAGGCGCAGTGGATTGGAATTGTAATACCGGCTCTTTGGAGGTCTTACAATTGACAATGCTTAAAAAAACGAGTGCTAAAATAAGGGGGGTAGTGAGTTTCATTGGATTTGAATTTATGTTTATAAACATACGGATTTTAATTGAGTTTAAAATTAAACAACTTGTATGCCATAAAAAAAGCCTCACGTCAGTAAGGCTTGTATGAGTATAATATAAATTAAATTTCTAGCCATTCAAAGCTTCCGCCCCACCAACAATTTCTAAAATCTCATTGGTAATAGATGCTTGACGTGCTTTGTTATAAGTCAATTTAAGCTGGTCTCTGAGCTCCGTGGCGTTATCCGTTGCTTTGTGCATCGCCGTCATTCGAGCGCCGTGCTCGCTTGCAAAACTGTCACGTATGGACTTGTACAACTGTGTCTTTAACGACTTTGGAATCAGTGTTTCTACAATCTCTTCTTTAGACGGCTCAAAAATATAATCGAGGTTTGCATTGGTATCGCCTTGTAAGGGCTCAATTGGCAAAAACTGCTCGGTCATGATTTCTTGGGTCGCTGCATTTTTGAATTTATTATAAATAACTTCAATCTTGTCAAATGCTTTGGATTCAAATTGCTCCATAAGCATCTCCGCAATTTCAGCAACATTGTCAAATGTTAAATCGTCATAAACAGGACTCTGGTTGGAAATGATCTCAAAGTTTTTTGAGAGAGCGTCATTCGCTTTTTTTCCAATGGCTACAACAGATACATTGGCATCGTAACTTTCCGCTACTGCCTTTGCTCTCTTGATAATATTGGAATTGAATGCGCCACACAAACCTCTGTTCGAAGTAATGGCTACAATAAGTACATTTTTGATTTCGCGTTGTTCTGAATATTTACTTCCAGAATCGGCGTCCAAAGTGGCACTTAGGTTTTGTAAAAGCTCCGTTAATTTATTAGCATAGGGACGCATCGCTGTGATGGCATCTTGTGCTTTTTTCAACTTAGCAGCCGATACCATTTTCATGGCGCTTGTAATCTGCATCGTTGAAGATACGGATGCTATTCTATTTCGGATTTCTTTTAAATTTGCCATTTTTCAAGTTATGAGTGCAGAGTTATGAGTTTTTAATGATTGCTACTAAAATTCTAATTAACTCTTCACACTTATTCATCATTTCTGTTGGAACTTCTCTTCCTGTAGCTTCAAGAATTTCTAACCAATATTTGGTCTCATCAGCTTCCTTTAAAGCAATTCCAAATTTATTTTTAAAGTCCTTTTTACTAACTCCTCTTTGAGCTTCTCTTGTATTGGCTCCAATACTCGTTCCGCTTTTTAGCAATTGAGAAGCTAACTCAAAATCCTTATTCTTTTTTAGTTTATCCGTAAAATGAACAATCTCGCAAGCAAACTGAAAACTCTTTACTCGAATTGGACTGTTATTTAAAGACATTTTTTTAAGCTACTCGTATGAAGTTAAAGAAATGAGCTTATAACTCTGAACTCATCACTCTAAACTCATAACTATTTAATCTTTATACTTTCCTGATAATTCTTTTGCAACTGCTGTTAACGTATCTGTAACCTCATCTGTTAATTTACCAGATTTTAAAGTGGCTAACACATCGCTGTGCTTGGCTTTTAAAAACTCGATATATTCGGTTTCAAATTCTTTTACTTTGTTGACAGGGACAGCTCTCAAAAGGTTCTTTGATCCTGCATAGATAATCGCTACTTGATCTTCTACTTTGAAAGGATCATTTTGTGCTTGCTTCAAAATTTCAACGTTACGTCTTCCTTTTTCAATCACATTTAAAGTAACAGCATCTAAATCAGATCCAAACTTAGCAAAGGCTTCCAATTCACGGAATTGTGCCTGGTCTAATTTTAAGGTTCCAGATACTTTTTTCATTGCTTTGATCTGTGCATTTCCACCCACACGAGATACCGAAATACCTACGTTAATTGCTGGACGTACACCAGAGTTAAACAAATCACCATCTAAAAATATTTGTCCATCCGTAATCGAAATTACGTTTGTTGGAATATAAGCAGATACATCGCCTGCTTGTGTTTCAATAATTGGAAGTGCTGTTAAAGAACCACCACCTTTTACAATCGGCTTTAATGATTCTGGTAAGTCGTTCATGTCTTTTGCAATTTCATCGTTGTTGATGACTTTTGCTGCACGTTCTAATAAACGGGAGTGTAAGTAAAATACATCTCCTGGATACGCCTCACGTCCTGGAGGACGACGTAATAAAAGGGATACTTCACGGTAAGCAACGGCTTGTTTTGATAAATCATCATATACAATCAATGCTGGACGACCGGTATCTCTGAAAAATTCACCAATAGCGGCTCCTGCAAAGGGTGCATATACTTGCATTGGTGCTGGATCCGAAGCATTAGCTGCGACAATGGTCGTGTATGCTAAGGCGCCTTTTTCTTCTAATGTTTTAGCAATCAATGCCACTGTAGACGCTTTTTGTCCGACAGCTACATAGATACAATATACAGGTTCCCCTGCATCGTAAAATTCTTTTTGATTTAAGATGGTGTCAATACAAACGGCCGTTTTACCGGTTTGTCTGTCTCCAATCACCAACTCACGTTGTCCACGTCCTACTGGGATCATGGCGTCAATGGACTTGATACCTGTTTGTAACGGCTCAGTTACAGGCTCACGAAAAATAACCCCTGGTGCTTTACGCTCTAAAGGCATTTCGTAAAGTTTCCCTTCAATAGGGCCTTTACCGTCAATCGGTGCGCCAAGTGTATCAACCACACGACCAACAATTCCTTCACCTACATTGATGGAAGCAATACGTCCGGTACGTTTTACAATAGAACCTTCTTTTATTACATTAGAAGCTCCTAAAAGTACGATACCAACATTGTCTTCTTCAAGGTTTAATACAATCCCTTCAAGATCGCCTTCAAATTGTACAAGTTCGCCATATTCTGCATTGGAAAGTCCGTATGCACGCACAATACCATCTCCTACAGTTAATACAGTTCCAACCTCATCTAATGAAGCTGTTGCTTCGAAACCTGAAAGTTGTTGTTTTAAAATTGCTGATATTTCAGCTGCTTTTACT
>CAWVRW010000009.1:0-69674 GCA_963933105.1 uncultured Formosa sp.
GTCATGTGGAGCATCGGCAATGAAATTTTAGAACAAAGTGATAAAATTAATGGAGAACGTATAGCAAATGAACTAGCAATGATTTGCAAAAAGGAAGACCCAACACGGCCTACCACCGCGGGTTTTAATTATTATCCAGCCCCCATAAAGAATGGTTTAGCAAGTGCAATAGATCTTGTTGGGTGGAATTACAAGCCAAGAAAATACGCAGAAATCACAGAGCAACATCCAAACTGGGTCATTTATGGCTCTGAAACATCAAGCACTGTAAGCAGTCGTGGGGTCTATCATTTACCCATAGAAAAATATGAGCTTCATGAATCATTACAAATTACAAGTTATGACATAATTGGTCCGCCTTGGGCTTATCCACCAGATATTGAGTTTGAATCGTTGGAAAATAATCCTAATAATTTAGGCGAATTTATTTGGACTGGATTTGATTATTTAGGCGAACCAACTCCCTTTGGAGGAAAAGACAACTCAACAAACGGGTACTGGAATGGAAATTGGCCCGCCAGAAGCTCTTACTTTGGAGCAGTAGATTTATGTGGCTTACCAAAAGATCGATTTTATCTTTACCAAAGTCAATGGACCAAAGACCCTATGGTTCATGTGCTTCCACATTGGAATTGGGAGGGAATGGAAGGAAAAGAAATTCCTGTATTTTCATATACAAATTGTGACGAAGTGGAATTATTTGTAAATGGCAAATCCCATGGAAAAAAAATAAAGGGTATTGATAAAACGCCTATCCCAATTGACTTTATAGACTGGGAAGGTGGCCGATACCAAGGCGATTTCATGTCCCCCTACCGATTGCATTGGAATGTTCCCTATGAGGCAGGCGAACTTAAAGTTGTAGGATACATTGATGGAAAAAAAGTCACAGAAAAACAAATAAAAACTGCTGGAAAACCTGCTAAAATAGAACTCATTCCGGATCGTAACCTCATCAAATCAGATGGAGAAGATATGGTGTTTGTAACCGTACGTATAGTAGATAAGGAGGGTAATTTGTGTCCAAATTCAGACAATCTTATAGAGTTTGAGATTGAAGGAGAAGGCATCATTGTCGCTGTGGGAAATGGTAATGCAGCGACCACGGAGGCCTTTCAATCAAATGAACGTAAGGCTTTTAGCGGCCAATGTATGGTTTTTATCAAAGCTTCTAAACAGGCTGGTTATATCAATTTAAAAGCAACATCAGAAAGGCTTGCTGAAGTACAAGTTCAAATTCAAACCAAAAGGTAATCAATTAAATCTATTTGTTTTGTTTGATGAACTCTGTTGGAGTCATTTCATACAAAACCTTGAAAGATTGTGTGAAATAAGAAGGCGTATTAAATCCTGTTTTGTACATACACTCCTTAACACTAAACCCCTTGATTAAATACTGAGCAGCTAAATTTAATCTATAATTACGTAAAAACTCTGTGGGCTTTAAACCAGTAATTGATTTTACTTTATTAAAAAAAGTAGTTCTGCTCATTCCACAGAGATTCGAAAGTTCTTGCACTGTAAATGTTGAATTATCAATATTATCTTTGATAATATCAATCATATTTTCTACAAAAAGTTCATCTAGTGATGAAATATTAATTGTTGAAGGTTCAAAGTTGAGCTTTTTAAACTCCTTATGTAGCTTTTTTCGATTATCCAATAACGAGGCTAATTGAGTTTTCAAAACTTCCAAACTAAAAGGCTTTGTCAAATAAACATCCGCACCAGATTTTAAACCTTCAATTTTTGATTCATCATTGGATCTAGCCGAAAGTAAAATAATAGGGATATGACTGGTCTTAATATCACTCTTTAGTGTTTGACAAACCTCTATGCCATCGGGACCCGGCATCATAATATCACTGATTATTATGTCTGGTAATTCTTCCAAAGCAAGTGTAATCCCCTGGGTACCATCGAGACTAGAAATAGTGTTGTAGTAATGGCTTAACTCTGATGTTAAATAATGGTGTATTTCAAGATTATCTTCAATAATTAACAGTTTGGGTTTGTTTTTATCATCAAAACCAACCATTTGTCTCTCTTTAGTTAAAATTGGTGTATCGGGATCATTTACTTTAGAAATAACGATTTCGTTGTTTTCAATCATCTGATCATCAGTCAGGTGAGTATTTCCCAAAGGAATCAAAAGGGTAAAACAGCTTCCTTTCTGATACTCGCTGACAACTTCAATAGAACCTCCATGAAGCTGGGCAAGATTTTGAGAAAATGAAAGTCCGATTCCAACCCCTTCATTTTCTTTATTTTGATTTTCAGATTGATAAAATCGATTGAAAATATTATTTAAATCAGACGGTAAGATACCCTTGCCATTATCTTCTACAGAAATTTCGACATGTCCATCTATAAAACTAGAATGTTTAGCTTCTACTTCTTGAAGTTTTATGGATATTTTCCCATCCTTTGATGTGAATTTAATTGCATTTGATAATAGGTTATGGAGGATTTTTTCAAATATATTAATATCTATCCAAGCAAATAACTTAGGAGCATTGATATTATGACTCAAGACAATTCCCTTCTGATCTGAACTTGTATAAAACTGCTCTGTTATTTTATGTAATAGCGTCACCAAATTAATATGGTTACACCCTAAGTTTATTTTCCCCTGATCTAATTTTCTGTAATCTAAAAGTTGCTTTATCAATTTTAATAAATAATCCGAATTGCGTCGCATGGTTTGGTACAACTTCAATCGTTCTTTCTTTTTGAGCTTATCGCCTTGCTTTATCAATTTTTCAGCAGGACCTAAAATGAGTGTGAGTGGGGATCTAAGCTCGTGTGAAATATTCGTAAAAAATTCTAATTTAACTCTGTTGATTTCCTTTTCTTTTTCTTTTTCTAGACGATCAAATTCTAAATTTCGTTTTCTTTTAATATCAATTACCGTGAATCTCATAAGCATATAAACTAGAATGATACATAATATAATATATGTCATTTTAGCCCATAATGTAAAATACCAAGGGGGTAACAAGGTCAAGTTTACTTTTGCTGGTTTTTCAGACCAGACCCCTTTATTATTACTCCCGTATACTTTAAATACATAATCGCCAGGTTTTATGTTGGTATACTTAGCTAAACGTAAGTCGGAGTTAGTTTCTATCCAGTTTTCATCAAAACCCTCTAGAATATATTTATATTTATTAAATCTAGAATCATTGAAATGAAGAGAAGCAAAGCTAAATGAAAAATTATTGATATCGGCATCTAAAGTAATGTGGTCTGTATGAGCTATACTTTGATATAAAATTATTTTATTGTTAATTTCCTGTAGAGGCTTTACCGGCTCATACATAATACTAAGATCAGTGATTAAAATACGTGGAGGAATATCACTTTTTTTGTTAGATTTTGAAGTGAATACATTGATTCCATTTACCCCACCAAAGACTAATTCTCCATTTTTTCTTTTCAATGCTGAAATTTCACTCATCTCAGGGTTTTGAAGTTCATTTGTTGAATAAGTCTCAAAGCTTTCTTCTTTTGGATCAAACCTAACCAACCCTGTATTTGTCCCTACCCACAAAAAACCATTATCATCCTCTTGTATAGAGTTAATAACATCATTCGGGAATAGCTTGTTTTGGGTGTTGTATCGTTTAAAACCAATGACACTTCGCTCTTTATTCCTAATTAATTTGTTAAGCCCCCCGCCGATGGTTCCAATCCATAAAGTTTTATTTGCACTTTCAAAAATTTGTAAGGCATAATCGCTTCCAATACTATTGTCATTAGATGAATCAAACCTGTAAGATTTAAAATAACTTTTAGTAATATCAGTACTGTTTTCAACTAATTTATTTAACCCATTATTTGTAGTAATCCAAAGTACTCCACCGGTATCTCTAAATATATCCCTAATAATTTTTCCTGTAAATTGAGCTTTTTGATCAGCAGGATTTATAAATGAAAAATACGGCTTGCTTTCAGGTGTATTCCACTCTACTAAACCTAGGCCCGACCCATAGTATCCAATCCATAACCGGTTTTTACCCTCACTAAATATTGAATGAATAGCTAAAGTTTTTACATTAGTACCATCATCAACAGGCTTATTAAATTTTTCAAATTTGAAATCTTTTGATGAATCATTTTTTTTAATAACCAATTTATTCAATCCACCATTTTCAGTTGAAAACCACAAAATAGAGTGGTTTTTATCAATGATATTTTCAGAAATTGAAAAAATATTGTTAGATGTTAAGCCATTTTCGTTTTTAGATAAAGTAAAGGACTCAAAGGTATTGTAATTGGAGGTTGATTTTGATAAGAAATTTAAACCTCCAAGCTCTGTACCAACCCATAAATTCCCAAACTGATCCTCATGTAAACTTCTAATTTTATTACTACTTAAACTACCTTCACTATTTTTTTTTCTAAAATGATTAAATTGATAGTCACTATTTGTTTTTTTATAAATACCACCCCCATTAGAACCAACCCATAAATTACCAGTCCTGTCAACGAACAAACAATTGATAGAATTATTTTTAAGACCTATAAACTCCAATTTTTCAAAATCAATAGTCTTTACAATAAGAGCCTCTCCACTTTTGGAAACATTAGAAAGCTTTTCATCAATTACACACCACAAATTATTATTGCGATCCAAAACGCCAAAACGATTTGATAAATTATTTATGTTTTTTGTGAAGATTAATTTACTATTGTCTTTGTAAATAATTTTAGCTTTATGAAGTTCCCAAACGTTACCATTGGGTGCTGAAAGCTGAGAAATGAAATTTGTGCTTTTTGTTGGTGTAAAATTAAGAGCTGTGATTTGACCCTCAATTATTTTGTAATTTAATGAATATAAAACTTGAGAACTTAATAAAAACACATCCTTCTGTTTTATCAAAATTCTATTTCCCAATTTTTCAACTGGTCTTTCAACATCTTTATTCAAAAGAACATGAAATTCCATTTCATCAACATTCTCTTTAAGAACAGCATAGCATGTTTTTTGTTTAAACTGAACCCATAAAATTCCATCATCGGATATCGTTACATCATTAACATAATTTCCAAATTGACTTAGTTTTTTACTAAAGTTAAAAAAGATTTCTTTTTCTAAGTTATAATAGTTCAATCCACCATCCAAAGAGGCAATCCAAAGGTTGCCATAATAATCTGACTCAATTTTCTGGATGATTCTCCCTGAGATACTAGAGCTAGTATTTTTTGAGGGCCTAAAAACCTTGAAATTATATCCATCATATTTATTAAGACCATCATTAGTTCCAAACCACATGAATCCATCCTTATCTTGAATAATACAATTTACGTCATGTTGTGATAAACCATCTGCTGAATTGAAATTCTTAAAAATTAGTTCCTCATTAAATACAGCGCTAGATGACAAAGATAAAATTAAAAATAGCAGCCCAACTTTATATAGGTGTCTCATAATACATAATTCAATTTTAAAATTAAAGTCTAAATTTACAAATAAATATATTTATCATTAGTATATGTTTAACATATGTGATGTATTTTAACACATTTGAGTAAAAGAGAAATAATTAGTTATATTAATTTTAAGAAAATATTAAACTTATTAAATTTTAACTTTAATGATAGATAAAAATAATTTCAAATTAAATAAATATTACATGGCTTTTAAGCATATTGTATTTATGTGTGTTCTTCTATTAAGTTTTAAAGTTTCCAGTCAAACTCTAAGTGTCAAGGGAGCGGTGATAAGCGAAGAAAGTGGTCAGCCAATCCCAGGCGTTACAGTAATCATAAAAGGAACTTCTATTGGCACTACGACAGATTTTGACGGTTTCTATACAATTGATGCTACCGTGGAGACTATTTTAGTATTTAGCTATGTTGGTTTAGAAGATGTAGAACTTACTGTAACTGAACCAATACACAACATTTTGATGAAAGAAAACCTTACAGGCTTAGACGAAATCGTTGTAGTGGGATATGGTACTATAAAAAAACGTGAGCTAACAGGAGCTATATCTTCAGTAAAATCTAAAGACTTAATGAAAACACAAAGCTCTGATTTTGCTTCTGCTATTCAAGGAAGAATGGCAGGAGTAAGTGTTCGTCAAGGTAACGCCGCACCTGGTGAGAATGCTACGATTACTATTCGAGGGATTACCTCTTTTCAAGATGGAGGCTCAGGACCCCTATATGTTGTAGACGGAGTTACTTATATTGAAAATCCAAACATTACACCACAAGAAATTGAGTCTATAGAAGTTCTCAAGGACGGCGCTTCAGCAGCCATTTATGGCTCTAGAGCTTCTGGAGGTGTGATCTTAATTACTACTAAAAAAGGAAAAGAGGGTCAAATGAAAGTGAGTTTTGATTCTTACTACGGTGTTCAAAATATAACCTCAGGTCTTCCACTAGCGAACACCCTAGATGCTCTTTACATCAATGATATCCTATACCGATATGATGACATAAACTTCAATCCTTTAGATCAAAATCCAGATGGCTTAGAATACAATACAGATTGGATGGGCCTACTTCAAGTAGATTCAGCACCTGTGCAAAATCACTCTCTAAATGTTAGTGGAGGGAAAAATGGATTAACATATAGTGTGGTTGGAACATTTTTTAATCAAACAGGGTCTCTGATTAATTCCGATTTTAAAAAACAATCATTAAGGAGCAACACGGGATTCAAAAAAGGTAAATTTACAGCACAGGCAAATTTGAGTGTAAATTTTAGCGAACAAAAGCGAGAACCCTACGGAATCATATATGATGCCATAAGACTCCCCCCATACAGACCCCCATTTGACGTAAATGCTGATGTTTTTGAAACCGATTCTGAAGACCAAAATAATACGGAAAGAATTTCTAATTTTGCTGGAAAACTCAAGCAAGAAAGCTCTAACAAAATCAATAACTTCAATGGAAATATTCAGCTTGGATACGAAATTATTGAAGGGCTAACCGCTAGGGCCAATATCGGCAGATCTTATTATAACAAGAAAGATCGCTTTTTCCAACCAAGTTTTGAAATATTGAATGGGCTTGGTGAAATTAATCTTGGAGCTAGTAACTTAAATGCTCAACTTAGACTGGGTGATGCTACTAGTACAAGAAGCATTGATGAATTTACCCTAAACTATATTAAAAGCTTTAAAAAACATCATTTTAAATTTTTGGTTGGGAATACCTATGAATCGTCTCGATACGAGTTTTACAGAACAGGCGCCAATAACATCTCCAGCAACCTAACACCTGTTTTAGGAAATGGTGAGCCTATTATTGGGACACAAACCATAAACAAAACCGAGAGTGTATCCTACTTAGGCAGAATCAATTACAATTACAACTGGAAGTACCTTTTGAGTCTTGTTGTGCGACGAGATGGATCCAGCAATTTTGGAAATCAAAAATACGGAACCTTCCCCTCTATTTCTGCAGGATGGAATTTCTCAAATGAATCCTTCTTTAAAAACTTAAAAAACACCATAACCATGGCAAAATTGAGGCTTGGTTATGGCACCACAGGAAGCGATAGAATTCCACCCTATGGCTTCAGTCCTGTAGTTATTTCTAATGTAGATTATATACTTGGAGAGGACCCCAGTTTAATTTCTGGCCTAACACAACCAGGATATGCAGACCCAAATTTAAAATGGGAGTCAAACATCAGTAAAAATATTGGATTGGATTTGACTTTTAAAGGCGGCAAGGCAGGTCTTGAAATCGATCTATACGAACAAGACAAAGAGGATATGCTACTTGCTATTACTACACCAATTTCGGCAGGTTCAACTCCTGTGAATGGAGAAACTTATGATCGTTTTTTAACCAACATTGGAGACTTAAGAAACAGAGGTATTGAAATCAACGCTTATTACAACCACGAATTTGGACCAGTTTCGACTAAATTCAGTGCAAATTTTACAAAAAATGAAAATAAAGTTGTAAAACTATCTAGGGAGGGAGAGGTTATTTTTGATGGTTATCCAAATATTATAAGAGTCAATCAAACAGAGCCTGTGGCTGTTCTTGAGGCGGGCTTACCTGTTGGCGCCTTTAAAGTTTATGAAACCAATGGCACCATTAAAACAGATGAAGAACTGGCAGCATATCAACTCCTAGACCCGAATGCACAAAAAGGAGACTTAAAGTATGTTGATACGGATGGGAATGGAGAATTAAATAACAATGATAAGGTTTACAAAGGGTCTTATCAACCAGATTTTGAAATAGGTTTTAATATAGATGCTAATTACAAGAATTTTGATTTCTCTGTGCAATTCTATGCAGTCAGTGGCAACACTATTTACAATGGTCAAAAACAATATGCCTACAGCACAAAACGACATAGAGATTTGGTGTACAGTTGGACCGATGAAAACCCTACATCCAATATACCCACACCACGTTCAAACATAGAACACCCCAATGTTCAAACCTCAACGGATTATTTTCTTGAGGATGGGTCGTTCATTAGAGTTCGTAATATAATTCTTGGTTACTCACTGAGTAATAAATTATTAGATAAAATAGGGGTTGAAAACTTTAGGTTCTATATCAATGCTCAAAACCCCATCACTTGGACCAAGTACTCAGGGTTTGATCCCGAGGTTGGAAGCAGCAATCCATTTAATGGAGGCTTAGATAGAGGAAACTATCCAGTTACTGCAAATTACAGCGCTGGTATCTCAATTACATTTTAATTTTTTAAATCCTAGAAAAATGAAACTAAATAAATTAAATATAGTAGTAATGACTACAATTGCTATGATTTGCAGTTGTAGCGATGATCAACTAAATATAGAAAACCCCAACAATTTAAGTGCAGATTCTTTTTGGTCTACAGAAAATGATGTTCAACAAGGGTTGATAGCCACTTATGCTGCATTACAACTTGATGGCCTTTTTGGTGGATCATCTGCCACTCAACATCCCGTAAGGTCAGACACAGGAAGACCCAACAATTGGAATGCGAATGCCATTGGTCTAAATAAACTAGCATTCAATGAAAATTCTGATATTGTTAAAAAACGATGGCGCGATTGTTATATTGGTATATATCGAGCCAACCAAGTGCTTGTAAATTTAGATAAAATTGACTTATCTGTCTCTACTAAAAACCAAATTGAAGCAGAGGCAAGATTTTTGAGAGGATTTTTCTACTATTCTTTGTATCGAGGCTATAACGGAGGAAGTGTGATTATACATACCACTGTACCTGAGTCTAGTGATGATTTTTATAAATCACCATCACCCGCAGAAGATGTTTATAATTTAATTATTTCTGATTTAGAGTTTGCATACAATAATTTACCAGAGCAATACGACAATAATCAAGACATTGGAAGAGCGACCTGGGGCGCAGCGACTGCCATGCTTGGAAAGTTGCATATTAATGAGCATGACTACGGAGTTGCAAGAAATAAATTCAAAGAAATCTTAGATAGTAATCTATACAGCTTAACACCAAATATTGGAGATAATTTTGATGAAGATCATGAAATGAACAGCGAATCTATTTTTGAAGTCGCATTTTCTACAGAACTAAAGCAAGGAACATCTAACGGAGCCGCTGATGGGCCTCTTGGTTCTGAAGCTTCATCTAGAGCACGAATTCTAGCAACAGTTCAAGGCGGAGGCTACAGAACAATTATGCCGTCCTACAATATGACCATGCTGTTTAAAAATGATGTTATGGACATCAACAATCCAATCAATGCCACTAGGACAGGTACTTCCAACTATTCCATCAGAACTTCTATGTCAATAGCCATTGCTGACGATGATAATTCAACACTATATCAAAGACCATCAAATGAAGGTGGAGGGTATAATAATTTTGAAGCCTCTTATTTAAAAAAAAACCAAAACTGGACACTGATTAGGGAGAGCGATCAATCTATTTCTGGAATTAATGAACGGGCAATCAGACTAGCAGACATTAAACTTTTATATGCTGAGTGCTTACTACAGTCAGAAAACTCTGTAGGAGAAGCCATAGAACAAGTAAATGACATTAGACAAAGAGCTGGAGTTGTTTTACTCAATTCAGTCGATTATGACCCAGAAAGTCTAATGGAGCATATTATGTGGGTAGAACGCCCTTTAGAACTTATGTTTGAAGGTCATGATACGAGATGGGAAGATTTAACACGATGGGATAAAGTACAAGAGCAATATGATCGTTTAGCTTCAAAACGTTACGTTTTAGTTCAGAAAAACCTGTATGAATTTGATCCAGTTATTCACACCAATTTTACTGAAGAAACAGCACTTAAAGAATTTGAGGATGCAGCTAATTCATATCAGCCAGGAACTCATAATTATTTTCCAATTCCGTCGACAGAACAGAATTCGAATCCAGATCTTTTCAACTAAAAATATTTCTTTTACAACAAAGACATTAAAATAAAATATTATGATAAAAAATTGCAAGAAGATATCAATTTTAGGTTTGATTATTATAACAATCATTGCTTGTCAAAAAGACGATGCGATCCCGGAATACAATAATTTCTCAGATGCGCTGGCCACTACTGGAGATAAAAGAATTCAAAGGGGCGATTTTGCTTCGTTTGCGGATCTATCCAAAGGAGTGGTTGATAGATTATGGACAATTCCAGAATCAGCTTCCATAATTAATCTTGACGGAAGAAACCCCTCTCAAGTTGAGCTTATTCAGGTACAGTTTGACGAACCTGGTCAGTTTGAAGTGAATTTGAAAGATGAATTTATAAACTCTGCTGTAATACTGGACACCACTTTCAATGTAACTGTTTTGGATTATATCCAAACAAATTTTGATGTAGTATCAATTGATGCAAGTTTTTACGAGGAAACGCCAACACAAATAACAATGTATGAAGGCAGCACCATTACATTTCAAGATGTTTCTCAAGGCAGTCCAAACAGACGAAAATGGACATTTCCAGGCGGCGATCCGTTTTCAGCAGGAGGAATAAGTATTGAAGAAGACGATGATGTGAGTACCATTTCGGTAACCTACCAAACCATTGGCACCTACGATGTGGAACTAATTTCTTGGCGGCAATATCCAGAGGGTGTTGCAGATACGCTTCGTTTACAAAACTATATCAATGTTACTGAAAACTTAGAACCTGCGACAATAATGAGCATTATTGAAGATGCTGAAGGTGTAATTGATTTAAAATATAATTTACCACTTCAATCTAGTAATGATTTGTCAAACAATTTCACATTTACAGTAGATGGCAATAACGTTGAAATTACAAGTATTGTTGTCGATTCAAACGACAGCAGAGTTGTTCAAATCACCCCTAATGTAAATCCTAATTTATTGTCCTCTGCTACACTCAGTTACAATGGTAATGGTGACTTGGCCAGAACAAATGGCGTCCTTGTCCCTGCATTCTCAAATGAACAAATAACACTACATAGTATAGCAAACCCAGAAATATACGGCTTTGAAGATGGTGGCATTGGATGGGAAAATCCCACAGCATGGGATTGGGACAACCAAGGCGCGATTACTTACCTATCTGATAATCCAGCCACGGGCCAGTACAGCATGAAAATGGAAGCTACAGCCAACGCGAGATGTAGGGCATTTAGTAATGCGCCAGCGTCATTATTTGACTTGGATAGTGAAAAAAGTTATACAATTGAATTTAAAGTTTGGATTGACACCAATTATACAGATACCAATATATTCCCTGAGGTCTTTAAATCTGGCCAATGGGCAGGAGAAGGGTTTTGGACATCTGTTAATGATCTTCCAAGAGGGGAATGGGTAACAGTCAATAAAGAAGCTGTAAAAATATGGAGTCCAAATGAGTCTGGACAATATTTCTTTTCTTTTAGATTTCAGAAAATTGGTGTTGTATACATTGATGATGTGAAAATTTACGAAGTAGAATAGGCTATAATAAAAATACAGAAAAACCCTTTTAAGATGAATTTGAAACTTAAAATTTATGTTATTACATTATTTTTGGCCATAATTAATGGTTTGAACGCTCAAGTTAATGTAGTATTGGTTGAACCTTCTGTACAAAAATTTATTGGCCATGTTTCAGAATTAGATCGTACAAAATATTTCAATATTCATGCTCCTGGAAGCTCTCCATTACTTGAATCATTTTATAAAGACTATAATGTTGAACAATCAGGAAGAGGATTTTATGGACCTGGAATAGACGCCAAAAAATTGATGGGAGAAGTTGGCGTGTATCCAAAATCCAAAAATAAAAATGACGAAAACCTAAAGCCCGTAAATCGATATATCGCCACAGAACATCCTCGGAATTTATACAAAGAGGGTATTGACTCAGAGGCGGTTTCGGACTGGGCAGTCGAATATTTTAAAAATGTCAAGGAAAATAACAGACCATTGTGGTATGAGCCAATGAATGAACCTTTTGTTCATGCCAAAGATTTTTATGAAGAAAAAGATTGGGATCCTGTTGCAGAATTACGGGTTAAAACAGAAATGTCTAAACTTTTTAGGGCACTTGCAGAAAAGATTCATGCAGATCCTGCTTTAAAAAACATTAAAGTAATGGGCTACAGCGCTGCATGGCCATCTTTTGAATTAAAAGATTTTAAAAACTGGGAAACCAATATGGGTCTTTTTCTGGACATCGCTGGAGATGAATTGGATGCAATTTCCTACCATCTATACGATGGGGTAAACCAAGTGGGACAAGAAAACAAACGCTCAGGAAGTAACAACGAAGCTATAATGGATCTCATTGAAACATACAGTCACCAGCGTTGGGGATTTATTAAACCACATGCGATTACAGAATATGGTGGAATCGAGGTTTCTGAATTTTCCTTAATCCGAAACATGCAATCGATTCGATCCCAAAACGCTATGATTTTTGGTTTGTTGGATAGGGAAGATCGTTTAGAAATTTCCATCCCATTTACAACAGATAATGCCAAATGGCATATAACTAAAGCAAATAATTATTTACCATATAAAGCTGTCCTGTGGCGTCCAGAAAATATGGGGGTACCAAAGAATCAAATTACAGGGTGGTTATATACCAACCGAATTCAATTTTATGAACTGTGGAAAGCGGTTAAAGGAAAAAGAGTTTTCGTTTCAACATCAAACCCTGATATTCAAGTCCAAGCTTTTTTGGATGAGAAGAAATTATATGTAGCACTAAATAACTTAGACGATGCTGCACAACAAGTAGCGCTAGATATTAGCTCCATAAAATCAAATGTTAGTGATTTATTTGTAAAGTCACTAACTGTATATTCTGATGATTTCCCTCGATATTACGAACAAACCATTGGCACAATTCCTGATATTTTTTCTATAGATCCTGCAGAAACAATTGTACTAGAATTTAATTTAAAAAACAGTATTAAATTTAATAATAAAATTAAATCCAGCCGTTACTACACTAACAATTACTTACTCCCTATTGAAGCTCAAAAAGAGTTAGTTTTTGAATTTAACGAAGTTCAACTTGGAGTTGGATTTGCCAAACTAAGCATGAGTATAGGTAGGGGGCATGATTTGTCAAAAACTCCTGAAGTTTTTGTTAATGACAATAAAGTTGAAGTTCCTTTGAACTGGAAAGGGTATGACCAAGCCAATAGAAAAAAATTCTTTGGGGCTATAGAAATTCCTGTTCCAATGGAATTAATTAAACAAAATAATTCCGTTCGTGTTACTTTTCCAGATACTGGTGGGCATTTAAGTTCTCTAATTTTAAATGTGGAAATAATAATAAATTAGTTAAAACTTAATGAAAACAAGATATTACAATATTTTTTCAATCGTCCTTGCTTTTAGCATCAACTGTGTTAATAGCCAAAATGTTGTGAATTTCACAACAGATGAGGGTTTTATAAGTGGCGCTCTTTATAATCAACCAAATTGGGATGCTAATTTTCAAACATCAACTTGGATGGTCGATGCCTCTCAAGGAATGGTTACTGCAACTGATCAGTGGAAAAGAGCGGCATGGGAACAGGGGTTTTCATTGTCTGGAGTTGGAGATGAAATTACTTTTAGAGTAGATTTGAATTTTACAGGAACCTTTACTGCGCAAAACAACCCTTTGATAAAAATTGGTTTTAGTGCATCAAGTGATGTTGGCAGTTCAAATCCACCTTCAAATACTGTCTTTTTATCTACCACGGAAGACAATGAGGATACGCCAGGTGGGGCACTTCAAATCCGTAACAATACAAATAATGCTCCCCTAAGTTTAGAAACTGTTTTACCCATTTCTGATTGCCAAGGACTAAATGGAACAACAGATGATTTGGCCGTAATTGTAACTCTTAGCCTTGGTGAAAATGCAACGTCTTCAATAATTTCTGGAAAACTTCTTAATATAACTGATGGTACTTCGTCTAATCTTGGCTCTTACAGTGGAATAGACACTCAAGTTTTTGATGCTGCAGCATCCAATATTTATGGCTATTTTCAAGCTCAATCTTTTATAACAGGGAGTGGCTTATCAGCAATCAATGTAAAAAAAGTTAGTATATCCACCAATATAGATGTCTTTCCAAAAGTCAAACGAATAATTGGAGGAGTTTCAACTTTAGATCGTACTAAATATTTCAATATTCATTCTAATGCAAATGACGTTGAAGCTGATCTTTACGCATACTACAATGTAAGTCAAATAGGAAGACAATTTTGGTCACCCGGATCAGCTGCCATACAAAATACAGGGGTTTTTGGCACCTATCCAGGGCCGCTTAGTGGAAATACAGAATTACGCGAAGTTAGAAGATATGTAGCTACTGATCATCCATATAAAGTCTATGAAGAAGGGCTTGATCCTATTCCATTTGCTGATTGGACCGTTGAATATTTTAAGAATTATGTGGATGTATATTTAAGGCCAGAATATTACGAACCTATGAACGAACCTTTTGTACATGCAAGAGATTTTTATGAAGAACTTGATTGGGATCCTGTTGCAGAGGCTAGGGTAAAGCTAGAAATGGCTCAATTTTTTAAGCATGTTGCACAAAAAATTCATGCCGCTCCAGAGTTAGAGAATATGAAAATCCTTGGATATTCTGCTGCATTTCCATCATTTGAAAAGAATGATTTTTCTATTTGGAATGAAAATATGAAAATGTTTATGGATGAAGCTGGCCAAGACGTAGATGTTTTTTCAACACACATTTACGACGGGATTAATCAGATTGGGCAAGACACCCGAAGATCTGGCAGTAATATGGAGGCTATTTTAGATTTGATTGAAACTTACAGTTATGTTAAATGGGGGATTATAAAACCTCACGCCATTACAGAGTTTGGAGGCATTGAAAATGGGGAGTACAATGATATCATGAATGTTCAATCTATACGCTCTCAAAATTCGATTCTTTTTGGGCTTTTGGAGCGAACGGACCGAATGGAAATTGCAGTCCCATTTACTACAGGGAAATCTAAATGGCATATCACAGAGGAAAATAATTACATGCCCTACAAAGCCGTTCTTTATAAGCCAATTCCTATTGGTGTACCATTGGAACAAGTTACTGATTGGGAATACACCAATAGAATTCACTTTTATGAACTATGGAAAGATGTTTCTGGCGATAGAATATTGATTCAATCAGACAATAAGGACGTCCTTGTTCAGGCATTTTTGGATGGTAATAAATTATATGTGGCCCTAAACAACTTAGATGATTTTGATCAGCCCATTAATTTAAACTTAAATGGCAATCTTCCTAATATTTCGGAAATAATAATAAAATCTTTAATTATTCACCCTGATACTGATCCAGACTATACAATTCAAACTTCTTCTGAACTATTGGAAACATATGGTCTTAAAAAAAACGAAACTGTGGTGTTGGAATATACCTTTTCTGAACCGATTACATTTGACAACGTCATTCAATCTGAGCGTTATTACAGCACTACTTATTTGCAACCCATACAAGCTAATAATCCAATTAATTACAATTTCAATAATATTAATTTAGTTGGAAATTCTGGTTATGCCATGCTTGCAATGAGTATTGGACGTAAACACGACCGATCAAAATCACCAACTGTTATCGTAAACGGTGTTTCAATTCCTGTGCCTAGCAATTGGAAAGGTTATAATCAAACAACTAGAGATGATTTTTTTGGAACTATAGAAATTCCTGTACCTATTGATGTTATCCAAGAAAGCAACTCGGTTTCAATTACATTTGAGGACTCGAATGGTCATCTGAGTTCTTTAGTATTAAACGTAGCGTCATATGATTCGTCATTGTTGGGAATTAATTCAATTGAAGTTTCAACGCAAAAATTGAAGTTATACCCCAACCCCACGGCAGCACAGCTAAATATCGTAAATGCAAAAATGGATAGTGTAATTTCTATCTATTCAATTACGGGTGTTAGAGTTTTTATAAGTAAGTATGACGGTCTTCCGATTAATTTGAATCAACTCACCAATGGCCTTTATTTTGTCAAAATAGATAATACCACTTTGAAGCTAATCATCAAAAATTAAAAGGATGTTGATAAGGCGCTTTTTAATATCCTTTTGTGTACTAACTCATGTTTTCTTAGGTTTACAGAAACTGAGTGCACAAGAAGAAACCTCGAAAATTTTTGAAAGCGGAGATACTGTATGCTTTTTAGGCGATAGTATCACACATGGTGGGCAGTTTCATGAATTTCTTCAACTGTTCTATGCAACGCGTTATCCAAATCTTAAAATCACCTTTTTAAACTGTGGGATATCAGGAGACAATGCCGAAGGTATGATCCACAGATTAGATAAAGACGTATTTATACATAATCCAAGCCATGTATTTTTAATGACCGGAATGAATGATGTGATACGAACACTTTATTTTGAAGGCGAAGCTTCCAATGAAATTGTGCAAAACAGAAAAAAAGCTTTGGATGAATACAAACGAAACATAGACATTTTAGACAAAAAATTTGAAACATCAGACATAAGGCCACTGTATCTTACCCCTTCAATTTACGACCAATATTCAAAAATTGAGCACGAAAATAATATGGGCAGTAATGATGCACTCATAGAATGCTCAACCTTTCTCAAAAAAATTGCAAAACAAAGAAATACAACTGTGATTGATTTAAATTCTTCCATGAAACATATTATGGAGCGAGAACTACAAAACGATTCCTTATTTACAATTGTTGGTAAGGACCGAGTACACCCAGAAACAACAGGACACTTCGTTATGTTTCATGAAATTTTATCCGCTATAGAATCTCCGAGTGTTATCGCTCAAATTTCAATTGATCTGAATCAAAATAATTTTATAACAACAAAAAATTGTGTTGTTGAGAATTTTCAAGTTTCAAGCGATGATATTTCTTTTAGTTGTGTACAAAATAGCTTACCATTCCCAACAAATAAAGCGATAGACAAGGCCCTATCTTTGGTCCCTTTTGAAAACAACTTCAATAAAGAAATACTACAAATAAGAGGTTTAAAAAATGGCGAGTATGATCTTTTCATTCAAGATATCTTTATCGATAGCTATTCTGCGGAACAACTCAAGAGTGGAGTCAATCTTTCGACTCAAGTGAACACCCCACAATACAAACAGGCGCTAGATATCATGAAACTTTGTGAAGATTATCGAAAAACAAGCTACCAACTTCGTGCGGTTCCATTTATGGAGTATAAATATCTTCGAGACTACAGTGGTGATAATCAACTACAAGGGAAACAAATTCATTTTAATAAAAAGCTAAAAGCAATTGAAGGAAAACCGTATCATAATTACATCAAAAAAAGCATGGATGCCTATGTTGAAACTCTTCCCAAACAAGATTCATTAAATAAACAATTAAGACAAGTTGAGAATGCTATTTACAAGAAAAATAAGCCTAAAACTTTAGAGTGGAGGCTTACTAGAAGACAATGAGCCCAAAGACTTAACAAATCTATTACTAATTAGAACATTTATAGTATCCCTAAATTTTAATAATCATTAATTTTAAAAAAATAAACTAATAATTATGAAAAAACTTTACACACTATTTACAGCACTTGTTTTTATGACAATTAATGCACAGACTACCGTAAACTTTACTGCTGAAGAGGGATTTTCTAATGGAGCTCTATACACTCAAGCTGGTTGGGATTCCTCTTTTACAGGTAATACATGGGTAGTTGATTCCTCAGTAGGAGCAATAACTTTATCAAATGACTGGCAAAGAGCAGCTTGGGAACAAGGTTTTACTGTTTCTGGAGCTGGTGAATCTATAACCTTTAGAGTTGATCTAAAATTTATAGGAACTTTTGGGACAAACAATAATCCACTCGTAAAAATTGGATTTAGTTCATCCAGTGATGTTGCTGAATCAACGCCTCCAGCTAATGTTGTTTTTCTAAGGACAGCAAGTTATAACACACAATTGCAATTGGGTAATAATGTTAATTCTGGTCCTTTGAGCCCAAATGCTTCTCTTGTAATCGCAGATTGCCAGGCTACGGGAGAATCTGATGATTTAGCGGTACTAGTGACTTTGACCCTTGGTACTGATGCAGCAAGTTCAACAATTTCTTCAAAATTAATGAACTTAACAGATGGTACTGAGACCGTCATTGGGTCTTATACAGGAATAAATTCAAGCGTTTACTCAGCAGCATCGACCAATATTTATGGTTTTATTCACGCTCAGACATTAACTACGACGGGAAGTAATGCAATAACTCAAGTGCAAGTTAGTTCTGTGACGATGGCTCCAGGAAACACACTAAATACGAATTCATTTACTTTGTCTGAATTTATGCTTTCTCAAAATCCTGTCGATGATAGACTTGAATTATCTGGTTTGAATTTGGGAACTACTTTAAGTATTTATAACTTAACTGGAGCAAAAGTAGATAGTTATGTCTATGATGGTAGTCCGCTGAGCTTGGGGCACCTAAACTCTGGAGTTTACTTTATGGAGATTCCTGGGTACACTACAAAAAAGTTGATAAAAAAATAATTTTTTTTAACCAACTTGAATAATTCATAAAGCCACTTTAAGTAAGGTGGCTTTTTTTTAATTAAAATAACCATTTTTATTATCGGTGAGAGTAATATTCTATTTTATATATTTTTGGTCATTATTTGGATTTTCACAAGACACTATTCTTCCACTTTATTCAAAACATATTCCATGTAGTAGTTTTGATAAAATTGAAAATAATTTAACAATAGTTGAAAAGGATCAAAAAATACATACTCCACAATTGTGGTATTATCCTACTCCTCATCCAAAAAAAGAAGTACCAGCGGTTTTAATAATTCCTGGAGGGGGCTACAAAAATTTAGCTTTTGAACATGAAGGAATAAAGGTTGCTGAATGGTTAAATAAAATTGGGATTAGTGCCTTTGTTTTAAGGTACAGAACTCCACATTGGGAATCCAAACCATGTAAGACAAAAGTTGCTTTGTTAGATGCACAACGTGCTTTACAAATGATAGCTGAAAACGCAAAAAAATGGAATATAGACAACTCTAAAATTGGAATAATAGGATTTTCGGCAGGAGGCCACCTTGCGGCTACTCTTTCAAATCATTTTGATTTTAATAACTTAGAAAAAAGTACAAACAAAAAAAGTTATAGACCAAGTTTCTGTATCCTTGTTTACCCCGTCATTAGCATGAAAGATAAACTCACACACCTGGGCTCTAAGAATAGTTTGTTGGGAAGCTTTCCTACAGATGAGGAAGTTCACTTCTTTTCAAATGAATTACAAATAAGCGCTGAAAAAACACCCCCAACATTGTTGATTCATGCCATAGACGATGCTGTAGTCATTCCAGAAAATAGTATACTGTACCACAAGGCATTGCAAGAAAATAAAATTCCAACAAGACTTCATCTTATGGAGCAAGGTGGTCATGGATTTGGAATTAAAAACGCACTAGCACCTACTAACTCATGGCTAAAAATCACTAAAGAATGGCTTAAAAATCAAAAAATCATAGCTCATTAATCAAACTTTAGTCTGCTCGTTCTCTTGTAAGCATCACCAACAATAGAAATAAAAGCTGCCATCATTTCATCTCTTTTTTCGGGCATCGTTTCTGCTAGGTTATTTTGCTGTGACGCGTCTTTTTCTAAATTATAAAGTTGAAATTCTTCGCCATTCCCAGTTTCTATTCCTTTAGTTAAAAACATTTTTGGTCCAGGATAAGGTGGAATCAATACCCAATTGCCTTGACGATAGGCAGTTCTGGAAGTCGCTTCTAAAATGATATCACTTCGTCCTTTGACGCTTTTTCCTAACAATAAATCCAAATGATTTTCACTATCAAGATTGTCTACGGGTTGTTTAATCAGATTTGATAGTGAGGATAGCCAATCAACCTGTGAAATAATTTCGTTGGTTACACCTGGTTCAATATGTCCCTCCCAGTAGGTAATGAAAGGAACTCTAGTACCTGCTTCATACAAACTGTACTTTCCTCCTCTTAAATTGCCTGTTGGGGTATGTTTTCCTAATTTTTCAATAGCATCATCCTCATAGCCATCATCCAAAACCGGTCCGTTGTCACTTGATAAGAAAATTAAAGTATTTTCCAAAACACCTTCTTTTTTAAGTGTTTTAATGAGTTCTCCAACGCACCAATCAGCCTCAGCAATTACATCGCCTCTGGGGCCCATTCCTGTAGCACCAACAAAGCGTGGATGAGGAGTTCTTGGAACATGAGGTTGTTGCAATCCATAGTACAAAAAGAAGGGTTTGTCTTTGTTGGTTGTTATATAAGTTTGAGCTTCTTTAAGAAAGTCATCAGCCATATCTTCATCAATCCAGCGTGCAGCTTGCCCACCTTTCATGTGCCCAATACGAGGAACACCATTGACAATGGTTCTGTTGTGTTGTGGATCACCTTTCATTTTTAATAAATGTGGTGAATCCTCTCCTGTGGGTTCACCTAGAAAATTTTTCTTGTAATCAATTTCAATGGGGTCATTCTGATCCTTGTTATATACATCTCCATTTTTAATATATACTGTTGGAACTCTGTCTTGTGTTGCTGCCATTATAAAGCTATAGTCAAATCCAACTTCGTTGGGGCCAGGTGATATGTGCGAATTCCAATCTACGTTACCTGTTCCAAGACCTAAATGCCACTTGCCAATGACTGCGGTTTTATAGCCATGATTGCGTAACATTTTTGGAACTGTAATTTGAGCTGTATCGATGAGAAGTGGTGCCGTACCAGGAAGGATTTTTGCATCCCTATTTCGCCAGGGGTATTGTCCTGTGAGAAGTGCATATCGACTAGGTGTACAGGTTGCAGAAGTGGCGTAACCATTGGTGAACTTAAGACCATTATCTGCCAAAAAATCAATGTTGGGGGTGTTTAACTCTTCGGCTCCGTATGAACTAACATCACCATAACCCAAATCATCGAGATAAATAAAAATGATATTAGGATTAGAATGGTCTGTTGTTTTATTTTTTTTCTGATTACAAGAACTCATCACTGAAAAAGCAATCACGATTAATACATATTTCATCTTCTTGTAATTTATTATTAAGTTATTAATTTTTAAGATTAGCACTCCATTTGATGTTTTGATATATAAATTTAATCAAACTCTCAGACATTTGATGTTTTCAATCCAAATAAAGTAATATATACAAAACACAAAGCAGGTAATATAAATGAAAAATTAACTTCAGATACTCCTAAAATAGTAATATCATTAACTCCATAACCACCAAGGTCAATAAGCATCCCTTGTAATTTAGGCATCAAGGCCCCGCCTACAATAGCCATAACAAGTCCAGCAGAACCAATTTTACTTTCATCTTCCGTTAAGCCTCCAAGAGCAATTCCATAAATTGTAGGAAACATCAGTGACATAAAAAAGGAAACCCCAACTAAACAATAGAGACCTATATTATTTCCTATAAAAATAACACCCAGAGTGCTTATGGTCGCAAAAATTGCGAACACCATCAAAAGACGACCTGAGTTTATAAATCGTAGTAATAGGGTTCCCACAGCACGACCAAAGGTGAAAAAAATAAAAGCAGCCATTTGGTAGTAACCAGCCGTCACGCTCTCCATACCCATACCTTCAGCATATTGGTAAATATAGGTCCAGCACATAATTTGTGCACCTACGTACATAATTTGAGCTAAAACCCCTTTTGAGTAGATTTTATTTTTAAGTAGTCTTTTAAAAGTTTTCTTCACATTTTCATTTGAACCTTCCTCTTTTATATTGGGCATTTTGCTTACTAAAAACAATACAAATACAGCGATAATAACCAATCCTAAAATTACATAGGGGTCTCGAATCACCATCAAGTCCGTTGTTTTGATTAGAGTTTTGGAGGCCTCATCTAAGGCGCTAAAATCTGTGATGTCATCTGATTGAAGTTTCTTTAATACATACTGCTGAGCTACAAAAAGTCCCAGAATTAGTCCAATTGGATTAAATGCCTGTGCTAAATTTAGCCTTTGTGTAGCTGTTTGCTTAGGTCCCATTGCAAGCGCATAGGGGTTTGCAGCAGTCTCTAAAAAAGCCAGACCAAATGTTAAAACGTATAACCCGAAACAAAAAAACCAAAACTGTTCTGTAATCGCAGCAGGATAAAATAACAAAGCACCAATTGCATATAAAGCTAATCCAATTAGAATCCCTACCTTATATGAGTATTTTCGCATAAATAGTGCTGCTGGGATGGCCATACAAAAGTAGCCTCCATAAAAGGCCATTTGAACCCATGCGGCCTGAGAATTAGATAATTCCAATACTTTTTTAAAGGCTTGTACCATGGGATCTGTAACTGCATTAGCAAAACCCCATAAAGCAAATAAAGAGGTTAATAGAATAAATGGTATTATGATTTTTTTTGGGACTACCGGTTTGGATTCTGAATGTTTCATGATTTAAAATAGATTAATTTGAATGATGGTTGCTATATCATCAATTTCTCCATTAGGAATAGAAAACTCAATCCTATTGGAATTTGTACTAAAATCAATTGATTTTTTAGATTTTAATAAAATAACAGATTCAATCTTTAGGTTCTTGTTAGGAATTTCAAATGTCTTACTGTCCGAACCTATAAAATGAATAAATATTTTATTTTTCTTCATTGTTGATACCATAGAATCTGATGGTGGAAATGGGCCTGCATCTGTTCCATAAATAGCATCTCCATTTTGCCTTAACCAATCCCCAACTTCCTTAAGAGTGACAACATGTTTGGATTGAATCTGACCATTGGGCATTGGACCTACATTGAGTAAAAAATTACTGCCATACCCAGCTGAAATAATAAGATCTTTAATTATACTTTTGGCAGATTTATGTTTATTGGCTTTATATTTAAAGCCCCAATAACCATTAATTGTTTCGCAAACCTCTAGAGGCATCTTAGTACTAACATCATCATATACAGTACCGAAACCAGTAGTATTTTTTCCAGGGAAATCCCTTTCAAACATTTGAAAATCCTCACCCCATTTCGGACTTTGGTGATGATTATTCCCAATCAAACAACTTGGTTGTAATTGATGAATTAATTCGTAGATCTCATCATAGTGCCAATTTGCATCTTTTTTATCCCAATGTCCATCTAACCAAATTCCTGCAATAGGGCCATAATTGGTTAATAGCTCTGATAGCTGCGCTTTCATAAATTCAATATAATCTGTCCAATTACCCTCACCCCTACCGTTAATTCCCTTGCCAGTTTTACCTCTTGGAAAATAATCATCTCGATACCAATCTAATAAGGAGTAGTAAAAAAACAATTTAATCCCCTCCGAATGACAGGCCTCCGATAACTCTTTTAAGATGTCTTTGCTATAGGGTGTTTGACTTACAATATTGTAATCAGTGACCTTTGAATTAAACATTGAAAATCCATCATGATGTCTACTAGTAATTGTGATATACTTCATCCCCGCATTTTTTGCTGTTTTAACCCATTGATATGCATCAAACTCTGTTGGATTAAATAGTGAAGGTAATATTTCGTAAGTATCCTTTGGAATATTTTTTTTATTCATAACCCACTCCCCGTCACCCAAAATACTGTATACACCCCAATGAATGAAAAGTCCAAATCTTGCCGTCTCAAACCATTTTCGAGCTGCTAAATTTTCTTCACTTGGTATATATTTTTTAATTTCATTTTGTGTAGTACCGTATAGTGAAACACATAAGGTAACGAATAAAAAAAAAGCTCTTTTGTTCATAATATGATATCTATATGCCTAAATTAAGTTCTTTGTTAAATCATTTACTTCAGCACAGCTCATTTGTTCCATAACTTGCGTTAATTGAGTTTTAAGCATGGCTATGGTGTGATTCCCACCTTTTTTCCCCAAAGCCGAAACTCCATACATAAAAGTGCGTCCCATAAAACTAAAGTCAGCACCGCTTGCCATGACACGTGCTACATCGGCTCCACCCCGAATACCACTATCCATCATTACTTTGATTTTATCTTTATATAGTGGGACAATGGTATTTAAAGATTCTATTGTGGCCTGACCTACATCTACTTGTCTTCCGCCATGATTAGATATAATAACTCCATCAAGCCCGAGTTGGTAGGCTTTTTCAACATCATGTATAGACTCTGCACCTTTCAATACTAATTTTCCTTTCCAGAGGTCTCGAATACGCTTTATTTTATCTTCATTTAAACGACCAGAAAACGTTGCATCCATAAATTTAGCTAATTGATTTAAATTCAGGTTTTTTTGCATGTAGGGTTTTAATATTTCAAAACTTGGTTGTCCATTAATCAGAGTGTTTAGCGCCCAATGAGGTCGTTTCATTGCTGATAAAATATTTGAAACTGTCATTTTTGGTGGCATTGATAAGCCGTTACGTATATCCCGTGGGCGATAGCCAAAGGAAGGAACATCGGCCAAAATAACAAGGACAGGACAATGTGCGGCTTCTGCTCTTTTCAAGAGATCTTTTGTTACACGTTCTTCGGCAGGATGGTATAATTGGAACCATGCACGGCCTTCTGTTATTTCGGAAATGGACTCTATACTAGCTGTTGTTACCGTGCTCAATACAAATGGAATATTGTGATCAAATGCGGCTTTTGCTAATATTTCGGGCGACTTCGGCCACATGAGTCCTTGTAACCCTACTGGTGAAATACCAAAAGGAGCGTCATATTCGTGTCCAAAAAGCTCAGTCTTTAGGTTAGGAGGTGTGTAATCGACCAGGTATTTTGGCTTGAGTTCTACGTCTCTTATACGAGACGTATTTTTTTTCAAGTTTACATCGTTATTACATCCACCGTCTAAGTATTCAAATGCAAATTTTGGAATTTTAGCCTTGGCTCGACTTCGTAAATCCTCAACTGAAGGATACTTGTAATTTATCTGTTGTTTCATATGTTTCTATGCATTTAAATCATAAATTTTGTCCATCAAAACCCATTTCTCGTTTGGATTACTGTTGGGAAGCGCTTGTTGGAAACTCCACATCAATGCTTCCCAGTCTTGAACTTTTGAGTTTTTAGCATCCATTTTTGCTTTTTTTTCAAACGAAAAAGAGGAGTCAACTTCTAAAATCATAAATAAGCGATTTCCTGTATTGTATATCTCAGCATTCTTAATTCCAGTATCTCTTAAACTTTTTTGAATTTCGGGCCATACATTTTGGTGGTAATTTTTATACGTAGCAATTTTATCTAAATTGTTTTTTAGATCTAATGCTAAACAATATTTATTAGTTTTACTCACTTTCTTGAATTAATTATTCGCATTCAATGCTCTGTCTAAATGAGTATAACCTCCATCTACATAAATTAACTGACCGGTCGTATGGCTTGACCGCTCTGATAATAAAAAGGCGACAGTATTGGCAATTTCTTCTGTAGTTGTCATTCGTTTTTCAAGAGGAATTTTATTTGTAATGGCAGCTAATTTTTCATCTTTATTGTCAAATGTATTAATCCATTTCTCATAAAGTGGTGTGAAACATTCTGCCACAACAACACAATTTACTCGAATGGCATAGGGTAAAAGTTCAACAGCCCATTCTCTTGTAAGCGCATTCCGACCTCCATTAGCTGCTGCATATCCAGAAGTACCCCCTTGACCAGTTACCGATGTTTTAGATCCTATGTTTACAATTGCACCCTTTGTTTTTTTTAATTGTGGAAGAACCAATTGTGCAATTTGATAATAATGTGCCAGATTCCGTTTGATTGAATTAATAAATTCTTCGTAAGAGCCATTTTCTAGCCCAACCCCATCATTAACCCCTGCGTTATTAACAAGACCATCAATGCGACCATAGTTTTTGATGATTGAATCGATTGCTGCTTCACATTGATTTGGATTAGTTAATTCTGCAATTGCGTACCCTACTTCATAGCCATTTTGTTTGTAATCAATTATTGCTTTGAAAATACTTTCTTTATTTCTTCCTAAAATTACTGGAATAGCACCCTCGTTAGCTAAAAGACACACAATACCACCTCCAATCCCTTTTGAACCACCAGTGACCACGATAACTTTATTTTTTAGTCCTAAATCCATATTTTTAAAGATTATATATTTTTATTGCATTTTCCCCTAAAATATTATTTTTCATCTCAACAGAAAGATTTTCTAAATAATCATTTACAATCTTGAACACTTTATCATAGTTAGCAGCTAACAAACAAACGGGCCAATCCGAACCAAACATAATTCGGTCAGGACCAAAAGCTTTAAAAATAATATCTATATAGGGTTTAAAATCGCCATCCTTAAATTCAAAATTAATAGTTTCGGTTACCATCCCCGATAGCTTACAGTAAACGTTTTTATGTTTAGAAAGCTGTTTGATATTATGAACCCATATTTTGCTAATAGGTTTCGAGATAGTTGGTTTTGCAATATGGTCCAAAATAAATTTTTGATTGGGAAACGCTTTAACTAGTGCAATTGCCGATGGCAGCTGATGTGAATAAACAAGAATATCATAAGTTAAATCGTATTTTGAAAGCTTCCCAATTCCATTTTGCACATCCTTTCTTAGCAAATAGTCATCATTTTCTGCTTGAACGATATGACGAACCCCTTTAAACAGAGAGTTAGATGCATAATATTCAAGACGCTCTTCTAAATTGTTGGACGTAAGATCTACCCAGCCTACCACGCCCTTTATAAACGGGTTTTTATCGGCACATTGCAACAGAAATTCGGTTTCGGTTTCAGATTGGTCAGCTTGAACTGCTATGCAGCCATCAATAATATTGGCTTTTAAAATCGGCAAGAAATCTTTGGGAAGAAAATCCTTTCTAATGGCATCCATAGAAGTATCTATCCATGCGTCTCTCACTGGATCATAATTCCAAAAATGTTGATGACTATCTATGATCATTTATAGGATTTACATACTTGGCGGGAAACACCTAAATGTTCAATCCCTAATTCAACAATATCACCATTCTTAAGGTATTTTGGGGGTGTTAATCCAAGCCCAACACCAAAAGGTGTGCCCGTAGAAATAACATCGCCAGGAAGTAAAGTCATAAACTGACTAATATAACTCACTACATGCTGAATATTAAAAATAAAGTCTGAGGTACTGCTATTTTGCATAATTACGCCATTGAGTTTCAACCAAAGATTTAAATTATTGGGGTCTGTAATTTCATCTTTTGTTGCAATAAAAGGACCAAGGGGAGCAAAAGTATCACAGCTTTTTCCTTTTACCCATTGACCTGAACGTTCTATTTGAAAGGCACGTTCACTTACATCATTGTGTAAAACATAACCAGCTATATGGTTCATGGCATTTTTTTCGCTTACATAGGAAGCTGTCTTTCCAATTACAACAGCGAGTTCAACTTCCCAATCTGTCTTGGTGCTACTTTTAGGGATTATAATATTATCAAAGGGTCCTACAATAGCAGAAGTTGCTTTAAAAAAGAGTACAGGTTCTTGAGGAACGTCCATTCCACTTTCGGCAGCGTGTTTGGCATAGTTAAGTCCAACACAAACAATTTTAGATGGTCGTACAAGCGGCGCACCTAATCGGATTGTATCTTCCACAATTGGACATAAATCTTGATTTTTATTTAACCAATTTTGTAGTTTTTCTATTCCATCATTACCAAAAAAATCCTCATTGTAGTCAGATACAAATGCCGATACATCTAACTTGGTTCCATTGGGCAACAAAACCCCTGGTTTTTCTTTATTAATAGTTCCAAATCTAATAAGTTTCATTTATTTTTATTTTGAGTTAAGTGTGACATAGCCGCCATCAATTCCATAGTTAGAGCCAGTAATAAAACTAGATTCGTTAGAACACAAGAATAATGCTAAATCTGCTATTTCTTGTGGAATTCCCATCCGACCAATAGGTTGGGTTTTTGATAAATTTTCAAACATTTCCGATTCTTTTCCTGGATAGTTTTCTTTAATAAAGCCATCAACAAATGGCGTGTGTACTCTAGCTGGAGAAATACAGTTACAACGAATATTGTGGTTAATATAATCCTTTGCTATAGAATATGTCATTGTTAATACCGCTCCTTTTGTCATAGAATAGGCAAAACGATCTGAAACACCAACAGACGAGGCAATGGACGCTAAGTTTAAAATCACTCCGCTATTTTGAGTTTTCATTAATGAAATACAAGCTTTCGTACAATTGAAAACCCCTTTGATGTTTATATTATATAATCTATCTAAATCTTCCTCCTCACAGGTTTCAATATTTCCCACATGCGCTACGCCTGCGTTATTAATTAAAATATCTACTGAGGTATGAGATGATATATTTGAAATTATATCTGAAACTTGTTGAAAATTTGCGACATCGCAGTAATAGGCAGTAGCTAAAAACCCCTTCGCCTTAATGGCTTCAACGGCTTCTGAGGCAGATTGTAAATCATAATCTAAAATATGTACATGAGCTCCTTGTTGAGAAAATGTTTCGGCAATGGCTTTGCCTATACCGCTACCGCCTCCTGTAATGATGGCGCTTTTATTATTTAAAGAAAATTTTGTTTTCATATATCTAAATTTATAACGATAAGCCTCGTTTCCAAGGAATAAAATCATTTTGGTCTAATCTTCGTGCATGTGGTTGTATAGTTCCACTTGCTACTTTTATGATAAACTCAAGTAGTGCTTTACCACAATCTTCTATGGTATCTGTACCTTCAATAATAGTACCTGTATTAAAGTCTATAATATCGTTCATTTTATTATACAGCTTAGTGTTCGTGGATACCTTTACAACTGGCACAGCTGGATTACCTGTAGGCGTTCCAAGTCCTGTTGTGAATAAAATCAAATTAGCTCCTGAACCCGCTAGGCCTGTAGTCGATTCTACATCATTCCCTGGGGTACATAACAGGTTTAAACCGGGTTTTATTAACTGTTCTGTATAATCCAACACATCAACCACTGGCGAAGTACCTCCTTTTTTTGCAGCACCAGCAGACTTTATAGCGTCTGTAATAAGTCCATCTTTTATATTTCCAGGGGATGGATTTGCATGAAATCCCGCACCCAAAGCGGTTGCTTTAGTGTTATAGGCCTCCATGATTTCGGCAAATTTCTGTGCTTTATCAATATCAACACAGCGGTTGATAAGTTCTTGTTCGACGCCATTTAGCTCTGGAAATTCAGAAAGGATTGCAGAGCCTCCTAGCCCAACAATTATATCCGAAACATAGCCTAAGGTTGGATTGGCAGAAATACCAGAAAACCCGTCGGAGCCACCACATTCTAAGCCGAGTGTTAATTTATTTAAAGGTGCAGGAGCTCTTGAAACTTTATTGGCTTGAATCAAACCAGTAAATGTTTTTTTTATTGCATCTGCCAAGAATTCTGGTTCAGATTTGCTTTGTTGTTGTTCTAAAAAATAAATTGGCTTTTTAGTATTTGGAGCGATGCGTTTTAGAGCCTTTTCTACAAGCTTAATTTGAGCATGTTGACAGCCTAAACTCAAAACTGTTGCTCCAGCAATATTTGGATTATTAATGTAACCTGCCAATAAATTACAAAGTGTAACTGCATCAGAAGTAGCCCCACCACAACCTCCATCATGAGTTAAAAAATAAATTCCGTCAACATTAGAAAACAAGGGCTTATTTTTGTTAATATGACTACTTTTTATTAAATCCAACTCTAAAAGTTCATTTTCTGAGGCGCCAGAATTATATTTATGAACAAGCTCATCTATATTGTAGGTGTCTTTGACTGACTTCTCGTAACCGAATTTATCTAACATGGTTTTTTTCAGAATTTCAACATTCCTATTTTGACAAAAAACTAAAGGAATGATTAACCAATTGTTCTCGGTACCAACAGCACCATTATCTCTATGATACCCTAAAAATGTACGTTTCAAGAAATCAGAAGATTTAGGAGCTTCCCATTTAATTTGCTTTTTGAATTTTGGGAGTTCATATGATTCTGTTTGATGAGAAATATTAAAGGTTGTTATGGATTCTCCTTTTTGAATTTCTCTAACTGCTTTTCCAACCACTACCCCATACATGAAAATATAATCCCCAATATTTAAATTTTCGATTGATAATTTATGTTTAGAAGCAACATTGGTTACAAGCTGAAATTCACCAGCATCAATTTGAATTGTTAATCCTTTATTTAAATCACATAAAGCAACAACTATATTATCCTTAGGATGGATTTTTAATATTCGTGAACTAGTTTTTAAAATCATATATGTAAATATCAAATAAATTTAAAATCATTCATACCAATAATGTACAATTATTTATCACATATTTTCATATATGCTTTAAATAGGGGTTTTGCTATAAAAAAGAAAATACAACCAAATTGATTTAATTTTTATTTTTATTTGCTAAAACCATATTAAAATCGATTTTAATATGGTTTCAGCGTTTCTAATACGGTTTACTTTAGTTTACCTTATTCCTGGCCAGTCCGTTTAATTAATCTTTTTTGAATATTATTTTATAAAATAATATTTATGTCACAAAATTCTATATTCTGGAAACTAAAAAAAAGCACGCATTAGCGTGCTCTTTTAAATAATCATTTGAGCTATAATCAATTTATTCTTCCTTGGGGTTTCTATTCCTATGAAAATTATATAGTATAACAGCTACTGCCAAGACTGAAATAGCTCCAAGTGCAAAATAGACCATCACATCATTCGATCTTGAATTATCGCCATGAACCTCATTATCCTTAATAATACCCATAATCTTAGCCTGTTGGGTTGATATTCTCAAACGATCCATCCCCTCAAGATTAAATTGTTTCATCTTTTCTAGTTAAATAAATATTAATTCCTGATTATTGTTAATTATAAATTGAATATCATATATTCGAGATACCATCATTTTCACACCATTATCATCAATAATAACTTCATCTTTGTGAAGGTGTCCAAATTCTACACCATGACTCTCTAAGGTTTGACAACTTATGGGCCCAAGGTCTTTTAGTTTTAATTTTATAAGTATATGGTAATTATGTCGCATTAGCTTATCCCATTCCGATAGATACCCATAGGTTTTCTGGCGCCTGAGATAATTTGCTCTATTCTTACAGCTATCATTACAGTACCTCCTCTTTGCGCTTTTTTTGTTTTTTATCTCTTTATCGCATTCTGGGTTTTTACACGTCATTTCTATTAATTTAGATTAATATACAGCAAAAGTAATCAATTTTATTTCAATGTATTGTATTTTGTAATTAATTATGTAACTTTGTGTAAAGTTTTACATATGAATAATGATTTAAATTTCAAATTAGACCTTATGGATCAGCGTTACACGCTGCCCAAGTATTTTGGTATTAGCCCACGCATGGTGACTTATTGGAAGAGTAAAATGGTGCTTCCTTTTTTTGATACAGGAAAAAAAGGAAAAATGAATGTACCTCAGGCGCTCTGGGTATGTTTAATCCAAGAGCTAAGTACATTTGGAATCAATACCACAAAGCTTGCTGAGCTTGCCAAAATGGTATGGGATGAGCCACGTGAAAAAGGGTATTTTAAATCTAAGCTCGAAAAGCATATTGCTTTTTTAAAAAAGCAAAATATTGCTGATTCGTCTTTAAAGGGTTTTGAATTTATTTTAAACGATTCTAAGCTTCTTAGTACCCATGGAATGGAGATAAACCCATTTTCCGATGCTGTTATTGATAGCATTTTGGTAGATAAAAAGCCTATGTCGTTTTACTACTTTCCTAAAACAGGTGAGTATCACATAAGAGATGGTAATAAAGCTATTACAGAAAAGTTTCTGGAAATGATAAACGATAAGGCTTATATGTGTATTCCTCTTATGCCCTTTATAGAGCAGATTGTCTCTGTTGAGTTTCAAAGGGTAAAAAAGGACATTGCTTACTTAAGCCAAATAGAGAATCAAATTCGTGAGATTATTATGTTTAAATCCCCAAAGTATATTGAGCTTCTTGTGGATAACGATAACATCAAACCCCTTATCATTCGTGAAGACCATAAAAAGGCCAAGCAGCTTGCAGATTTCTTTTTAAATAACAAACTGCCCAAAACAGCAAGGCTACTAATAGAGCCAAGAGCGCAAGACAATTACAAACTAACCATCTTAACTAAATAGTATGAAAACAATTGTATCACCCAATCGGTCCCTGAGAATCCAGCCCGAGTTAATCTTAACTCGATATGGACCAAATGAGTCAAACTATTTTAGAGGACGATAAATTAACAGAACAAAGAAGAAAAGTTGTAAAAGAAAAACTATTCCTTATTTACACTAAGGATGAAAATATTGATGAGCTTTTGATTTCATTAGAAGCTTATTGCACTATTGTATTAAACACACTTAAATAAGAATTATGAATACGCTTGAAAAGCTTAAAGAGTTTGCTCCTAAGAAAAATCAGCTTAGACAAAGTAATAATGCAATTATATATACTCGAGTTTCTACAAAAGAACAAGCCGATACCAATACCTCCCTTGAAACACAGAAGAAGTATTGTGAAAACTATGCTAAATCTAACGGCTACAAAGTAGCTGGTTACTTTGGTGGAACTTATGAGTCTGCAAAAAGTGATGAGCGTAAAGAGTTTAAACGGATGCTTAAATACGTCAGGCAAAGTGGCACAGTGGGATATATCATTGTATACTCCTATGATAGATTCTCTAGGACAGGAAGTAGTGCAGCACAGATTTCTCAAGAGTTAAACGACCAAGGGATTCAGGTCAAAGCAGTAACCCAAGAAGTGGATACCACCTCAGCAGCAGGTAAGTTTCAACAGAACCTATTTTATATGTTTAGTCAGTTTGACAATGAGCTTCGAAAAGACAAAACAATTACGGCGATGACCGACCTTCTTAGAAAAGGCTATTGGTTATGGAACCCGCCTGTTGGATACATCAATAAAAAGAAATACCACAAAGCGGTAGATTGGGAAATTATACCCTCTAAACAGAGTAAGCTAATTAAGAAAGCATTTGCATGGAAATTAAAAGCAATCTATTCTAATATTGAAATCATCGATAAGCTTCAAAACTTAGGAATGAGAATAGATGAGCGTAGACTAAGTGAGATGTTTAAAAATCCTTTTTATTGTGGTGTGCTTGTGAGCAAGATGATTCCAGGTGAAATAATTGAAGCAAAGCATAAGCCACTTGTATCTAAAGAAGACTTTTTAAAGATTAACTCTATCAATACCCATCATCCAACACACCACAAAGCAGAAAATGACAATCTACCCCTAAAGCAGTTTATCTACTGTGAAAGCTGTAAACTACCGCTAACAGGATATCTTGTCAAGAAAAAAGGGCTTTACTATTACAAGTGTAGAACTAAAGGGTGCTCGTGCAACAAATCCGCTAAAACACTTCATAGTACTTTTACAGAGGATTTGAGAACGTATCAAGTTGAACCAAAATATAAAGACATCATAAAAGAGGTGATGACATATACCTATGATAACATCACCAAAGAGTTAAGGACTCAAAAGAAGTCCATTAAAAAAAATATTACAGAGCTAAATACTAAAATAGAATCCATTGAAGAGCGATACGCACTTGGGGAATTAGATAACGCTATCTACAAAAAGTTTAAAGACAAATATGAAACTCAAAAAGAAGAATTACAGTCAAAAATTGAAAATCCAACATTAAATAGTTCGAACCTTGAATTGGCTATTGATAAAGCGCTTAGTTTATCCGCATCTCTTGAGAAGGTTTGGACTGAAGGGGATTTAAAACAAAAACAAAAACTTCAAAATTTAGTCTTTCCATCCGGATTGGGTTACGACAAGTCAAACGACCGAGTTCGAACCCCAAAAGTGAACGCTATTTTTGGCTCAATACCGATTTTAACGAAGGAAATATCAAACATAAAAAATGGAGAACCGATTCCTGTGAATCAATTCTCCGATTTAGTGACCCAGAAGGGATTCGAACCCCCAACCGTCAGAGCCGAAATCTGATATTCTATCCAGTTGAACTACTGGGCCATTGTATTTAAGACAACTTAGCTTTCACTAACGTTGATATTGTTTTGCCATCGGTTTTACCTGCAAGGGTTTTACTCACCACACCCATCACACGTCCCATGTCTTTCATTCCAGATGCGCCTAAAGATGCAATGGTATCTACCACTACTTTTTCAACTTCCGATTCGTCTAACATTTGCGGTAAAAATTGACTGATCACCTCGACTTCAGCCAATTCAGGTTCTGCTAAATCTAAACGATTTTGCTCTGTAAATATCGCCGCACTGTCCTTACGTTGTTTGACTAATTTTTGTAATAATTTAAACTCGTCTTCTTCATTCATCTCCGCATCAGCACCACTCGTACGAGCTAATAAAATAGCGGATTTAATAGATCTTAATGCGGTAAGGGCTACGGCATCCTTGGATTTCATAGCGGCCTTAAGCGCGGTCATAACTGAATCTTGTAAGCTCATAAGATGGACGTTTAATTAGAATGCGAATATAACAAAAACAACCATTCTTATTCTTAAAAAATAAAAAAACCTGAGAAATGAATTCATCTCTCAGGTTTTAAATTTTAATATCGATTGGTATTAATCGACGTTATCATGTAAATACGAATTATTAGATCGTAGTTGAACCTCATCATTGTCATCAAGACCTATGGTGGTTCTAGAAGACTGCACATCTGAAGAGTGCTCCACATCTTTCAAATTGACACCCTGACGTTTATAGGCAGGCTCTTTTTCAATTTCCTCAATTTTAGAGGTGTTGAATTTATAATTAAAAGCCTTCATTTTCTGACGTCTTTCATCTGCTCTCTCTCTGAGTGTGATTGAAATTGGACTGTCATAAGGATCCGAGGTTTCTTCTGGTTCCGATGTAACCGTCCGTTCTTTAACCGTCACTTTAGTAAAAGTCATTTCTTCATCAACCTCCACTTCTACCGTTGGTTTTGCACCTTCATATTTTTGATCGGTTTGTTCCAAAACAATATGATCGTCCAATACATAACGCGTCTCCCCTTCTTCATTCGCCTCCGTTACAGGAATTAATTCTATATAGTCATTGACTTCAATATTATTTACAGCAGTATCTTCTAAAGTAAAAACTTCCACTTCTTCAGAATCTGATATCGATGGTCTGTTAGATATTGGAAGGTCAAATGTGAGCATCGTTTGATCTTCTTCTTGAATGGCTTCAAAGCTATCTTCGGATGGCATGCTGGTGACTTCATTGATAATAAAGTCCTCCTCTTCAATCTCTCCGGTCTCTACATTCACTTCTTCAAAAACAACTTCAATATTATTAATCGCTTCCGAAGTTGGAATTAAATCCGATTCACTAGAAACTTCCACAACCTCGTCTGTAGCAACTTCTTCCAAATTATAAACCACAGCTTCTTCACTTACGGCTTCAACAGTCGCTGATGGCGTATTTAAAGGATCTAAGGGCATTAAATCATGTTGCATTGTTTGTTCGTCTTCCAACGCATGGACTACCTTTTTAGCCTCTGTATTGGTGATGTCATTTTGTTGATCGACATCAAATCCTGTGGCAATAATGGTCACAGAAATAGATTCTCCTAACCCTTCATCTTCCCCGACTCCCATGATGATATTGGCACCGTAACCAGCCTCGGCTTGAATATGATCATTTATTTCTCCTATTTCATCAATGGTAATTTCTTGTGTGCCAGAAACGATGAGCAATAATACGTTTTTAGCACCTGTAATTTTATTATCATTCAATAATGGAGAGTCCAAAGCAGATGTAATTGCTTCTTGGGCTCTATTTTGACCAGAAGAAGTCGAAGACCCCATAATGGCAGTTCCGCTATTACTCAATACTGTTTTAGCATCTCGTAAATCAATATTTTGCAAGTAGTGGTGCGTGATGACTTCAGCAATGCCACGAGCAGCCGTGGAAAGTACTTCATCGGCTTTAGAGAAACCAGCTTTAAACCCTAAATTACCATATACATCTCTTAACTTGTTGTTGTTTATAATCACTAAAGAGTCCACGGTTTTTCGAAATTTCTCAATCCCTTGGTGGGCTTGTGCATTTCTTATTTTACCTTCAAACTCAAAGGGCATGGTGACAATTCCCACAGTGAGAATGTCCATCTCTTTTGCCATCTTAGCAATAATTGGCGCAGCACCTGTTCCGGTTCCACCACCCATACCAGCCGTGATAAATACCATCTTGGTATTTGACGATAACATGGTACGAATATCATCCAAACTTTCAACCGCCGATTGCTCCCCTATTTCAGGATTGGCACCTGCACCTAAACCTTCGGTTAAATGCACTCCGAGTTGAATTTTGTTGGGAACCCCACTGTTGTTCAATGCTTGTGAATCGGTATTACAGATCACAAAATCGACCCCTTTAATTCCTTGTTTAAACATGTGGTTAATCGCATTGCTTCCGCCCCCTCCAACGCCAATCACCTTGATGATGTTCGATTGGTTTTTTGGGAGATCGAATGTGATTCCAAAATTATTATTGCTGCTCATATACTTAGTTTTACTGGTTATAATTTTTATTCTGCGTTGTCCAAAAAGTCTTTCACTCTTTCGGTTAATTTATCCAAAAAGCTGCGGTTGTCGCGAGGCGATTCAATGGGCGTCGGAACTATTGGCACATCTTCGTCCTCCACTTCTACTTCTGGAGTTTCAATAATTCGTTTTTCTTGTCGCATCAAACTGTCCATGACAAGTCCGACTGCTGTGGCGTACATTGGACTTGTAATGTCGCTATCGCTGTCCCCTGCCAAATGCTCGTTTGGATAGCCAACTCTGGTATCCATTCCTGTGATGTATTCTACCAATTGCTTCAAGTGCTTCAGTTGACTTCCACCACCTGTTAACACAATCCCTGCGATGAGTTTTTTCTTTTGCTCTTCGTGTCCGTAATTTTTAATTTCTACATAGACTTGTTCGATAATTTCCACCACTCTGGCATGAATTATTTTAGACAAGTTTTTAAGCGTAATTTCTTTGGGATCGCGCCCTCTCAAACCGGGAATCGAGACGATTTCGTTTTCCTTGTTTTCGCCTGGCCATGCAGATCCAAATTTTATTTTTAATAATTCGGCTTGCTTTTCTATAATCGAACAGCCTTCTTTGATGTCTTCAGTAATCACATTTCCTCCAAAAGGAATCACCGCTGTATGTCTGATAATACCATCTTTAAAAACGGCTAAATCAGTCGTTCCACCTCCTATATCAATCAGGGCAACGCCCGCTTCTTTTTCTTCTTGACTCAGCACTGCATTGGCGGATGCTAAAGGCTCTAAAGTGATGCCGTCTAAATTCAAGCCTGCTGTTTGTACACAACGTCCAATGTTTCGAATGGAAGACACCTGCCCTACTACGACGTGGAAATTTGCTTCAAGACGTTCGCCATACATCCCGATGGGTTCTTTAACTTCAGCCTGACCATCCACTTTATAATCTTGTGGTAACACATGAATAATTTCTTCACCCGGAAGCATGACCAACTTGTGAACTTGATTGATAAGACGGTCAATATCTTCTTCATTGATGACCAATTCAGAATTCTCACGAGTGATATAATCACTGTGCTGAAGACTGCGAATGTGCTGTCCTGCTATCCCTACGGTGACATCTCCAATCTTAAGACCTGAATTGGTTTCTGATTCCAAAACAGCTTGTTGGATGGACTGAATGGTTTGCGTAATGTTATTCACAACCCCTCTATGCACACCCAGACTTTTGGACTTTCCAATGCCGAGTATCTCTAATTTGTCATACTCATTTTTACGACCAATCATCGCCACAATTTTTGTGGTACCAATATCTAATCCTACTGAAATGTTTTGAGCTTCCATACACTTATTTTTTTGTGCAAACAACTTGATTATCAAACTGTAAATTCACGCTTTTATATATATCTAACACTTTATCTTTTTTTGCTTTTTGATAAAATGCTTTTAAATTCTTCATTTTTTCGTCTAAATTTTCAAGGCTTCCTACTAAAACCTTAAAATTTAAGAGTCTCATTTTTAAACTTATTTCTTTATTTTTTTCTTGATGAATCTCAGTTACGTAAGTTTTTAAAAACGAATCCGAATAGACTTTTAAAGCCATCGTGTAAACGACTTCTAAATCTTCTTTTTCCACATCGCCCGTCACCAAAGTCACACGCGCACTGTGTTGTGGGGACAACGGCATCCACAAACCATCTTCATCAATGTAAAATGTCGTTTTAGAATACACTCTTGCAATCGGTTGTTTTTGTTCGATTTTCGTCCTAACTTCTCCGTTTACAGTAAGATACACCTGAGCCGATTTTATCATGTCATCCGACTCAAGTAAAAACTCCATTTCCTTCAAATCTAAATTATCTTTTGGTAAATTATACAGTTGTTCTTGATTTTGTATTAACAATTTATTAACCATCTCTGTGGTAATATAAACGTTCTCATTTCCGGTAAATTGGACGGCCACTTTGGTCACCGAACGGTTGTTGTTTTTGAAGGAAGAAAAGGCATACAAAAACACCACTAATCCTAGCAACAACACGCCTTTAATGAGATTCCAGTTAATACGCATAGCTTAATTTTTCTTTTAATTCTGACACTTCAACTCCTATGTCCCCTGCCCCAAGGGTGATAAATACAGGGTAACCTAAATTTTTAATTTCACTTTCGATGTCTGATTTCGATATTAATTTTTTAATCGGACTCGTGATTTTTTCTAACAACCAGCTTGAAGTAACTCCTGAAATTGGAAGCTCTCTAGCGGGATAGATCTCCAATAAAAAAGCGGCATCAAACTGAGACAAGCTCGCTGCAAATTCATCTGCAAAATCTTTGGTTCTGCTAAACAGATGCGGTTGAAAGACCACCGCTACCTTTTTGTTTGGATACATTTCTGTAACGGCTTGATGCACCGCATTTATTTCGACTGGATGGTGTGCATAGTCATCTATAAACACAAAATCGTCTGTTTTTATTTGATACGTAAAACGTCTTTTGACGCCCTTATATGAATTTAAAGCGGTTTTCAAATCTTCTGCGTCACAGCCAAATTCAAGTGCCATCGCTAGTGCCGCAACCGCATTGGACAGGTTGTGCGTTCCCGGTAAATGAAAGGTTATATTTTCAATCAATCCGCTTGGCGTTTGAAGATCAAAGCGATACGATCCATTTTCAATTCGAACATTGATCGCACTGTAATCCGCATCCTCATTCACACCATAAGTGATTCCTTCTAAGGGCAACCCCTTTCGGATAAATAATTTTCCTGAAGGTTTAATTTTTTGTGCAAACTGCTTAAACGTATCCACCAAATCGGCTTCAGAATTATAGATATCCAAATGATCTGCATCCATAGAAGTAATGCAGGCAAAGTCTGGACTGAGCGTTAAAAATGAACGGTCAAATTCATCGGCTTCAACCACCGATATATCAGTGCCATTTTGAATTAAATTGGATTGGTAATTTTCTGAAATCCCCCCAATAAATGCGGTGACTTTTTCATCACAAGCATACATCAAATGCCCTAAAATACTGCTGGTCGTTGTTTTGCCATGCGTTCCTGCTACCGCCAAACACTGGGTGTGTTCTGTCACAAGACCTAAAACTGCAGAGCGTTTTAAAACTTGAAACTTATGTGTTTTAAAATACTGTAAAATCGCGTTTGATTCAGAAACTGCTGGTGTAAACACAATGAGTGTATCCTGTGGATCCAAAAACCGTTCGTCAATCTGTTTCGTATGCGTTTCAAACTGAACATGAACCCCTAAATCTACAAGAGACTGCGTGATCAAAGTGGGTGTTTTATCATAACCCCCAACCACTTTACCATCCGCCACAAAGTATTTTGCAAGCGCACTCATACCAACACCGCCGATGCCAATAAAATATACGTTATGGATGGTTTTTAAATTCATTTGTTTAATAGCTTTTCAATTTCATCAGCGATGGTTTGGGTTGCTTGTTCTAATGCTAATTTTTTAATGTTTGTTGACAATTCTATTTGTTGAGATTCAGAAGTTATGAGCGCAGAAAACTGCGTTTCAAAACTTGATTCTAAATCTTTTTCTCTTATAAGTATTGCTGCGTTTTTTTCTGAAACTGCCAACGCATTTTTGGTTTGATGGTCCTCAGACACATTTGGCGACGGAATGAAAATCACAGGTTTTCCAACCACACAAAGTTCCGAAATAGAACTGGCACCCGCTCTGGAAATTACGATATCCGCTGCGGCATAGGCCAAATCCATTCGGACTAAGAACGTATGTACTTGCACCCTCCGAAGGATGCTGAAATGTTCGTAACCGTTGGAGTATAAATCCCCACATTGCCATATCGTCTGAATCTCTAAATCATCTAAAAAATCCAATTCGGTTTCTATAAGTTCATTCATGCGTCGCGATCCCAAACTCCCCCCTAAAACCAACAGTGTTTTCTTGCTGGGGTCTAAATTGAAATACGCTTGTGCTTCCGCTAATTTCTGATCTAATTCTAGTAAATCTTGACGTACAGGGTTGCCTGTTAAAATCAATTTTTCTTTAGGAAAAAACCGTTCTAAGCCTTCATAAGCCACACATACTTTATTTACTTTTTTGGATAATAATTTATTGGTGATTCCTGGCAATGAGTTTTGCTCTTGTATCAAGGTTGGCACATCTTTCATTGCAGCGACCAGTAATAAAGGTCCACTGGCAAAACCGCCAGTTCCAATCACAACGTCAGGTTTAAACGCATTGACGATTGCTATCGACTTCAATAAACTCACCAACAATTTAATAGGAAATAATAAATTTTTAAAAGTCAATCGTCTTTGAATTCCCGAAATCCATAAGCCTTTAATTGCATAACCCGCTTGCGGAACTTTTTGCATTTCCATTTTATCTTTTGCACCCACAAATAAAAATTCCGATTCTGGAAACCGAACTTTTAATTCGTTTGCAATGACAATCGCAGGGTATATATGACCGCCAGTTCCTCCGCCTGATAATATGATTTTATGTGTTTTCATTATAGTGCTTCGCTTAAAATTTCTAAAGGATGTTGTTCTTCGTTTTCTAGTTCTTTTTTACTATCACGTTTGGCGCTTACACTCAACACAATTCCTAGTGCCAAGCAAGTCACCCAAATAGAGGTTCCACCGCTACTAATGAGCGGTAATGTTTGTCCCGTCACGGGGAATAATTCTACAGCAACGCCCATATTTACAAGAGCCTGAAATATGATTGGAATTCCAACGCCTATACTTAATAATTTTCCAAAAATGGTTTCTGATTTTTGGGCGACAATCACAATCCTAAATAATAACCACAGATACAGAAACAGTAAACACATGCCGCCTATGAGTCCGTATTCTTCAATAATAATCGCAAAAATAAAATCGGAAGAGGACTGTGGCAAAAAGTTCTTTTGAATACTTTTGCCCGGCCCTAGCCCTTGAATACCTCCAGTTGCAATGGCTATTTTGGCTTTCTCAATTTGATAATCTTCCACAGTGACATCTGCATCCATAAAACTGCTAATACGACTTGTCCACGTATCGACTCTATTTGGCATCAAATCTGGAAATGCTTTGGCCGTTAACACAAAAAGCATCAACACCACAACGCCTGAGCCTATAATAACAGATAAATATTTCAATGGATAGCCTCCTAAAAATGTCAATAGGATCACCATTGAAAAAATAAGTGCTGCCGTTGAGAAATTAGCAGGAAGAATCAATGCTAATACGACAAAAACAGGAATCCATAATGGAAGAATGGAGTCTTTGAAAGAAAGGACTTGATCTTTTATTTTTGATAAATAGCGCGCCACATATACCATCAAAACCAAAGCAGCCAAGGTAGATGGTTGAAATGTAAATCCAACAATTGGAACCCGAATCCATCGACTTGCATTGGCCCCTCCTATGGTTGAACCTTGCAGCATGGTGACTACTAATAATATTAAAACTACAGGGATCATCACCAAGGAAAGCCCCCTAAAATAACGGTATGGAATTTTATGAACGCCATATATAATTGAGAACCCCAAAAACAGATGCACAAAGTGTTTGATAAAATAACTAAAGGTATTGCTGCCGTTTCCAATGTAGGCTAAATTACTGGCCGCACTGTACACCGGTAGAAATGAGAATACTGCCAACAAAGCAGCTATGGCCCAAATGATACGATCTCCTTTTATGTTATCAAATACTGTCTTCATTATAACTGTCTTACAGCGGCTTTAAATTGATGACCACGGTCTTCATAATTTTCAAATAAATCAAAACTTGCACAAGCAGGAGATAACAATACTGACTCCCCAGCAGTGGCAATTTTATAAGCGATTTTCACAGCCTCACTCATATACTGCGTTTCTATGATGTTTTCCACCATATTTCCAAAAGCATCAAACAATGCTTCGTTGTCTTTTCCTAAGCAAATAATTGCTTTGACTTTTTCATTGATAAATGGGAACAATGCTTTGTAATCATTTCCTTTATCAACCCCACCTACAATCCAAACCGTCGGCGTATTCATGCTTTCTAAAGCATAATAGGTCGCGTTTACATTGGTGGCTTTGGAGTCATTTATGTACTGAACTTTATTGATTGTCAAAACTTGTTCCAAGCGGTGCTCTGCACCCTGAAATCCTTCGAGGCTTTCTCGGATGGTTGCTTTTCTAATTTTCAATAGATGTGCAACGGTCGATGCAGCCATCGCATTTTTAATGTTGTGCTTTCCTTCTAAAGCTAAGTTTGTTGTTGGCATAATTATGTCTCTATTGTTAAATTCTATTATTATATTATTTTGTTCTAAATACGTTCCGTTTGTGACTTTTCTGCGAAGCGAAAAAGGCACTAATGTCGATTGAATTGGATGGGTATTTATATAGGATACGATGACCTCATCATCTGCATCATAAATCAAATAATCATCCGATGTTTGGTTCATGGCGATTCTAAATTTTGAAGCGATATAGTTTTCAAATTTATAATCGTAGCGGTCCAAATGATCCGGCGTGATGTTGGTAATAATCGCAATGTGTGGTCTAAATTTCTCAATACCATCTAACTGAAAACTACTCAACTCCAAAACGTAGTTGGCATTGCTATTTTGGACTTGCTTGGCGAAACTCTCGCCGATGTTTCCAGCAATAGCCACATCCAGTCCTGCCTGTTTCAATATTTGATGAACCATCAGAGTTGTCGTTGTTTTACCATTACTCCCCGTAATTCCAATGATATTCGCCGCAGTAAACGCTGCTGCAAATTCAATTTCAGAAATTACAGAAATACTCGCTTTGTGTAATTTTTGAATCAGTGGAATATGATCTGGAATCCCAGGGCTTTTAACCACTACATCCGCATTTAAAATTTTGGATTCGGTATGCCCTTCTTCTTCCCATTCAATCTCATTATGTCTAAGAACGTCTTTATATTTTTTTGCAATCTTTCCAGCATCAGAAAGAAATACGTTGTACTCTTTTTCTTTTCCCAACAGGGCGGCACCTACACCACTTTCACCCCCGCCAAGAATCACCAATCGCTTCATCTATCGAATTTTCAAAGTGACGATGGTTAAAATGGCCAACAGAATTCCCACAATCCAAAAGCGCGTTACGATTTTGCTTTCATGGTATCCTGATTTTTGATAATGATGATGCAAAGGCGACATTTTAAAAATGCGTCGACCTTCGCCATATTTTTTTCGGGTGTATTTAAAGTAACCTACTTGCAATACCACTGATAAATTTTCTGCTAAGAAGATCCCACACAATACAGGAATCAACCATTCTTTACGGACTGCAATGGCGATGACTGCAATAATTCCACCGATGGTCAAACTCCCAGTATCTCCCATAAACACTTGCGCTGGGTAGGTGTTGTACCAAAGAAAACCAATCAATGCCCCCACAAACGCGGCGATATAAATAGTAATTTCTTCCACCCTTGGGATGTACATGATGTTTAGATAATCAGAGAAAATAATATTACCCGAGACCCAAGCAAAAATACCCAAGGTCAATACAATAATTGCGGAGGTTCCTGCTGCCAAACCATCAATACCATCTGTTAAGTTGGCTCCATTAGAAACGGCTGTGATGATAAAAATAACGACTAGGACAAACACAATCCATGCATATTTTTCTAAACCAGGGTGTATCCAAGTGATCAAATCGGCATAGTCAAATTCATTTGATTTTACAAAAGGAATGGTTGTTTTGGTGGATTTTGCTTCGGGGTAAAACTGAATGGACGACTGCTGACCCGCCACTGTTTCAACCTGTAAGTTTGCTGGAATCTTTTCTTTAATGGTCACATCGCTGTGAAAAAACAAGGTGGTTCCTACGATGATTCCCAAGCCGACTTGACCCAAAACTTTAAACCGTCCTTTTAAACCTTCTTTATCATTTTTAAACTTTTTAATATAGTCATCAACAAAACCAATAATTCCCATCCATATGGTGGTGATGAGTAATAAAATAATATAGATATTATCTAATTTGGCCAATAACAAAACGGGAATTAGAGTGGCTAAAATAATAATCACCCCTCCCATCGTTGGTGTTCCTGCCTTTTCCTTTTGTCCTTCTAAACCTAAATCACGTATGGTTTCTCCAACTTGTTGTCTTTGAAGAAAGCGAATGATGCGTTTTCCGAAAATCGTAGAAATCAGTAATGATAAAATAATCGCTACTGCCGCCCTAAAGGTTAGAAACCCAAAAAGAGAGGCACCAGGGAATTGGTGGGATTCTTCTAAATATTTGAATAAATAGTATAACATATTATAGTTCTAGTCCTATTAAAATTGTTTGCGATAGCTTGTTGTCATTAAACTTATGTCTGACCCCTCTAACTTCTTGGTACGCCTCATGTCCTTTGCCAGCAATTAGAATAATATCATAAGGTCGCGCCAGTTTACAGGCGGCTGTGATGGCTTCTTTTCGATCTTTAATGGATGTAATTTTATCTAAATTTTCTGGCTTGACTCCAGCTTCCATTTCAGAAATAATTTGCTGTGGTTTTTCAGACCTCGGATTGTCACTTGTGAAAAACACTTTTGAACTCAATGCAGAAGCAATGTGCCCCATTTTTGGACGTTTGGTTTTATCGCGATCGCCCCCACATCCAACCACCGTAATGAGTGTTTGTTTTTTGGTTCGAATCGTATTGATGGTTTCAAGTACATTTTTCAAAGCGTCTGGCGTATGCGCATAATCGATGATCACTGTGATTTCGAAAGTGGTCGTGTAATGCTGAAATCGTCCACTGACATTGGTAACCAAACTCAAATGGCGAAGTATTTCGGATTTTTCCATTCCTAAAAGTTCAGCAACCCCATAAATAGCAACTAAATTATAGGCGTTAAAACTCCCTATTAATCGAGTCATTACTTCTTGATCGTTTATTTTTAACAGGAGCCCGCTAAATTGATTTTCCAAAATCTGAACGCGGTAATCTGCATAACTTTTTAAAGCATAGGTCGATTGTTTGGCTTTGGTATTTTGAACCATAACCGAACCGTTTTTATCATCGGCGTTCACAAGCGCAAATGCCGTTGCTGGCAATTGATCAAAGAATGATTTTTTGACATCTCTATACTCCGCAAATGAAGCATGATAGTCCAAATGATCATGCGAAAGATTGGTAAACACACCTCCATCAAACAACAACCCTTCGGTTCTATATTGATGAATTCCATGCGAACTGACTTCCATAAAACAAAACTCAACTCCTTGGGCATTCATTTGACTTAAATACGAATTGATGACTAAAGAATCGGGAGTCGTATGACTTGTTGGAAATTCCTCGCGATCTACCATGATTTTTACAGTAGAGATGAGCCCCACTTTGTAACCCGCTAGTTTAAACAATTCATAAAGAAGCGTTGCAACCGTGGTCTTGCCATTGGTTCCTGTAATTCCAATCAGCTTAATATCCTTAGAAGGATTCTCATAATAATTAGAAGCCATGAGTGTCAAGGCTCTCGCCGTACTCTTCACTTTTATATAGGTAATATCGATCTCTAATTGTTCGGGCAAATCTTCACAAACAATGACCACTGCCCCTTTATCAATTGCCTTAATGATAAATTCATGACCATCAAAGACACCGCCTTTAATTGCTACAAAAACACTGTCTTGCTCAACACTTCGAGAATCGTATTGTATGCTAGAAACAGATAGGTTCATAGATCCAGCGACCGACTCAGTAGGTACTTTCCGTAATATGTTTTTTAAATTTTTCATGACAAAACGAGGGTTATTATAGATTGGGGTTTGATTTTTTGACCACTTTTTATCGATTGCTTAGAAACAGTCCCGTTGCCTACCGTTTGTACCTTAAGACCCATGTTTTCTAAAATAGCAATCGCGTCCATAGCAGCCATCCCTTTTAAATTAGGCATGATCGTTTTATACTTTTGCGCTACGGCATAATAGGTGTCATAATTGGTTTCAACCGTCTCTGACTTTAAATTGACATCCTCCACCTCATCAATCACAGGAGAATCTGTGAATATTTTTTGTGCGATTTTTTTGAATACGGGCCCCGATACATCGGCTCCATAATAACCCACACTTTTATCGGGTTCATGAATCACAACAATGCAAGAGTATTTTGGATCATCCGCAGGAAAATATCCTGAAAAAGATGAAATATAATTTAATTGATCTTTGTTTGCATAATCCTTTTGACAGGTTCCTGTTTTACCCGCCATCGAAAATTTATCTGAGTACAAGCCGTGCCCTGTCCCATGTTCCTTTTCCACCACATTTTTAAGCAGCTGTTGTAATTTTAAAACGGTTTCTTCTGAACAAATTCGTGGGTTGATAACCTCGGTGTCAAAAGTTTCAATAGAAGTCTCAATTTCTTTAATTTCACGTAAAAATTTTGGACGTACCATCACGCCATCATTTGCAATTGCATTGTAAAACGTTAAGGTTTGAAGCGGCGTAAAAGACACGCCATAGCCATACGCCATCCATTGCAATGCAATACCACTCCAACGACCATTTTTAATTCTTGGATCTGGAATGATTGATTTTCCTTCTCCCGTAAGTGGAAGCCCTAAAGAATCTTGCAGGTTCATCCTGTACAATCCATCCACAAATTTTTCGGGATTTTTCTTGTAAGCGTTGTGAATCACTTTAACGATTCCTGTATTAGAAGACACCTCAAAAGCTTTGGCAACGGAGATGTTTCCATACCCTCCTTTTTTAGAGTCTTTTACTTTTTTACCATAAAAAGTCAATACGCCTTTTTTAGTATCCACCATAGTCGTGGTATCAATCACCTTGTCCTCTAAAGCGACTGCCAAGGCCATGAGTTTAAACGTTGAGCCTGGCTCATGCGATTCACCAACTGCATAGTTGAGACGCTCATAATAGAGACCTTTTTTATTTCGACCCAAATTAGAAATGGCACGTATCTCGCCTGTTTTCGTTTCCATCACCACCACAGTTCCATGATCGGCTTTGTATTTTTCCAATTGCTCCAAAAGTGCATGGTGCGCTATATCTTGAATGTTGACATCAATGGCTGTATAGACATCGTACCCATCTTGTGGCTCCACCTGATTGTAATCTTCAATGGGCTTCCACTGCCCCTTGCCAATTTTTTGTTTGCGCCTCTGACCGTCTTCACCTCTTAAATATTTTTCACCAAATGCGCCATCAATCCCAACTCGCGTCACGTTGCCTTGGTCATCAAAACGCTCATAACCGATCAATCGTTGTGCAATGGCTCCCATTGGATAATCGCGCTTAGTGGTTTGCTCCACAATAAGCCCGCCTTTGAAAGCACCTAAATTCAACAGTGGGAAATCTCTGAATTGTAAATACTGAGAGTAATCTAAGTTTCGCGCTAACAGAAAATAGCGATTTTTATTTTCGCGTGCTAAACGCAACTTGCGTTTGTATTCCGCAGACGATGTGTTATTGAAATTTGCCAACGAATCACATAAGGGTTCTATAAACGCTTCGTAATTTTTATTGGTCGACGCTACCAAATCAATACGAATATCATATTTAGGTACAGACGTCGCCAACAAGCTCCCTCCTACAGAATACACATTTCCACGATTTGCTGGAATGATATCGTCTTTAATAGTTCGGTCATCCGCAAGACTGCGGTACCGCTCCCCTTCCACAAATTGAATGGTGACTAATTTATACACTACCAAAAGCGCAAAAATGAACATAGCTCCACTCGTGAAGTATAGTTTGTTCATTATAGACTTTTCAGTTGATTGCATTGAATTAATTAGTTTTAGATTTAATAATAATTTTAAAAGGCGGATTGGATGACGGCTTGATTCCTTGGTCTGACAAGCGTTTTCGGATCACCGATTCCATTTTAAGCTCCATCAATTGCGCACGTGTTTCTACATACGTAGAACGGTAGGCTTTCACCTGCTCATTGAGTCTTGCAATTTTATATACTTTGCTATCTGCATTGTGAGAACTTGCAATCATTATAAGTGCAAGTGCTAAAAAAAAGAAAATCAGACGCCAATTTTTAAAAGCTCCATCGCTCACGAGAAAGGTTCCTTTTAAAATATTATACATCCTGTTTTTCATTAGTCTCGTTTTGAATTTATCTTTTCAGCAATTCTTAATTTAGCACTGCGTGCTCTGTTATTTAGTTTTATTTCTTTGGCATCTGGAACAATCAAACCACCTACTTTTTTAAGGGGGACTTCAAAATTTCCAAACACATCTTTTTCAGGCTCTCCTTCAAACAAACCACTTCTTATAAATCGTTTTACCAAACGGTCTTCCAAGGAATGATAGCAGATGACACTCAATCTTCCACCATCATTCAATAGTTCTGGTGTTTGCAATAAAAACTCTTTTAGAACCTCAATTTCTTGATTTACTTCAATCCGAATCGCCTGATATATCTGCGCTAAAATTTTATTCTCTCTTCCGTGTGGCAAGTGTTTACTTAAAACCGCTTTCAACTCAAAAGTGGTTTCAATTGCTTTTTCAGCTCTTGCTGCAACAATGGTTTTTGCCAAGGCTGGCGACGTTCTTAATTCTCCATACTGCCAAAACACACGTTTTAAATCTTCCTCTTCATAAGTATTTACCAACGAATAGGCCGAAAGCACATCTTGTTGATTCATCCGCATATCTAGTTGAGCGTCAAATCGGATTGAAAACCCTCTATCGGCTTCATCAAATTGATGCGAGGAAACTCCAAAATCAGCTAAAATTCCATCGACCGATTTAATGCCGTGAAATCTCAAAAAGCGTTTCACATATCTGAAATTCTCATTGATTAATAAAAATCGAGAATCATCAATGGTATTTAAAAGAGCGTCTTTGTCCTGATCAAAGGCGATTAACCTTCCCTTAGGACCTAAAGATTCGAGTATTTTCCTGCTATGACCACCACCTCCAAATGTCACATCTACATAGACACCGTCTTCTTTAATATTTAAACCCTCAACGGTTTCGCTGAGTAATACGGGGTTATGATAATCCATCTGCATCGTCTTGTCCCATTACATCTTCAGCTAAATCTGCAAAATCATCCGCAGCATCATCAATCGCTTTTTCGTATTTATCTTTATCCCAAATTTCTATAATATTCACTGCTGATGTCACGACAATCTCTTTAGTGATCCCCGCAAAACCGACAAGGTCTTTTGGAATCAATAAACGTCCTGACACATCTAAGTCTATTGACTTCACTCCAGCCGTGAACCGTCTGATGAAATCATTGTTTTTCTTTTTGAATCGGTTGAGTTTATTAACGTTTTGCATCATAGACTCCCACTCTTGCATTGGATACAACTCCAAACACGGTTGAAAAACGGCACGTTTTAACACAAACCCTTTTTCCGTGACGGAAGCAAGCTGTTTTTTAAACGCAACAGGCAGCATGAGCCTTCCTTTTGCGTCTACTTTACATTCGTATGTTCCAATTAATGTGTTCACTTATTGTGTTATGATTTAATAAATTCTTGAATCCAAAGCTAAAAAATATTTACCACAATTTACCACAATTTACCACAATGTTAATAAATTTCTATGAACGGCATATTAAACCGACAAACGGTAGTTATTTTAGCTATAGATCAAAGAACGCCAACGACTTACAAAGTGGTAGAGGCTATTAACAATAGACTGTTCATTACTTTTACTAGCATCAAATTGGGTTTTAAAGTGGTGTTGAAAACGCTAAAATCAATTGATAGATCCCTTTAAATATTCAAAATATTTTAAATTAAATTGTGTAGATTTGCCAGAGACCAATTTTTTGTATCAATATGAATTATAGTTTAAAACAAGAGGGGAAATTCAACTATGTTGAAATCGGTGAAGGACAGCCAATTATAATTCTTCATGGATTGATGGGTGGCCTGAGTAATTTTGACGGCGTTGCTGAGTTTTTCAGCAAAAACGGCTATATGGTTGTTTTGCCTGAGCTTCCTTTATACTCCTTGTCTTTACTTAAAACAAACGTTAAAAGTTTTTCAAACTACTTAAACGATTTCATCGAATTCAAAGGTTACAAAGATGTCATCCTTATTGGTAATTCTCTAGGCGGACATGTTGGTTTATATTACACGAAATTATATCCTACAGAAGTAAAAGCACTTATAATCACAGGAAGCTCTGGACTCTACGAAAGTGCTATGGGCAGTGGTTACACCAAACGTAGCGATTACGAAGTCATGAAAGCAAAAGCACAAGAAGTGTTTTACGATCCTGAAGTGGCTACAAAAACCATTGTTGATGAAGTGTATGAAACTGTAAACGACCGTAGCAAACTTATCAAAATACTTGCAATCGCTAAAAGTGCCATACGTCACAACATGGCCAAAGACCTCCCAGAAATCACAACACCAACATGTGTTGTTTGGGGTAAAAACGACATTGTAACCCCTCCAAATGTTGCTGAAGAGTTTGATAAATTACTTCCTGATTCAGAATTATTTTGGATCGACAAATGTGGGCATGCTTCTATGATGGAACATCCCGACCGATTTAATGAGATCGTGTTTGCATGGCTCACCAAAAGAGGGTTCTAAAAATTATATAATTATGCAAATTAAAACTGCTGAGTTTGTGATAAGCAACCAATTGGTTGAGAAATGTCCCACAAACAAGCTTCCAGAATACGCTTTTATTGGACGCAGTAACGTTGGCAAGTCATCGCTTATAAACATGATTACCAATCAAAAAAACCTAGCAAAAACGTCTGGACGCCCTGGGAAAACACAACTGATCAATCATTTCATAATTAATAAAGAATGGTTTTTAGTGGATTTACCTGGCTATGGGTATGCACGTGTTTCGAAGTCTGCTAAAAAAACGTTTCAAAAATTTATTACAGCTTATTTTAGAGACCGCAAACAACTGATTTCTGCATTTGTTTTGGTGGACATACGCCACAAGCCCCAACCAGTAGATTTGGCATTTATGCAGTGGCTAGGAGAACATAGTGTCCCATTTTCAATCGTATTTACGAAAGCTGACAAGCTGCGCCCTAAAGCGATTGAAGATCACATAGAAATCTATAAAAATATTCTTTTAGAAACTTGGGAAGAGCTCCCTAATTACTTCATCACCTCTTCTACAAATTATGCTGGAAAAGACGCGCTGTTAAATTACATCCACACGATTAATGAAGACCTCAATAATTCTACGGATCGATTGCCTTTTCAATAACAGCTCCTGTAGCACCGCTTGGAAAAGCTATTCCTAAAAGCGCCGAAATTGTAGGAGCAATGTCCGTCACACTGGTGCGTTCGAAGGTTTTTCCTGGCTGAATTCCGTTGCCATAAAACAATAAGGGTACATGGGTGTCATAGTTAAATCCAGAGCCGTGTGTCGTTCCTTTGGGTCCATAAGAAATTACTCCCGATTCGAGCGTATATAGGACGTCTCCAGAAAGTTTTTGGTTATAGCCATTCTGAAGCATCTTTTCTACACCCTCTTTAAAATAACTTGTCTGCATTGTAGTCGCTGTATAAGCCTTCTTAATATGTGGGTAGCTAATGATTTCATTCACCACAAATTTCTGCACAGCTTCTAAATCAAGTTGTAACGAAACTATACGCTCCTGATTTAAAAATACTTGATTGTTACTAATTTTCTTAATAAGATCCGAAACACCATATTTCTTTTGAAGACTCGTATATAAGGATGCAAAACTATTTTTTGGCACATAGCCACTAGGAATGTGTATGTCGGTCAGAAAAGAAGGCACATCTGAAGCTCCATGATCTGAGGATAAAAATAAGGTATAGTTGCCCGCCCCAACCTTGGCGTCTAAATAGTTAAGCAAACGCTCTAGTTCTAAATCTAAACGCAAATAAGTGTCTTGCAGCTCTACCGAATTAACTCCAAAATTATGTCCAATATAATCTGTGGAAGAATAGCTTACCGTTAGAAAATCGGTGTAATCGTCAGCACCTAAGTTTTCCGCTTCAATGGCAGCCATTGAAAAATCGGTAATCATTGTATTTCCAAAAGGCGTACTTTTAATAATGTCATAACCGCCATTTGATTCCATTAACGCATTTAAGTCATACGGAAACTCAGGAGTTGACTTCCCCTTAAAGCCATTCTCATAATCGGATGCATCTGGACCGCTTTCCTCATAAAGATTAATGTCATATAGCGTATTCCATGTCTTTACATAGTTTGCTATTTTAGAAGGCGCATTAAAGTCTACAACCCATTGTGGAAGTGCATCCATATAATAGGAGCTAGTCATCCATTTACCCTCATCTGCCCCTTCAAACCAATAGGCTCCATTGGCAGTATGTCCAGAAGGAAATACAGCCCCACGGTCTTTGATAGAAACGCCGATTGTTTTTCCTTTCATTTGTGTGAACAACCTATTCTGATCGGCAAGGGTTGTTACTTTCATATTACGGGGAGACACTTGCCCGTATTTCGTCGCAGCACCAACAGGCGTATAATCTTTATCTGTTGTGCAATAGACGGTCGCATTTTTCTCTTTATCGTACCAACTATTCCCAATGATCCCGTGCACACTTGGAGTGGTGCCTGTAAAAATGGAAGCATGACCTGGACCTGTATAAGTTGGAATGAAATTAAAATGATGGTTATTACAACTATACCCTTGATTGATTAATCTTAAAAACCCATTGGAGGTGTATTTATTTTTGAAACGGTTTAAATAATCAAAACGCATTTGATCGACCACAACACCCACTACTAATTTTGGCTGGGACGCAGTTTCACCGGAATTATTGGAGGTTGAATTATCAGAATTATTTTTACAAGAAAAGACACCTAAAAACAATAACAGGTAAATAAATTTTGAAAACTTCATAATAAGGTTTGTTAAGCATCAAAAATACATTTTTTTAATGATTCCATTTTAATAAGGATAAATTAATGGTTAGATTTTTTTACTTTAGCAGCAATTATAATTTCATGAACTACCTCCACAATATTGGGTCTTATTTTTTAATGATTGGCGAAATGTTTCGCAAGCCGACCAAATGGTCTGTTATGAAACAATTGATCCTTAAGGATGTCGAAGATTTAATTGTCGGCTCTATTGGTATTGTGGCGTTTATATCGTTTTTTGTTGGCGGGGTTGTCACCATCCAAACAGCACTTAACATTAACAGCCCATTGATCCCAAAATATCTTGTCGGTTTTGCAACACGACAATCTGTTATTTTAGAATTTGCACCCACTTTTATCTCTGTTATTATGGCAGGTAAAATGGGGTCTTTTATCACATCTAGCATCGGAACAATGCGCGTTACCGAACAAATCGACGCCTTAGAAGTGATGGGAATCAACTCTGTAAATTACTTAGTATTTCCAAAAGTTATTGCGCTTCTACTCTATCCATTTGTAATTTCTATCGCTATGTTTTTAGGGATTATTGGCGGAATGGCTGCCTGCGTTTATGGTGGATTTTCAAGTTTTGAAGATTATGTAACTGGAGTTCAATTGGACTTCATTCCTTTTCATATGGCGTATGCATTTATCAAAACATTTGTATTTGCCTTTTTACTCGCCACCATCCCTTCCTTTCACGGCTATTATATGAAAGGTGGCGCATTGGAAGTCGGGAAAGCAAGTACGACGGCTTTTGTTTGGACAAGTGTGTCCATCATCCTCTTAAATTATATTTTAACTCAAATGTTACTAAGCTAATGATTGAAGTCAAAAACCTACATAAATCATTTGGAGACACTAAAGTCTTAAAAGGGATTTCTACCATCTTTGAATCAGGAAAAACCAACCTCATCATTGGACAAAGTGGTTCTGGAAAAACGGTTTTATTAAAGTGTTTGCTTGGACTTTTTGACTATGAAGAAGGCAGCATAGCGTATGATGAGAATATATTTTTAAGTCTTTCCGATAATGAAAAAAGAACGCTGCGTTCACAAATAGGCATGGTCTTTCAGGGCGGGGCATTGTTTGACTCTTTAACCATTGCTGAGAACGTTATGTTTCCTTTGAGAATGTTTACAAAACAATCGCGAAGCGAGATGGAGGACCGTGTAAATTCTGCTTTGAAACGCGTAAACTTGGACGATGCACACACCAAAATGCCCAGTGAAGCTTCTGGTGGAATGCAAAAACGGGTGGCAATCGCAAGAGCCATTGTAAATAATCCTAGATATTTGTTTTGTGACGAGCCCAACTCTGGTTTAGACCCTAAGACAGCTATTGTCATTGACAACCTGATTCAAGAAATTACACACGAAAATAACATTGTAACAGTAATCAATACGCATGACATGAATTCGGTCATGGAAATTGGTCAAAACATTCTATTTCTAAAAGACGGATTGAAAGCTTGGGAAGGCAGCAAAGACACCATTTTTAGGACGGATAACGAAGTTGTAACAGATTTTGTGTACTCTTCTAACTTATTCAAAAAGGTGCGTAAGATGTATTTAGAAGACCAGTAGCTATTAGTTACTAATCACCTCAATATTTTCTGAATTAAGTTCTTGTTCAATCCACGTTTTTAAAGCTTGTTTTCTGAGCACCACAAGGCTGTCTGATAAGTTAGAATTCCATTGTGTTTTAACCAACTGAATCGTATCGGTATTTCTAAAATTTGAAGACGCTAACATTTTAGCATAGCCAAAAGATTCTAGATCCGAAAACTGAATTTTTGCATCTTTTGAAAGGTTTAAAAATATATTTGAATCCATTTCACTTTTATGAGAACTGAGCACGAGTTTCAGACTGTCAATGTGGAGTTCACGCGCAGCAATGATACTGTCTCGTTTTTCGATTTTATCAATCGCCCTATCGTAAAGCTCCAAAATTTTATCAACACTTCTGTTTTTGTTACCGTTGATGGTCAAACTAAAATCTTGAAGATACTCATAGCCTTTCAACTCATTTATCAAATCTGATTTGGTAGCCTCTGTAATTTCACCATTAAAATTCAGCGTGATTATTTTTTCAGCCATATCTATTTTCTCGCGTTGAAGCCAAAGGCTGTTATTCGAAGTGATTTCAGTTTCTAAATAGGATGTATAATCCGCTTGATAGCGTGTTTCTCTTAGAACCTCAACAAACGTCCAACCCGCAGGAAGCATCGCTGCTAAGGCAAGAATGGATGTGATGCGAACAATGTTTTTTCGGCGTTGAGAGTTGACATATCTCAACATCGGAAATCTTAGAATCTTTAAGACAATAAATGTGGCTAGGGCAATGAAAATCGTATTGATTGCAAACAAATACATGGCTCCAAAAAAGTAATCAAAATTTCCTTGAGACAAGCCATACCCCGCTGTACACAAAGGCGGCATTAAGGCGGTGGCAATTGCCACACCAAAAATTACAGAGGCAACTGTCCCCTTTTTGGTTCTTGCAATGATGAGCGCAAGCCCACCAAAAAATGCAATAAGCACATCTCTAATATCGGGTTTGACACGCCCTAATAATTCTGAATTATCTTGACTTAATGGGAAAAGGTAAAAGAATAAAAAAGCGGTTAACAAACTCAAAACGACCATGGTCGCAAAATTGATCAAGGACTTTTTAAGGGTGTCTATATCATGGATGGCAATGGACATTCCAATCCCAAGAATGGGGCCCATAAGGGGCGAAATTAACATCGCACCAATAACCACTGCGGTCGAATTTGCATTCAATCCTACGGATGCCACAAAGATGGAGCAAATCAAAATCCAAGCGGTTGCCCCTTTGAAAGGGATATCGGCTTTGATCGCCGCTACCGTGGCCTCTCTATCCGTGTCATGTCTAAAATCTAAGAGTTCAATAATAAATACTTTCAACGAGGTCCAAAGTCCTTTGGCATCCTCTTTAACCGCATTTTTGGATTGTTCGGTTTTAGCGTCTTCTAACTCTTGATTTAGATTGTTATCCATAATTAAATGTGTTGATCTCCAAATTTTTGCTTCACGCGTTCGCGTAATTGCTTAATGTCTTGTTCTTTACTCTTTGGAAAGATAAGTAAAATTTCTTTTTCTTCCACCACTATAAAATCATCTAAGCCCTCTAGGACAACTATTTTATTCGTGTCTGTTTTGACCATATTCCCTGAAGAATTTTCAGCCAATAAACGTGCATTGACCACAGCATTTTCAGTTGGAGTTTCAGAGATCTTATCATATAAACTCCCCCAAGTCCCTAAATCGTTCCAGTCAAAAGTAGCAGGAATGACATATACATTTTCACTGGGTTCCATAATTGCATAATCCACGGAAATGTTTTCTGCATTCTTATAATTCTCCAACACAAAAGCAGCTTCGGTATCGGTATTATAATCGTTTAATCCATCCGCAAAAAGCGTGTATAATTTTGGTTGATGTGTTTCAAACGCTTTCAATACGCTGGCAGTAGACCAGATAAAAATCCCACCATTCCAAAGAAAATTACCTTGTTCCAAAAAGCCTTTGGCAGTTTCGTAATTTGGTTTTTCTCGAAATTGAAGCACTTTCTTTTGAGCGCTGTTGTTTGATTTATCATATTCAATATACCCGTAACCGGTATTTGCAAATGTTGGTTTGATTCCTAAGGTCATCAATACGTCTGATTTTTCTGAAAAATCAAATGCACTTTGAAGGTTCGAAATAAATGCCGTTTCATCCTCAATCCAGTGGTCACTTGGCGCGACGACCATGACAGCATCCGGATTTTGTTTGTGAATTTTTAGGGATGCCATTAAAATACAAGGTGCGGTATTTCGCATGGCAGGCTCAGCAATAATTTGATTCTCATTAATTTGAGGCAATTGCTCAAGGACCAAATCACAGTAACGTTCATTGGTTAAAATTAATATATTTTCTTTTGGAATCAAGCCTTCTAAACGAGAAGCCGTCTTCTGTAAAAGTGTCTGACCTGTTCCAAGCATGTCGTGGAATTGTTTTGGAAATGACTCCTTACTCACTGGCCAAAACCGAGAGCCAACACCGCCAGCCATTATAATTGCATAATAATTTTTATTCATCTTCATTTATTCATCTATAAGTTCAACTTCTGCATTGGGGTTAAAAACATACAATCGACCGGAGGCCAATTCTGTACATTCAAACCGTGTTCTTCTTTTGGGACCTTTACGGAACAATTTTCCATTATACAATCGAAATGTAGTTCCTTCAGGCACCTCAAAGATAAATATTTTTCCGTTAGGAGCGTCGTATTGCTTGAGCTTCAAGGCTAAAACAGTATCGGAGTCGCTACTTGCTTTTGGGTTTTTGAAATGCAACGCCAGTAAAGGCAGCACATCCATTGGGAAAATTTCAGGTCGTAAAAAAGGCAGCATTAGATGCTGAAATACCGATTTCCATTCAAGACCATGTGGCTTGATCATTTTACCATAGGACTTATACGCTTCAAAATGAGCGATTTCATGGATCAAGGTAATTAAAAACCGATAGGTATTTAAATTGGAGTTGATGGTGATTTGATGTTTCCCATTGGGCAAACGTCGGTAATCCCCATGACGTGTTTTGCGTTCTTGCTTAATTTTAACCACTAAATTGTCGTGTGACAACAACTGTGTTACTTGATCAAAAGCAGCATGTGGAATAAAATCTTGTAAAGCGTGAACCATAAAACCTAAAAATTACATACGCTCAGGCACCTGAATTCCCAACAAACTAAACGCATTTTTGATGGTCGTAGCGACGGCTTGTGAAAGCTGTACTCTAAATCTAATTTCAGCAGTACTATCAGCTCCTAAAATAGATACATTTTGATAAAAAGAATTGAATTCTTTTACCAAGTCGTAAGCGTAATTCGCCACTAAAGCAGGACTGTAATTGGTGGCAGCTTGTTGAATCACGTCTGGAAAAAGTTGTAATTGCTTGAGAAGTGATTTTTCTTTGTCGTGTAAGGGATACTCTAAAGAAGTAGCATCCTCCGTTTCCACGGGTGATTTTCTAAGAATAGCTTGAATACGTGCATAGGTATATTGTATGAACGGCCCTGTATTTCCTTGAAAATCTACCGACGCTTGCGGGTCGAACAAAATTCGTTTTTTGGGATCAACTTTCAAAATAAAGTACTTCAGCGCACCCAAGCCAATCGTTCCATAGGTTTCCGCTTTTTCACTGTCTGAATAGCCTTCTAATTTCCCTAATTCTTGCGAAATATCTTTGGCAGTCGTTGCCATTTCAACGATTAGATCGTCTGCATCCACTACGGTACCTTCACGACTTTTCATCTTACCACTTGGCAAATCAACCATGCCATAACTTAGATGTGTGAGGTTTTTAGCCCAGTCAAATCCTAATTTTTTTAAGATTAGAAATAAGACTTTGAAATGGTAATCTTGTTCATTTCCTACAGTGTAAACCATGCCTCCAACATCGGGGAAATCTTTTAAACGTTGGATTGCTGTTCCGATATCTTGGGTCATATAAACCGCAGTTCCATCAGCTCTTAAAACTATTTTTTCGTCCAATCCATCGGGGGTCAAATCACACCAAACAGAACCGTCTTCTTTTTTAATAAAGACGCCATTTTGGAGTCCTTCTTTTATAAACGACTTTCCTAATAAATAGGTTTGACTCTCGTAGTAGTAGCTGTCAAAATTGACACCAAGTGATTTATAAGTGACTTCAAATCCTGCATAGACCCAGCTGTTCATTTGTTCCCAAAGTGATACGACAGCAGCATCGCCAGCTTCCCACTTTAAAAGCATTTCTTTTGCTTCTAATAAGATAGGGGCTTGTGCTTTTGCGTCGTCAACGGACAGGCCTTTTGCTTCTAAATCTTTAATTTCTTCTTTATAAACTTGATCAAATTTTACATAGTAATTTCCAACCAACTTATCCCCTTTCAATCCTGTAGATTCTGGAGTTTCATTATTACCATAACGCTGCCATGCCACCATACTTTTACAAATATGAATCCCACGGTCGTTGATGATTTGAGTTTTGTAAACTTTTTTACCAGAGGCTTTCAAAATTTCGGCCACACTATAACCTAAAAGGTTGTTTCTAACGTGTCCTAAATGGAGCGGCTTATTGGTGTTGGGAGATGAATATTCTACCATCATCGCCTGATCTGTTGAAGGGGTTACAAAACCAAAGGTAGGATTCGCATGCACGGTTTGAAAGAACTCCATAAAATAGGCATCGGAAAGCACTAAATTCAAAAATCCTTTGACGACGTTATAACGAACGACTTCATCGACATGTTCACACAGATACGTCCCTAAATTTTCTCCCAATTCGGCAGGGTTCATTTTTATGGTTCGTAGCATTGAAAAGGTAACTACCGTAATATCGCCCTCAAAATCTTTACGAGTGGATTGAAATTCAACCGTTTCTAGAGGGGTATTATAGAGCGTTACAAACGCTTGCTTTATATGTTGTGATAAGGATTCCTGAAGTGTCATTGTCTATCTGATTTCAGTCACAAAGATACATTTTTTTTAATCCTAATTTGAAGCTGTTTTAGGCAAAAATACTTCGGCCATCATGCAACGTGCACTACCACCACCACAAGCTTCTATCGTCTCTAAAGAACTTGATATAATGGTTGCATGAACTTCTAACAACTGAACTTGAGCAGGTCGTAACGAATCAAAAGCTGACTGGCTCATTACCAAATAGCTAGCGTCGTCGGTACCCTTGAGCTGCAGCATGTTTCCTGCGAAATTATTGACTTGGTCTTCAGATATTTCAATGACTTTTTTCCCATCTTCATGAAGGTGTTTAAGAAGGTTTTTACGTTCTTTTTTATCATCAATACTAGCCAAACAAACGACTGCAAAAGTATTCCCCAAACACATCATGACGTTGGTGTGGTAGATGAGTTCGCGTTTGTCGTTGACCGTTTGATAGGCTGAAAACACAACTGGCGTGTATTCAAAATCTTCACAGAACTCGATAAATAATTCTTCATCGGCTCTTGCAGAGATTGCACAATAGGCTTTGCTATTCTCACGATCCAACAGAATACTGCCGGTGCCTTCTAAATAAAAACCATCCGCTTCTGCTTCTGTGTAATCCACAACGGTTTCAATCTTGAAACCTTCGGCTTCTACAGCTTCTAAGACCGAATCCTTACGCTCCAGACGTCGGTTTTCAGCAAACATAGGATACAATCCAATGGTGCCATTTTCATGAAAAGAAATCCAGTTGTTTGGGAAAATTGAATCGGGGGTGTCAAAGTCTTTAGTGTCCTCGACCACAATCACGTTGATACCTGCTTTTTTAAGTTTTTTAACCATGCTATCAAACTCTTTCGCAGCCTTTGTGTTCACTGTTTCAGGAAGGGTTTTTCCTAAGGATTTTTGATAGAAATTATTCACAGCTGTCTGTTCGTTCATACGAAATTGGACAGGGCGAATCATTAGAACTGTATTGGTAATTTGTGACATTTTAGTTTCTGTTTAAAGGAAGGGTTGAACAACGGAGTAAACCTCCTTGTTTTGATATTTCGGCATAAGGCACTTCTTCAACGGTAAATCCTTGGGCAACAAGCCAAGTATTTAGGCGTGTAAAATTTTGTTCGGATATCACAACATCTTCAGATATAGAAAATACGTTGCAATTCATTTGGGTCATTTCTTGTTGAGTTGCAACAAAAACGTTGTCTTTTCCAAAAAAATCAAGGAGCCACTCGTAATCTGTTTTATTTAAAAATCCTTGATCGTGAATCAGGGCTTTTCCGTGTCCTAAGGGTTGAAAACAACAATCTAAATGGAGTGCGTTTTCAAGTGGGTTTGAATTTGATTTGCGAAGCTCAAAAGTTTTAACCGTTTTTAGTGGAAATAGTTTTTGAATTGCTTCTGCTGCCTGAAGGTTGGTTCGGGCTGTAATGTGGTCTGGATAATCGAGTCCTGAATAGACTCCAATAAAGATATAATCATTAGATACAACAACATCACCACCTTCAACGTGACAGTCTTCTGGCAGTTCTATGATATCCTCTGGATTGAATTTCTTTAAAAGTATTTCTAATGCTTCGTATTCTTCAGCACGATCAGGAAGTATATTGGATTTAATAAATTTCGTATCGATCACAAAGGCAATATCACGTGCAAATATTTGATTGCAATTTGCGATAATGCTTGGTCGAAAAACTTCAACCTCATATTTTTGAAATACGGCTAGTACAGCCGACATTTCATTCTGCATATCTGCTTCGGTCGGGTAAGTGCCGGCTAAGACATGAGATAAACTGTTGGGATCGTAACAACTTTCTGCGGAGGGCGTTGGCCCATTGTTTTGAGCCGTTCCAAAAAGAACCGCTTTCAAACGCGCATACTCGTTATTTACTTGAAGTTTTAGCATTTTTTTCAATCCTTTAGTAGGTTTATTTAGCTACAGACTTAAACGGACGCAATGTACTTCCTGTATAAATTTGACGTGGACGACCGATTGGTTCTTTACGCAAACGCATTTCGCGCCATTGCCCGATCCAACCTGGAAGGCGTCCTAAGGCAAACATGACGGTAAACATTTCTACAGGGATGCCCATCGCACGGTAGATAATTCCAGAGTAAAAATCGACGTTTGGATATAATTTTCTATCTATGAAATATGCATCTGTTAGGGCTTCTTTTTCGAGTCCTTTAGCGATATCTAAAATAGGGTCTTCGACTCCTAAATCGTTTAAAACTTCATCGGCAGTGACTTTGATGATTTTAGCTCGTGGATCGAAATTTTTGTAGACTCTATGTCCAAAGCCCATTAATCTAAAAGGATCGCTTTTGTCTTTGGCTTTTGCCATGTATTTTTTAGTATCTCCACCATCTTCTTTAATGGCTTCCAACATTTCTAAAACGGCTTGGTTTGCACCTCCATGAAGAGGTCCCCAAAGCGCCGAAATTCCTGCTGAAATAGAGGCAAATAAACCTGCATGTGAAGATCCAACGATTCGAACGGTAGAGGTCGAACAGTTTTGCTCATGATCAGCATGAAGGATGAGTAGTTTGTTTAAGGCATTGACTAATACTTCATTTTGAACGTATTCTTCGTTAGGTTGCTTGAACATCATTTTCAGGACGTTTTCTACATATCCTAAAGAGTTGTCTCCGTAATCTAATGGCAGTCCTTGTTTTTTACGCATGGCCCAAGCCACTAAAACAGGGAATTTCCCTAATATACGTACGACAGAATTGTACATGTCCTTTTCAGAATCTACATTCACTGATGTAGGATTGAAAGCTGTCAACGCACTTGTCAATGACGACAAGACTCCCATTGGGTGTGCCGATTTTGGAAATGCATCTATTATTTTTCTGATATCGTCATCTACAATAGATTCCGATTTGATGTCTGCATGAAATTTGTCTAACGCATCTTTTGTTGGCAATTCGCCAAAAATCAATAGGTATGCAACTTCTAAAAAATCAGCTTTTTCAGCTAATTCTTCAATGGAATAGCCTCTGTATCTAAGGATTCCTTTTTCACCATCTAAGAATGTAATCTCACTAACACAAGAACCTGTGTTTTTAAAACCCGGATCAATGGTAGTAACTCCTTTGGTGACTGCTCTCAAGGAGCTGATATCAATAGCGAGTTCATTTTCTGATCCCGTAAATGTGGGGAGTTCATGTTTTTCACCGTTGATTTCTAAAATTGCTTTATTTGACATTTTTTGAGATGTATTATATGTGCTTGAATAATGAGTAGCGAATTTACAAAAAAAAAATGTTTTATCGAAGAAGCCTAAGAGGGAAAGTCTTCGTGTTATTATGATTGAACAAATATTGTATTATAGTGCAATTATAGTTGTGTTTAGTTCTTTAACTAAATCGCATAAAAAAAGACTGCCTTTTCGGGCAGCCTTTATATCTATTTAAAAGTAAGTTGTTTACTTAATTTTAAACGCTTTTTCTTGTGGGAAATAAGCTGTTTCACCTAATTCTTCTTCAATACGAAGGAGTTGGTTATATTTTGCCATACGGTCACTTCGTGAGGCAGAACCTGTTTTGATTTGACCTGTGTTTAAAGCCACTGCAAGATCGGCAATGGTATTGTCTTCCGTTTCACCAGAACGGTGCGACATTACAGATGTAAAGCCTGCATTGTGCGCCATATTCACGGCTGCAATAGTTTCAGTAAGTGTTCCTATTTGGTTGACTTTAATAAGGATTGAATTGGCTATGTTATTTTCAATTCCTCTAGAAAGACGTTCTACATTGGTTACAAATAAATCATCGCCAACAAGTTGAACTTTATCGCCTATTTTGTCGGTAAGGTATTTCCATCCTTCCCAGTCATTTTCATCCATTCCATCTTCGATTGAGATGATTGGGTAGTTCGCCGCTAATTCCGCTAAGTAATCTGCTTGTTGTTGGCTTGTACGTATTTTTCCTTTTTCACCTTCAAATTTTGTGTAGTCATAATAACCATCTACATAAAATTCTGCAGCAGCACAATCCAAGGCGATCATAACATCATCTCCTAAAGTATAACCTGCGTTCTTAACTGCTATTGCAATCGTTTCTAAAGCATCTTCTGTTCCGCCTTCTAAGTTTGGAGCAAAACCACCTTCATCACCAACAGCTGTACTCAAACCTCTGTCGTGTAATACTTTTTTAAGGTTATGAAAAATTTCGGTTCCCATTTGCATGGCATGTGTAAAGTTTTTAGCTTTTACTGGCATGACCATAAATTCTTGAAACGCGATGGGTGCATCACTGTGCGAGCCTCCATTGATGATATTCATCATTGGAACTGGCAATGTGTTGGCACTTACGCCGCCTACATAACGGTATAATGGCATTCCTAGTTCTGCTGCAGCCGCTTTTGAAGCTGCTAGAGACACCCCTAGAATTGCGTTGGCACCCAACTTAGATTTATTTGGAGTTCCGTCTAAATCAATCATAATTTGATCGATTAGGTTTTGTTCAAATACAGAAACACCCAATAATTCTTGAGCAATAATCGTATTCACATTTTCAACCGCTTTTAAAACGCCTTTTCCCATGTAAGCAGATCCGCCATCGCGTAATTCAACTGCTTCATGTTCTCCAGTAGATGCACCAGAGGGTACTGCTGCTCTTCCAATAAATCCGTTTTCAGTGGTGACATCAACTTCTACTGTAGGATTTCCCCTAGAGTCTAAAATTTGACGTGCATGAATGTTAATTATGATACTCATAGTCTTGTGTTTAAGTTATTTATAGTTTACAAATTTACGAAAATGAAATTTTTTATAATTATTCTCGAGTGGATTTATACGAATTATTAGCTAAAACGTTGTAGTAGATTAAAAAAGGCATCAAATTTAATGTTTGATACCTTTAAAAAGTTATTATTTTAAATTTTGAATGAACTGGTCAAACAAATAAGAAGAATCGTGTGGTCCTGGACTGGCTTCTGGATGGTATTGTACAGAGAAACAGTTTTTGGACTTCATAGCAATTCCTGCAACGGTGTCATCATTTAAATGGAGATGTGTCACTTCTAAGTCCGAATGGGCTTCTGCTTCTTGTCTGTTGACTGCAAAACCATGATTTTGGGAGGTGATTTCACCTTTGCCTGTCACGAGGTTTTTAACAGGATGGTTGATCCCTCTGTGTCCATTGTGCATTTTGTAGGTAGAAACCCCATTTGCCAAGGCAATCACTTGGTGTCCTAAGCAAATCCCGAATAAGGGTAAGTTTTTGTCGATGATGGTTTTTGCCAAAGCTTGGGCTTCTACCAAAGGTTCTGGATCTCCAGGCCCATTGGATAAGAAGTAACCATCAGGGTTCCACGCACTCAATTCTTCAAAGGTTGAGTTGAATGGAAATACTTTTATATAGACGTCGCGTTTGGCGAAATTGCGTAATATGTTTTTCTTGACTCCAATATCAAGGGCTGCGATTTTGTAAGTTGCATTTTCATCTCCAAAATAGTAGGGTTTTTTGGTGGATACTTTGGATGCTAACTCCAAACCTTCCATTTGTGGAATTTCTGCAAGTTGTTTTTTTAGACCTTCAACATCATCTACTTCAGTAGAGATGACGGCATTCATGGCTCCGTTTTCACGAATGTAGCTTACGAGAGCTCTGGTATCTACATCTGAAATTGCAAATAAATCATTTGAGTCTAAAAAGTCAACAAGCGAACCACTCGCATCGACACGTGAATAGTTATAGCTAAAGTTTTTACATATAAGCCCCGCAATTTTAATGGAATCAGATTCCATTTCTTCATCGTTAACTCCGTAGTTTCCAATGTGAGGATTGGTCGTCACCATCAGTTGTCCGAAGTAAGAAGGGTCTGTAAATATTTCTTGGTAGCCTGTCATTCCGGTATTAAAGCAAACTTCTCCAAAAGCAGTACCTTCCTTGCCTATTGCTTTTCCATAAAAAATTGTTCCATCTGCAAGAAGTAGGACGGCTTTTTTTCGTGTTGTATATTTCATTGTTTTCGAAGTCTTGTAAGGTTTTACAAAATTGCACAAAAAAAAGGATAAACTAAAAAAGTTTATCCTTTAAATTTTAAATGCTTATTAACATTTCATTATTTATTGAAATTTTGGAAAATTTTTATGATATCCTTTTCTTTTGAAAAGGATAATCTATTTTCAGAGGCATAACTAGATACTTCATCTCGTCTTTCTGAGAGTAATTTGAGGATTGTATTCTTTTTTAATTTGAATTCAATAGGATCTGCTCCGTTAATGGAAATAAAATATTTAGAGAAAATCTCTAACTTATCTGGCTTTACTTTAACTAAAGTCATCGGGTTAACACGCCCCTTAGTGATTCTAGAATAATAAGATTTAAATAACGTATAATTAATTCCTTCCGTTAAAAAAAGATAAAATCGATCTGGGATAGTATTAGCGGAAAATCTTTTCATTTTTAAATCATTAAAAATAGCATAGTCTATTTTATTGCTGTCAAAAGAGAAAACAGAGTCAATACTCATTTTGACGACAATTTGATCGGTTTGAGAATTATAATTACCATTTATAAAACTATATAGCTTTGAGGAGTTCTTAGGCTTTAAAATGAATTTCGAAGATTCTATATCTGAAAATACCAGAGGAGAACCTTTAATTATCTTATTAGATGTAGGTTTATTAATTATCCAAAGCCCTGTATTATTAAGTGTTTCTGGATTACCAATGGTGGTAACATCATACTGCGCATAAGACAGTGTAGTGAATAAACAAAGGAGAAGAAGTTTAGAAAAATTCATAATGTTAAAATTTGGGTTATACAATTTTAACAAAAAAAGGGTGAACTAAAAAGTTCACCCTTGTTATTTTAACATAAACTTAACGTTTACTCTTCTTCTTCTGAAGTTGTAGTCGTTTCAACAGCAGCTACTGGCTTAGCAGCGCCTCCTCTACGGCTTCTACGAGTTGTCTTTTTCTTAGGTTGTTTGTCAGCATTGTAAATTTCATTGAAATCTACTAATTCGATCATTGCCATATCCGCATTATCACCAAGACGATTTCCTAGTTTGATAATTCGAGTATAACCTCCTGGACGGTCTCCAATTTTAGCTGCGACACCACCAAATAATTCAGTGATCGATTCTTTTTGTCTTAGTCTGCTAAATACAATACGACGGTTGTGAGTTGTATCGGTTTTAGACTTTGTAATTAAAGGCTCAACAAATTGCTTTAAAGCTTTTGCTTTAGCAACAGTTGTATTGATACGCTTGTGTTCGATTAAAGAACAGGCCATGTTTGCTAACATTGACTTTCTGTGCGCCGTTTTTCTACCTAAATGATTTATTTTTTTTCCGTGTCTCATGACATTTTATTTAAACCTTATCTTGCATCAACTCGTTTAAGAGGCGCAAATTATAAAGTAATTAATCTTTATCTAATTTGTATTTGCTTAAGTCCATTCCAAAGCTAAGGCCTTTTACATTGACTAACTCTTCAAGTTCAGTTAATGATTTTTTACCAAAGTTTCTAAACTTCATTAAATCGTTTTTGTTGAAAGATACTAGGTCACCTAGAGTATCAACTTCTGCAGCTTTTAAACAGTTAAGAGCACGAACTGAAAGGTCCATGTCAATTAATTTAGTTTTAAGCAACTGACGCATGTGTAGTGATTCTTCATCATATGTTTCAGTTTGTGCAATCTCATCCGCTTCTAAAGTGATACGCTCATCGGAGAATAACATGAAGTGGTGGATTAATATTTTTGCTGCTTGTGTTAATGCATCTTGAGGACTGATAGAACCGTCTGTCTGGATTTCGAAAACTAGTTTTTCGTAATCTGTTTTTTGCTCTACACGAAAATTCTCAACGCTGTATTTAACATTTTTGATTGGTGTGTAGATAGAATCTGTAAAGATTGTCCCTACAGATGCAGCTGCTTTTTTATTTTCTTCAGCAGGTACATATCCACGTCCTTTTTCTAAAGTCAATTCCATGTTAATGGTTACTTTAGGATCTAAATTACAGATTACTAAGTCTGAATTTAAAACTTGGAACCCAGAAATAAATTTCTGAAAATCACCAGCAGTAATTTTATCTTGACCAGAAATTGATATTGAAACAGACTCATTGTCTACTTCATCAATTTGTCTTTTGAAACGAACTTGTTTCAAGTTAAGTATAATTTCAGTAACGTCTTCAACAACTCCAGGGATGGTAGAGAACTCATGTTCTACACTGTCCATTTTAACTGAAGTAATTGCAAAACCTTCTAATGAAGATAATAACACTCTACGTAAAGCATTTCCAACTGTTAATCCGTATCCTGGCTCTAAAGGTCTGAATTCGAATTTACCTTCGAAATCAGTAGAGTCGATCATAATTACTTTGTCGGGCTTCTGAAAATTTAATATTGCCATAATTGTCTTCGTTTTAATTGTTAATTAGTTGCGCGATTTATAAGTATGAAGACCACTAATAAATCCTTTGGCTAAATACCAATATGATTAATTTATTATTTAGAGTACAGTTCTACGATAAATTGCTCGTTGATGTTTTCAGGAATCTGAAGACGCTCAGGAACAGAAACATACGTTCCAGATTTTGTATCGCTGTTCCAAGTGATCCACTCATAAACTACTGATGAGTTTGATAAAGCAGATTCAATTGTTTCTAAAGATTTAGATTTTTCTCTTACGGCAACAATATCGCCAGCTTTTAGAGAGTAAGAAGGAATGTTTACAATTCCACCGTTTACGGTAATGTGTCTGTGCGATACTAATTGTCTAGCTCCACTTCTAGAACGAGATAATCCCATTCTGAAAACAACATTATCCAATCTAGATTCACATAGTTGTAAAAGCACCTCACCAGTAATACCACGTGAAGCAGTTGCTTTTTTAAACATGTTTCTAAATTGCTTTTCTAATACACCATAAGTGTATTTAGCTTTTTGCTTCTCCATTAACTGGATTGCATATTCAGACTTTTTACCACGACGTCTGTTATTTCCGTGTTGTCCTGGAGGATAGTTTCTTTTTTCAAAAGATTTATCTTCTCCGAAGATTGCTACGCCAAACTTACGGGCGATTTTTGTTTTAGGACCAGTATATCTTGCCATTTCGTTTTGTTTTTGAGAGTGATTGTGAATTAAGGTCTTAAGCTTATCCTTCGACAGTCGTTGATCTCTCGTTTATACTATTAAATAAATTAAACTCTTCTTCTCTTTGGAGGTCTACAACCGTTGTGAGGTGTAGGAGTTACATCAATGATTTCAGTAACTTCAATTCCGCTGTTGTGTAAAGAACGTATTGCTGATTCTCTACCATTCCCAGGTCCTTTAACGTATACTTTCACTTTCTTAAGACCTGCTTCTTTTGCAGGGCCAGAAGCGTCCTCTGCTGCTAATTGTGCAGCGTAAGGCGTATTCTTTTTAGAACCTCTAAAACCCATTTTTCCAGCTGATGACCATGAGATCACGTCGCCTTTTTTATTGGTTAATGAGATGATAA
>CAWVRW010000010.1:0-68303 GCA_963933105.1 uncultured Formosa sp.
AGTGGTGCCTCCAGGAATCGAACCAGGGACACATGGATTTTCAGTCCATTGCTCTACCAACTGAGCTAAGGCACCTCCTCGCGTAATGCGGTTGCAAATATAACGCAATTTTAATATTCGCAAAGTAAAATTTTATAAAAAATGGTTTTGTAGATTTACAGTCTAAATGAGAAAGATGAATTTGATAATTGACATTGGAAATACCGCAACCAAACTGGCTGTTTTTCAATTAGATAAAATAATAAAGGTTCAAACCGTGGCCACTAAAGGGATGGTCTTTGAGGTTGAAAAATTACTTGAAAAGTTCTCTGAAATCAGACAAGGACTGCTGTCAACGGTAAGAACTATGGACAATTCGGAGGTGGAGACGCTCCAAAAGTTGCTGCCCATCAAAATTTTAGAGGCTTCTTTTAAACTACCTTTTGAAAACCGTTACGATACGCCACTTACTTTGGGTGTGGACCGTTTGGCACTTATGGCGGCAGCTGTTAAGCAGTGTCCTAATAAGAATGTTTTAGTCATCGACGCCGGGAGTTGCATTACCTATGATTTTATGGATGCCGACCAAAACTATCTAGGGGGTGCTATTTCCCCAGGATTAGAGATGCGTTATAAATCACTAGAAGCATTTACATCAAACTTACCACTGCTTCCAAAATCAATCCCCAATCAACGCATTGGGAGTTCTACTGAAGCATCAATTCACTCTGGAGTTGTCCATGGGGTCTTGCAAGAAATAGAAGGCACTATTAAGGTGTATCAAAATAAATATCCAGATTTAACAGTTATTTTAACAGGAGGAGACGCAGATTTCTTGTGTAAGCAATTTAAAATTAGCATATTTGCGGATTCTAATTTTCTTTTAGAAGGACTTAATTTTTTACTAGAATTTAATTCAAACTAATGATAAAAAAGTTTTTAATACTTATAACGGTTGTATTTTCAAGTCTATCTTTTGCACAACAGGGTTCAAGTTCTCCTTATTCATTTTATGGCATCGGAAGTTTAAAATTTAAGGGTACAGTAGAAAACCAATCCATGGGAGGATTAAGTGTGTATTCTGACAGTATCCATATCAACCTTCGAAATCCAGCCTCTTTTGCTGGTAAAAATCTAAAGTCTTTTAATAATGAAGCCAAACCCATAAAATATACAATAGGAGGGAGTCACTCAGATATAAAACTCTCTAGTGGTTCACAAACTGGTAAATCGAGTACAACAACAGTCGATTATTTAGCCATTGCCATTCCACTTGGGAAATTTGGAGCTGGATTTGGTGTTTTGCCCTATTCTTCTGTCGGATATAAATTACAGTCCACAGATGCTGACGATGTTGTTCAATATAAATACAGAGGTGAAGGTGGATTAAACAAAGTCTTTTTAGGGTTTGGATACCAATTGACGGACGATTTTAGATTGGGAGTAGATGCCAGTTATAATTTCGGGAACATACAAAATACCAATATAGCTTTTGGATATAATTCACAAGGAGAGCAGTTACAGTACCAATCTAGAGAATCGAATAGATCAGATTTAGGGGGGCTTACCTATAATTTTGGATTGATCTTCTCAAAACTTATTAAGCCAAGTTTAGAGGTCACAGCTTCGGCAACCTATTCGCCAAGCTCCGAACTGACTTCAGCCAATAGCCGAGCCTATTCAACAATCGTAATTGATCCTTCAACGCAACAAGAATTCACAATTAATGTATCAGAAGTTGATTTGTCTGTTTTTAATTTAGAGACTACTAAATTGACGTTACCTTCAAAAACATCTTTTGGTTTAGGAGTAGGAGCCCCTAGAAAATGGTTTGCAGGAGTTGAATACACTTTCCTCAAAGCAAGTCAATTTTCCAATCGACTTCTCACTATTGACAATGCCACCTATGAAGATGCTTCAACAATTTCTGTTGGAGGATTTTATATTCCAAAATTTGATTCTTTTAATCGCTACTGGAAACGCATTGTTTACAGAACAGGGATTCGCTTTGAAGATACAGGGTTGCGGATAAATAATGAAGATATTAAAGAGTTTGGCATATCTTTTGGGGTAGGACTTCCAGTCGGACGTATATTCTCAAATGCAAATGTTGGTTTTGAGATTGGGACACGCGGAGTTAATACCGCCAATTTAGTGAAAGAAAATTTCGTTAAATTTCAGATGAGTTTATCTTTAAATGATCGCTGGTTTGAAAAACGAAAATTTAATTAATCAAGAATACAACCAAATGGCTTTATAAAATAGCCTATAGTATCTGAAATAAATTTAAATACAGACAGATGAAAACGAAAATCACCCTTTTAATCGCATTCCTTTTTTTAAGCATCACAACAATTTCTGCACAAAATGAGCAGGATTTAGAAACCCTTTCTATTTTTAGTGAGTTAGCCAAGTCTAAAAACTACACGGCGGCATACACTCCATGGATGGAAATTAGAAAACGAAATCCAAAATTCAACAAAGCTATTTTTGTTTATGGTGAACGTATCCTTAAATATAAGATTGATAATTCTGAAGGCGAAGAAAAAATCAATTTCATCAACGACATGTTGAAACTTTGGAAAGAGCGAAAAGCTGTTTTTCCAAACGTAACCCCTAGCGGTGCCTACATGGCGAAAGCCTTTCAGTTGGAATATGATTACAGAAAAATTTTAAACAAAACAAACGAAGTGCTTTATGCTTGTTTTGATACAGCTTACACAACCGATGCCAAAACGTTTACAAACCCTAAGAGTTTGTACACCTATTTTTCTTTGATGGTAGACCTTTACGATTCCGAAGGAAAAACGGCACAGCAATTATTTTCCAAGTACGACGATATTAGCGAAAAAATTGAGTTTGAAGTTAAAAATTACACTAATAAGCGAAATGCATATTTAGATGAAGAAGGTCAGGTTAAAGAAATGGGTCGGAAAGAGGCACGTAAACTTAAATCGTACGACAGTTATTTAAGAGCCTATGATAAAATTGCAGGGAGTATTGATACTAAGTTAGGATCTAGAGCCAATTGTGAAAACTTGATTCCACTGTATCAAAGAGATTTTGAAGAATTTAAAAATGATGGAGTTTGGTTACAACGTGCCATGAACAGAATGTATGCTAAAGGCTGTAACGACGATCCGTTGTTTGTGAAGATTGTAGAACAAAAAAATGCATTAGAACCAAATGCTGACACCGCGTTTTACTTAGGAATTTTAAAAGGCAAAGCAGGAAAAAGTTCTGAGGCTTTGAGCTATTACAATCAAGCTGTTGAGCTGGAGTCTGATAACTTTGAGAAATCAAAAATCTTATATAAAATTGCAACAAACTTCAAAAAGAAAGGGCGTTACGGTCAGGCAAGAACATATTTTATGAAAGTGCTTAGAGCAAATCCAAGTATGGGAAGAGCCCACCTAGCCATTGCAGCGATGTATGCTAAAAGTGCCAATGATTGTGGAACGGATAACTTCTCAAAAAGAGCTGTTTATTGGTTAGCCGCTAAAGAAGCTGCAAAAGCAGGACGCATTGATCCTACAATGAAAAAAAATGCAGCAAAATCTATTGCTAATTATGAAGCCAAGGCACCGACAAAAAGTGAAATATTTTCTTCGGGACGTGCAAGTCAAGTCATCAAAGTTGAATGTTGGATTCAACGTTCGTTAACAGTACCATCGCTTTAATGAAATTTGATTACAACATACTATTAAAAAACATCGTTCCACTTGCTGTGGTAGCGATGTTTTTTTCTTGTAACAATACCCTAAAAGAAGTACAGGAGCTTGATGTCTCCTCTTATGCGCCGCTGTCTATCGCAGAGAACATCAATACAAAATACACAGACTCAGGCCGCCTAACGGTTATTTTGCTGAGCCCAAAAATGGTAAACTTTACAAACCGTGAGTTTCCCTTTTATAAATTCCCAGAAGGCATCGACCTTACCCTTTTTGATGATGATGAAAATAAAAACACAGTGACCTCTGATTATGCCATTATGTACGACCAAACCGATTTAATCGATCTGCAAGGGAATGTGGTTTTAACGACTTCCACCAACGACACACTGTTTACAGAACAACTTTTTTACGATCAAAAAAAGGAGTGGCTTTTTACCAATCAACCTGTGAAATTCAGAACCAAAGACTATATCACCAATGGAATTGGATTTGATTCCAATAAAAATTTCACCAACGCTCAAGTCCTTGAAGTGAATGGGCGCATCTTTATTGATGAATAATTCGTATATTTACTCCACTAATTTTGGTCGTTAACTCAACTCTATAAAAATGAAAATTCTTTCAATTCTACAGTATCTATATTTAGGGTTTGCTGCCTTGTTTCTTTTTGATGCAATCGATAAATGGAACAACGACCGAAATGCAGCCTATATATCTTTGTTCTTTTCCGCGTTAGCGGTCGCGATGTTTTTCTTTCGTAAAAAATTTAAGAAGCGATTTCAAGATCGCGGTAAATTGTAGTCATGACCGGAGACCTCTTGATTATTGTTTTTAGTTTGATTTTATCTGCTTTCTTTTCAGGAATGGAAATTGCGTATGTCTCCTCAAACAAAATTCATATTGAAATTGAGAAAAAACAAGGAGGGTTACTGTCAACATTATTAACCAAAATCACAGCCAAACCGTCCAAGTTTATAGCAACCATGCTTATTGGAAATAATATAGCCTTGGTGATTTATGGATTTTACATGGGAGACCTGCTCGTTGAATGGTTTGCATCCTATTTGCCGTCGTCCAGTACACTTATTAACTATCTCTTTTCTGAGTTAAGCTTGCTGACTCAAACCGTCATATCAACGCTTATTATACTAGTGACTGCGGAGTTTCTGCCAAAGGTATTTTTTCAGATTTATGCCAACTCTTTACTAAAGTTATTTGCGGTTCCTGCCTATCTATTTTACGTCCTATTTTCTTTTGTATCGGATTTTGTCATATGGATTTCAGATGTCATCCTAAAATATTTATTTAAAACAGAAGGAGATCAGGTTCAACTAGCGTTTACCAAAGTAGAGCTGGGCAATTACATCAGTGAACAAATGGAGTCTGTAGAAGCCCACGATACGATTGATAGTGAAATTCAGATTTTTCAAAACGCCCTCGAATTTTCGGAAGTCAAATCTAGAGAGGTCATGGTGCCTCGAACCGAACTGACCGCCATCGAAATTCATGATTCCATCAATCACCTAAACGAATTGTTTACCCAAACAGGGCATTCAAAAATACTGGTGTACAAAACAACCATTGATGATATTTTGGGCTATGTTCATTCATTTGATTTATTTAAAGACCCAAAAAATATAAGATCAATGTTAAGGCCAGTAGAATATGTTCCAGAAACCATGTTCGCAAAAGATGTTTTGAATGTTTTGATTAAAAAACGCAAGAGTCTAGCCGTTGTTTTAGATGAATATGGCGGGACTTCAGGGATTATGACTGTGGAAGATGTTATTGAAGAATTAGTGGGTGAAATTGAAGATGAGCACGATACGTTTGAGCTTATTGAAGAAAAAACGAATGAGAACACCTATATATTTTCTGCACGGATAGAAGTGGATCATATCAATGAAACCTATAAACTTCAACTTCCCGAAAGTGAAAACTACGAAACTCTCGGGGGGTTTATAGTCAATCATACCGAAGAAATACCAGAGAAAAACCAAGAAATTACAATCGAACAATTTCATTTTACGATCAAGGAAGTTTCCAATACTAAAATCGAATTAGTGCAGCTTAAAATCCTAGAAGAATTTTAATTTAACCCCCTTCTTTGAATTATATTCTTTTCTCCTTTTATTATTTCAAAGAAATTGGTATTTTCGTCCACTATATTAAAAAAAATAACACACACTACAAATGGCAGTTTTAAATAAAATTAGACAACGCTCTATATTCTTGATCATTATCATCGCTCTTGCATTATTTTCATTCATTATTGGAGATATATTTCAAAACCTAGGGTCTTCAGGTAAATCACAAACCGTTGTTGCAACGATTAATGGCGAAGACATTGAACGCGATGCATTCATGAATCAAGTTGAAAACATCCAACGCCAATCTGGTGGTTCTGTATCAAACACCCAAGCCATGAACCGTGTTTGGGATCAAGAAGTAAGAAATAAAGTCATGCAAACGCAATACGATGCTGTTGGAATCTCCATTGAAAGAGATTATATGCGTCAATTGTTAAAGCAAAACTTAGGATCTTTTGAAGAATTCAAAAATGAAGCTGGTTTATTTGATGAAGATAAACTCAACGAATTTATTGCAAACCTAAAAGCGATTGCTCCAGAAACGACTACGCTGAACGGAAGTGCTGTGAACTATAAAGCATGGACTGATTTTGAACAAAGTATTTCTCAAACAGGCGTTCAACAAACGTATTTTAACCTTGTGAAAGCAGGTGTTATTGGAACGCTTACAGAAGGTGAGTTAGAGTATGTGTTAGAAAATGACAAAGCAGACATTAAATATGTTCAAATTCCATTTACGTCTATTGCAGACAGTTTAGTATCTGTTAAGAAATCGGAAGTTACAAGCTATGTCAAAGCAAATCCAAGCAAATACAAGGTTGAAGCTTCAAGAGATTTAGTCTATGTTCAGTTTAAAGAAGTAGCTTCTTTAGAAGATGAGCAGCAAATCCAAGCGGATTTAACAGCCCTTATTGCTGATAAAGTTGAATTTAATGAAGCGGCCAAAGCCAACGAAACAGTGGTAGGCTTTCAAAATACAACAGATGTAAAAGCCTTTGTAAATGCCAATTCATCAGTTAAGTATAACGATGCTTATGTGTTTGCATCTAGCTTTCCAACAACTGTTGCAGATCAAATGACAGGGTTGAAATTAAATGAAGTTTTTGGGCCTTATAAAGAAGGAACAGCATACAAGTTATCAAAACAAGTTGCTAAAAAAATGATCTCAGATTCTACGAAAGTACGTCACATACTGATTCCATTTGTAGGGACGGTTCGTGCAGATGCTTCCGTTACTAAAACAGATGCACAAGCAAAAACGACTGCCGATAGTATTTATAAAGTGATTCGTTCTAAGCGTTCAAAATTCAAAAGTTTACTGTCTTTATCTTCTGATAAAGTGAGCAACGAAAAAGAAGGCGTTATTGAATTTGCTTACACAGACGGATTTGCAGAAGAATTTAAAGCCTATGCTTTTGAGAACCCTAAAGGAAGTTTAGGCGTTGTGAAAACAAACTTTGGATATCATATTATTGAAATCTTAGATCAAGGAAAAAAACAAGAAGCGTTTAAAATCGCAACGATTGTACAAGAGATTGAGCCTTCTGTAAAAACTATTGATGGCGTCTTTACTAATAAATCTAAATTTGAAATCGCAGTTGCCAGTGCTGATTTTAATGAAGTCGCTAAAGAAAATAACTATACAACTTCCCCAGTAAGCAGCATTAAAGAATTGGACGAAACAATTCCAGGTCTTGGTGTGCAAAGAGCCATTGTAAGATGGTCTTTTGAAGACGGTGTTGAAGTAGGAGACTTTAAAAGCTTCAATATTTCAGGAGGTGGTTTTGTAGTTGCTAAGGTAACAGCCGTCAACGAAGCCGGATTAATGAGTGTTGAAAAAGCATCCATTACGGCACTTCCAGAAATCAGAAAAGAAAAGAAAGCAGAGCTTATTAAAAACCGTATTTCTGCAACCACTTTAGAAGCGATTGCTTCTGATGAAGGACAGACCGTTAAAACAGCCTTGGCTGTAAACATGAAAAACGCAACACTTTCAGGAGCTGGAAGAGAGCCTAAAGTCATCGGAACTGCTTTTGGTTTAGAAGAAGGAGCGACCTCAAAATTAATTGTGGGTGCCAATGGTGTCTATGCAATTCAACTGACAAAGTTAACGCCTGCTGAGCCGTTGCCAAACTATCAAGCATCTGCTAACCGTGTGGGTCAAGCCAAGTCAAGCGCTGTCAATACACAGCTTTACAATGCACTGAAAGAAGCATCTGATATCGAAGATAACAGAGCGACGTTTTACTAAGTAGCAAATTAAAATACTAGATATAAAAGGACTCAGAAATGGGTCCTTTTTTTATGCTTTAAATAGTTATTGAGAATACAGATAAAGCTTGGTTTTTATAAAACCATTTCATATTCATCTATTAAAATCAGACTCGATTTTTTTGTTATGTCAAAAAATCGTGTAAATTTGATGACATTAGACCCCAAATCTAAATCTTCAATACGCAATTTAACCGAAGTTTTAGATCTAATTTTATTGAAATACGTTTTATAAACTACAGAGGTTTATACGCATGTAAGCGCCTGCTCGCGCGAGCATCTTTTGCTCGTGCCCAGTATGCGAAACAACACGAGAAAAGAGAAATAAATGAGTAGAAAATAACGAGGCACAACACTATGTGAAAATACATTAAAACGCATTTTACATTAAACGTTACCTAACATTAGAATAAACTATGAGACCATCAAGATGGCACAGAGATGAAATTATACTTGCTTTGGACTTATATCGCACTATAGAGTCAAGGGAAATGGATAATAAGAATTCTAAAGTGATTGAACTATCTAAACTTTTGAATAGACTTCCAATCCATAAAGAAAGGATGGAAAATCAGAAATTTAGAAATCCGAATGGAGTTGGGTTAAAACTGAGTAATTTCAAAGCAATCGATCCTGAATTTGATGGAAAAGGAATGTCGAGTTATAGTAAAAGAGACAAAGAAGTATTCTTTGAGTTTGAGGGAAAAAAATGAAGAACTCAAATCTATTGCTAACCAAATAAAAAAAACTGTATCTAATCAAGAAGTTAATCAGAAACTATATCAAATTCCAGATGAAGAAGATGACGAAACTCATTCTGTTAAGGAAGGAAAAGTAATTTATAAACTTCATAAGCTGAGAGAGCGTGAAAATAAAATCAATCAAAAAAAAAAGACCTGTATTATGAACGAAATGGAAAACTTGATTGTGAAGTTTGTGGATTTGACTTTTATGAAACTTACGGAGATTTAGGAAAAGGATTTATTGAAGCACATCATAGAGTTCCTTTATCAGAAATAGACGGAGAGACAATAACGAAATTAAAAGACTTAGCTCTTGTATGTCCGAATTGCCATAAAATGTTACATAAAGCAATTGACACATTGAGTGTTGCCGAATTAAAAAAGAAAATAATACGGTAGGTAACAACATATATAATTTATTGCTAGTTCTAGCCTACTTACGAAAATCCGACAGGATTTTCTAATTGGTTTTTATTTGCTAAACTAGGTGCTTAACCCCCCGCTCGCCCGAGCATCTTTTCTGGTGCCCACTATGCGAACCAAAACTAGAAAAGAGATTTAAATGAGTAGAACATATACTAATGAATTTGTTAACGGCATCACGCATACAGCGTGACGTCAGCGGGGGCAATACTGCGGATAGATACAAGTTGGCAACAATTTTGAAAAATGATAAAAATAGAATTTAATAAACCAGATTCTTTTGAATGCGAATGCTGCGGAAACGAATCTATTAGCCTTACTAGGTTTGTGTACAATGACGGAAATGCTCATGCTGTATATTATGCAAAATATACTCCGGGACATGATGATAAAGTTGTTACTGGAATAATTGGACTTGGTGATTGGGGAGATGATGCAAAACCTGAAAATAGGACAGCGTTTCCATTTCGTATTTGGACTAATGAAGAAAATTATCAAGTTGGCTTAATTGACAAGAATGAATCTCCTTGGTCCGATGTTGAATTATTAGGTAAAGTTTTAGACCGAAAAGAATCTCTAGAACATGAATGGGTAAAAGAAGTTTTCCATATAACTGACCATATTGTTGCTGAAGATAAAGAAGTGATAAAATATCTTAATTGAAAGACAATCTGAATTTTGGACTTTTCACTCATTAGCAAAGTCCCCCGCTCGCGCCACCCTTTAGCGTGGTGCCCAGTATGCGAAAGAAAACGAGAAAATAAATGAGTAGAACATATACTAATGAATTTGTTAACGGCATCACGCCAACAGCGTGACGCCAGCTTAGGCTAACCGCAACAAACCATATACAAACACGTTGGTAACTATAAAAACCAAGGCTTAAATTGAAGATTAATTTGCTAAATTAACTTTTTTGGTGCATATTAGCACCAAAATAAAATAGTATGGCAAGGCAAAGTATTTCTTTCACTGAACCAAATGATGAGTGGTTAAAAAGTCAAGTGGACAAAAAAGAATATTCTACTAAAAGCGAATTGGTGAACGATTTAATTAGACAAGCAAGAAAACAGCAAAGGAAAATTGATTGGATAAGTGCTAAATTGGAGAAAGCTGAAAATAGCGGATTCACGAATTTGAGTAAAGAACAAATATTAGCGGAATCGAAATCCGTTATTTAATGGCAAATTATAAACTAAGTAATTTAGCGAAAGAAGACTTAATAAGAATTCACCGATATGGAGTTGACAAATTTGGAATGACTCAAGCTGATAAATATTTTGATTCATTCTTTGAATATTTTGATCGTATAGCAAAAAATCCATTTTCATTTGAATCAGTCGAGTATATAAAGACTGATTATAGGCGGTGTGTTTGTAGTTCTGATAGTATTTATTACAAAATAGGTGATAATAATAGTGTTGAAATTATGGCAATAATTGGAAAACAAGATTTAAAGAATATTTTATAAAGTGGAAAAATTACAGTTGCCAATTCCGTATAAATTTTATTGCTGACTTTTTGCCGACTAGCGAAAGTCCTCTAAATTAAAACGTGGCAGGTCGGATTTTCTACCTTTCCTGCGGCAGGCAGGTTTCGGTTGTATTTTGCGTCATTAGATGCTTAAAAAACACAACAAAAAACATACAACAACGATATAAAAGGACTCAGAAAGGAGTCTTTTTTTTTATAAAATCATTTCTGAATACCCAACAACCGTCGTATAGCCCTTAGACTTAAAATAGTCCATGTCGGCGGCGTTTCCTGTGGCTAGGAAGAAGTCGCCACCCCAAGCGCCCAAGCTCTTAATAGATCCCTCATAATCCGAAAACAAGGCCTCTTTTAAAGGCGGTTGTTGGATGAGCGTAGAGATGTAACGTTCATGCTGTTCAATCAGCGATTCAAACGTTTTTAAGTCCGTACAATTTAAGAAGTCTAAAGTTAAATTATTCAGTACCGAAAAATCAAGCGATTGATTTGCAGTCAGTGCTTTGTAGGAGTGAATCCCATCTCTGCTGTTTTGTTTTTGATTGCGATGCACAAAAAATAAACTATCCAAAAATGGAGGTAAAAACTCTACTGGTTTGATTGTTGGTTTTCCTTTATCCAACTGGTATAAAATCCCCGTATCTTGTTGTGCGCAAGCAATGTCAAATCCACTGCCACCAAAAGTCAGTGCCAATAATTCAAAAGCATCCACCTGTGCCCATTGCGCTAAATTATTAATTAAGGTAGAGGAAGACCCCAATCCCCAATTTTCAGGAAATTCTAAGGTAGAGGTTAATGTGTAACCTTTTTGTGCTTCAAAAAGCAAAGGGTTCAACTGTTGCAAGGCGTCCAGAACTTGCACCAAGCGAACGGCAACATCTGAAGTATCTGTTGTAGAAATTTTTAAAGCAGCATCGATCGTGAATTCAGCTTCAAACCAAACAACACCTTCATTGGAAATACTTTTCCAATGGATTGTATTTTCAGTAGTGGACTCTACGCTTAAGGATTGTCCAAATTTGGTAGGCAACGCCAAGGCCAAAGCACCATCTAAGACCGCATATTCTGCGCTGATCAATAACTTCCCATGACTGTAAAACGTTTGCATTAGGCTCTTAAATTTTCAATCGCTTCCACCACCGCACTGTGGGTGACCGTATGGGTTTTGAAATGTTCGATTAATTGTATTTTTTCAGCAGCATTCGCTTCAAATTGATTCAATATATTAAGCAAGTGCATTTTCATATGTCCTTGTTGAATGCCCGTCGTCGTTAGGGATTTTAAGGCGGCAAAATTTTGAGCCAATCCTGCCACCGCAACAATTTCCATTAATTCTTTGGCAGAAGGCTTTCCTAATAATTCCAAGGCTGTTTTCACCAGTGGATGCAAACCTGTCAATCCACCAACGGTACCGAGCGCCAGCGGTAATTCAATCCAAAATTTAAACACGCCATCCTCTATAGAAGCATGCGTTAAACTCGAATAACTTCCCGAGCGTGCTGCATAGGCATGTACGCCCGCTTCCACCGCTCTAAAGTCATTTCCAGTGGCTAAGACCACCGAATCCACTCCGTTCATAATTCCTTTATTATGCGTCACCGCACGGTAAGGTTCTATTTCTGCTATGCGCACAGCTTGCATAAACGTATCTGCAAATTCTTGACCTGTATAGGTGTTTGTTGCGAGCGCATCTACCTTGCAACTCACTTCTGCACGTACCAAGCAATCCGGTACATAATTGGATAAAATACTCATCACCACCTGAATGTCTTTTGAACACACTTTAAAGGTTGTCGCAATTTGCTCCAAACATGAATTGATGAAATTCGCTCCCATGGCATCTTTCGTTTCAAACGTGATGTGCAACTGGTAGTAGCCTGAAAGTTTTTCTGTTTTGTCAACTAATGCGATGTCTAAAATACCACCGCCACGTGCCTCCATATTTTTGGTGATGGCTTTCGTTTCTTCGAAAAGTTGTGGTTTTATCGTTTTAAAAAGAGCTTCCAATTCAGAAAATGCTCCATGAAACATAAAGTGAACCTGTCCGACTTTGGTAGTCGAAAGTACTTCTGCTTTGAAGCCCCCACGTTCCATCCAAAATTTAGCCGCGTTACTCGCCGCTGCAACCACCGAACTTTCTTCGATGGTCATTGGAATGACGTACATTTTATCGTTAATCAAAAAATTTGGAGCCACTCCAAAAGGGAGGTAAAAATTAGAAATTGTATTTTCAGTAAACTCGTCATGAAGCTTTTGAAGCACTTCATCCGTATTCCAATACCGTTCCAAATCGGCTTTCGCCTGCGGGTTATTTTGAAAATGATTAGCAATCAACCAATCAATTTTTTCAGCTTTTGTAAACTTTGAAAATCCAGAAACGGAATTCTCCATGTGTGTCTATTTTTGAAACACAAAGATACTATTCTTCATATTATTATTGAGCTGCAATTATTCTAATTGCGTATTTATCTGTTATTATCTCAGGTTTTCTCCTAATTTTTTAGTAAACTTGACCTAATATTATCGAAAACTCAATTCTAAATGAAAACTCCTTTTATCTACCTAATCAGTTGTTTGTTTATTTTAACAGCGACCGCTCAAAAAAAATCCATTTCACTAGATCAAATTTGGGATGGCTCCTTTAGAACGCAAGGCATGACCGCTTTGCATTCTATGAACAATGGACAGCAATACTCAGTTCTGAATTTTGACAGATCGGCCCGATCGACTTCCATTGATTTATACGATTACAAAACCTTATCCAAAGTAAAAACCATTGCAACTTCTGAAACGATGGATGCAATTCCGTATTTCACAAACTATACGTTTAGTGACGATGAACGTCAAGTGATTTTAGAAACCGAAACAGAACCAATTTTTAGATATTCTGCTTTAGGGCTTTATTATGTATATGATATCAGTTCTAAAAGTCTTGAGAAAATCTCAGAAGATAAAATTCAAGAACCTGCATTTTCTCCAGATGGTACGAAAGTAGCTTATGGACGAATGAACAATTTATTTATAAAAGACCTGAGTTCTGGGACCACAAAACAAATCACCTTTGATGGAGAAAAAAATAAAATTATTAATGGAATTACAGATTGGGTTTACGAAGAGGAATTTGCTTTTGTAAGGGCTTTTCAGTGGAATGCTTCCAGCAACAAAATTGCGTTTATTCGTTTTGACGAAACCGAAGTTCCAGAATTTTCAATGGATATTTATGGGACTGACTTGTATCAAACCCAAGAAGTATTTAAGTACCCAAAAGCAGGAGAAAAAAACGCCGAAGTATCGCTTCATTTTTATGATTTAAGCGCGGATCAAATTTCAACGGTTGCATTGTCTAAGGAGTATAACGATTTTTACATCCCTCGAATTAAATGGACCAAAGATCCAAATATTTTGTCGGCTCAATACATGAATAGACATCAAAACAACTTAGACCTTTGGATGATCAATCCAACAACCAATCAATCCGATTTGGTGCTTTCTGAAAAAGACGATGCCTATGTAGATGTGACGGATAACCTAACGTTTTTAAAAGATAACAGCTTTATTTGGACCAGCGAAATAGAGGGGTACAATCATATTTATCACTATACCAAAGAAGGGAAATTAAAAAATCAAGTCACAAAAGGCAACTGGGAAGTCACTGCCTATTATGGGTATAATGAATCTGCCAAAACAATTTATTATCAATCTGTAGAAAATGGTTCTATCAATCGAGATGTGTATTCAATCCGATTGAATGGAAAAAACAAAAAACGACTCTCTTTAGAAGAAGGAACAAATGATGCTTCTTTTAGTGCAGATTTCACCTATTTCATCAAAACCTATTCCAGTGCTTCTACGCCTCCAAAATTTACATTAAACGATTCTAAATCTGGCAGACTGGTTAAAAACATCAAAGACAATACGGCACTTTTAGAAACACTAGGGACTTATAATTTTTCGAATAAAGAATTCAGCACCATCAATGTCAATGGCAACGAGTTGAATATGTGGATGCTCAAACCCGCCAATTTTGATCCGTCAAAATCCTACCCACTTTTAATGTTTCAATACTCCGGGCCGGGCTCACAACAAGTGGCCAACAGTTGGTACAGCTCTCGTGATTTTTGGCATCAATATTTAGCGCAACAAGGTTATGTTGTGGCTTGTGTGGATGGACGTGGAACCGGCTTTAAAGGTTCTGACTTCAAAAAAGTCACCTATTTAAACCTTGTCAAATACGAAACTGAAGATCAAATTCAAGCCGCAAAACAAATTTCAGATTTATCCTATATAGATGAAAGTCGTATTGGAATTTGGGGGTGGAGTTACGGTGGTCACATGAGTACCAATTGTTTATTGAAAGGAAACGATGTTTTCAAAATGGCAATTGCGGTTGCCCCTGTGACGAGCTGGCGTTTTTACGACACCATTTATACCGAACGTTTTATGCGAACCCCTCAAGAAAATCCAAATGGGTACGATGAGAACTCCCCATTTAATTATCCAGAATTGTTAAAAGGAGATTACCTTTTAGTGCATGGATCCGGTGATGACAATGTGCATGTACAACACACGATGCGCATGGTAGAAGCTTTGATTCAAGCGGACAAACAATTTGATTGGGCTATTTATCCCGATAAAAATCACGGCATCTATGGTGGGAATACCACCATGCATTTATATACTAAAATGACTAATTTTTTACATGAAAAATTGGGCGACAAACGAAATAAATAAATAAATAAAAATTAACCAATTAACAATTTACTAACTAATACTAAATTTATGTCAACTACAACAACTGCAAATCAAAAAGAACTTTGGGGTCACCCAGTCGGATTATATGTGCTATTTTTCACAGAGATGTGGGAACGATTTTCTTACTATGGAATGCGTGCTATTTTAGTTATTTATATGATTGCTGAAGCCTCTCACATAGATGGTCCTGGTTTGGGTTGGTCAAAACTTGAAGCGTATCAACTGTACGGTTGGTATGTTATGTTGGTGTATGTAATATCAATTCCTGGAGGGATTTTGGCGGATAAAGTCTTGGGTCAGAGAAAAACGGTTATGCTTGGCGCTGTCATTTTATGTTTAGGTCATGGGACCTTAGCTATTGAGGCAGAATGGGCATTCTTTACAGGTTTGAGTTTAATTATTTTAGGGGTTGGTTGTCTAAAACCTAATATCTCCACCATGGTTGGAGGTTTGTATCAAAAAGGAGATATAAGACGTGATAAAGGGTTTAGTATTTTCTATATCGGAATTAATTTAGGATCCTTATTAGCGACGTCCGTTATCGGACTTGTTGTAGCAAAATGGGGATGGCATGCTGGTTTTGGTTTAGCCGGAATTGCAATGTTATTTGGGTTAATGGTATATGTCTGGGGACAAAAATACATTACACATGTAGGAAATAAACCTACAGTTGAAGAAATGAAAAATGATATTTCTTTGGTTAAAATATTCTCAAATATTTTTAAATCACCTGCTCAGTTAGGAATTCTAGTTATTTTATTAGCACTGTCACTATACGCAGGATTTACTTTTGAAGGCGTTGACCATTGGGGGTATGGTGCCTTGTTTATCTTCCTTTCATTTGTAGTAGGATTATTAATGATGATTTTTAAAAGTTTAGAATCACAAATATTAAAAGACCGTTTCTTAGTCTTATTACTTTCTTTTTTATTGGTCATTGTTTTTTGGGGAGCCTTTGAACAAGCGGGAGGATTAATGAGTGTTTACACAGAAACAAAAACAGATAGAATGCTACTTGGCTACTTAATACCAACGCCAATGTTTCAAGGATTAAATGCTGGGTTTATTATATTACTTGCCGTTTGGGTTGCAAACATTTGGGCAAAACGAAAGCTTAAAAACAAAGAAGCCTCTTCTTTATTTAAAATGGCTACGGGAACAATAATTATGGGCTTAGGGTTTGTATTTATGATTTTAGCCGTAAGAGAATACGATGCGAACGGAAGTTCTGGAATGCAATGGTTGGTTTTAGCATATCTATTTCATACCATTGGAGAGCTATGTTCTTCACCAGTATCCTTATCATTTGTAACAAAACTTGCCCCTGTCAAATACGCATCCTTAATGATGGGACTGTATTTTGCAGCTACTGGACTTGGAGGTAAAGTTGCAGGTATTTTAGGAGAGAAATCAGAACACTTTGGAGAGTACACTATTTTCACAGGAATTGTTATTTTTACGGTAGCCTTTGGATTATTAGTAATTGCATTACTGAAACCATTAAAACGTTTAACGCATGGTGCCGAAGACAACGAAAGACGGTTAGACGCTTCAATCGCAGAATAACATAAAACATTACAAACCTCATAGATTATTTTCTATGAGGTTTTTTTTTTATAGAGTCCTTCGTAATTCAAGTACATGAACAAAACCGAAATAGTCACTGACAGAATAAAGTTAAGATTGATTGAATTGTCAGATTTGGAGTCAATCCACAATCTACATTCTTTGCCAGAAACAGATGCCTATAACGCACTGGGGATTCCAGAAACTATTGAAGAAACCAAGTCTGTGATCGAACCGTGGGTTTTAGACAATAAATCGGATGAAATAAAAAATTATACGTTTGCAATTGATAACAAATCAAACGGAACATTCATGGGTTTGTTCGGACTTAAACTCGGCAATAAGAAATACAAACGAGCGGAAGTTTGGTATAAAATACATTCAGATTATTGGAACAAAGGCTATGCGACAGAATCGTTAAAAGCAATCCTAAATTTTGGTTTTGATACACTCAAATTACACCGCATAGAAGCTGGATGTGCAGTAGAGAATACAGCCTCTTTTAAAGTTTTAGAAAAATCTGGAATGATTCGAGAAGGACGCCTAAGACAAGTATTGCCTTTAAAATCAGGGTGGTCTGATAATTTTGAATATTCAATCCTTGAAACCGACGAAAGAAAAATGAACTAAATACCTTTAAAGTGTTAAATTGATTACCGAATTTAGTAAATTAACCACCATTAAATAGAAAACTACTATTATGACAACAGATATTGAAAACATGTTCAAAGATAAAGTCTTGGGGCATCCAGCTGGACTTTTTGTATTATTTTTTACCGAGATGTGGGAACGTTTTTCCTACTACGGCATGCGGGCATTGCTCGTCATGTTTTTCACCGCATCACTCCTTGATGGCGGCTGGGGCTGGCCTCGTGAGCATGCCTATGCAATTTTTGGCACCTACACCTCATTGGTCTATTTATCGACACTCTTAGGAGGCTATTTTGCAGATAAAAAAATTGGCTATCGCTATGCCGTTGTCATCGGTGCATTACTTATGACTTTAGGCCACGGCGCCATGGCAATTGAAACACCATTTTTTATCTATTTAGGGCTGACCTTATTAGTCTTTGGAAGTGGTTTTTTTAAACCAAATATGACCTCAATCATCTCTGAAATGTACAAAGGAAAAGATGAGAAAAAAGATGGAGCTTACACCATTTTTTATATGGGTGTCAATGCAGGTGCCTTTCTAGGAATTCTGTTGTGTGGGTATCTAGGCGAACAAGTAGGATGGCGCTGGGGTTTTGGCTTGGCAGGAATTTTCATGCTGTTTGGACTCCTTCAATTTTGGTTTGCTCAGAACATTTTTGGCGACATCGGAACAAAACCTGTAAAGGTGGATACTGCAGCGATAGAGCTCAGTGCAGACGAACCGAAGCTCAACCCGTTTACATCGCTTCAATTAGGATTGATTGTCGTTGCAGGACTTTTGGGAATCTCATGGATTTTTAACGATCCCATTTCTAAAATATCTGAAGGCGCTTATAATTTATTTGATTTTAGTATGTTTGGAATCGAAGGTTCTAACCTCGCAATTCTATCTGCTTTAGGACTGTTTGTATTACTCCTAGTGATCCGAATTCCTAAGTACGACAGAATCACACGTGACCGTATGTTGGCCGTCATGTTTTTCGCGTTTATTACGATTTTCTTTTGGGCTATTTTTGAACAAGCACCAAGTTCCTTAACCATTTTTGCACGGGATTATACCCAACGTGTTCTTGAAGGAAACTCAGCCTTTATTTTTAAAATTGTCAATACCCTTATGACCGTGATTCCTTTGGGGATTATCACTTGGGTTTTATGGTTGTTATTCAAAAAAACATTTTCAAAATATGCCCTTTCAAATATTTTTTTATCGGCTAGTTTTATCATCATTTGGGCAATCGCCCTTTGGATGCTATCCGTTGAATTTGGAAAAGAAATTGCAGAAGTACCAGCCTCTTGGTTTGGAGTTTTAAACTCCTTGTTTATCATTGCGTTTGCACCCTTATTTTCAAGGTGGTGGGAAAGTAAATACAATCCAAATGCCAATATGAAATATGCGATAGGAATGGTTCTATTAGGAATCGGAATGGCCTGTGTTGCCATCGGAGCATCGTCTATTGAGCCTGGAGCAAAAACAGCTTCTGTCAGTATGATTTGGTTGATACTCGTTTACTTCTTTCACACCATGGGCGAATTGTGTATTTCACCAGTCGCTTTGTCTTACGTGAGTAAATTAGTTCCAGGCCGTATGATTGCCATGATGTTTGGAGTCTGGTATTTAGCCGTTGCCATTGGAATGAAACTAGCCGGAGTGTTTGGAGAAGCGTCTGAAGGGATTGCACAATCTGAAGGCCTGAGTTATTTCTTCTGGATTTTAACAGCCGTAGCGGTTGGACTCGGTGTACTGTCTGCATTACTCTATCCTGTAATTAAGAAATTAATGCATGGTGTTCGCTAATTTTGGTATTATATTTGTTACCTATTAAAAAAATATTAAAATGAAGAAATGTATCATAGTTGTAGTTCTCTTAGTGGGGACTACAACACTTTTTGCACAAAGTATCAATTGGGTAAGCATGGACGAAGCCCTTGCATTGCAACAAAAAGCACCAAAAAAAATACTTGTTGATATGTACACATCTTGGTGTGGGCCTTGCAAAATGCTGGATAGAAACACTTTCACAAACAAAGACTTGATTGCTTTTGTCAATGAACATTACTACGCAGTTAAATTCAATGCAGAAGGGGATGAGGTTGTTAATTTTAAAGATCAAACATTTTCAAATCCTAATTATAAACCTGAGATGGCAAAACGTCGAAACAGCCAACACGAGCTCACACGCTATTTTGGAGTCAATGCCTATCCAACCATGGTGTTTTTAGGATTCGATGCAGAACTGCTCGCACCCATTCCCGGATATCAAACAGCACAGCAATTGGAATTGTATTTAAAATTATTTAAAGACGATACCTATAAAAAAATGAACAACCAAGAAGCGTTTAATGGCTATTACAAAACGTTTGTGCCTTCTTTTACGCCTTAGTTAATAATCAACCCAAAAAGCTCCCTTTTCACTAGTTTGGTGAAACGGGATTTTTTTTGCTTCACACGTTAATTTCCAACGTTCTTGGTAGGTTCTATAATTACTCCCATCCCAAATAATTAGTTCAGGCTGTAGGCTGTCAATCAAACGATTTAAGTTAATTTTTGGCGATTGCCTCAATAAAACCCACTGCGGTTTGATGCTTTTAATAGTATAAACCCCAAGGCTGTCCACCACCAACAGCAGTTTGTTGTCAATTTTATAAAGGTGTTGGATGGAATCCGTGGATTGGGTTTTAATGTCAGCTCCAATTTTATAATCCTCTAATATTCGCAGCTTACTTATGCTGTCTAAATCATGGTGAATTTCAAGGTGTTGATTGGACTGCAACCCAAAAACACTGTGTCTCGTTTTATGGAAAATCACAAACGAATTTTTTGAAGTCAGTGCTGGAAGCTGTTTCACAAACACTTGAAAACTGAGGATGCATATTCCCAATACCATAAGGTTTTTAAACGTCTTCTTATGATAAAAAATGCTGAGTAAAAACAGGATGAGGTAACTGATCACAAGCGCGGTTACATCAAACGAAATTTGATCAAATAGGAAGGACTCTTTAGAAGCAACCCATTCTACAAATCGATTCATTGACTGAATAAACCATGCTAAGGTATGTACTAAAAATTCTGGAGGTTGGTAAACCCCAACTAAGATCAACGTTACAACTCCCAAACCAAGGATTACCATCAGACATGGAATCACGACCATATTGGTTACAAAAAATAAGCCCGGAAATTGATGGAAATAAAACAGGCTCAAAGGCAAGACGCCTATTTGAGCGGCAATGGAAACTTTTAGCAAATCAAGAAACCAATTTGCAATCCGATTTTTAAAAATCCACCACGAATCCAAAATAGGCTTCACAATGATAATGGAGGCGACCGCAGCATAACTGAGTTGAAACCCTACATCAAAACAAAACCCAGGCCGCACAAGCAGAAGTATAAATGCTGAAACTGCTAGGGTGTTTAATGAATTCGAAGAACGTTTTAGTCCTCTCACGATTGCAAATAAACTAAACATCGTCACTGCTCTCACCACTGAAGGGGACAAGCCAGCTATCACAGCAAAGCTCCACAGAACACAAAGAATGATAAGTAAACGCACAAATTTTCCTTGTCCAAAATACAATATAGGTTTCAGTATAAATTGAAGAATTAGTAATAGAATCCCTATGTGAAGTCCTGAAACGGCAAGAATGTGAACGGCCCCTGCCTTCGCATAAGCTTCGTACACATCAGAAGAAATGTCTTGGCGCTGTCCCAAAAGTAAGGCCTTGATGAAGGCGCGTTCAATCGGTTTGAAAGGGAGCTCTTGGAGGCGTATATTTAATGCTTCACGAATTGTTTCAGCATAGCCTGTAATGGTTGTTGGCGATTGGGGAATGGCTAAAACAACTTGGTCTTTCAGAAACACTTGACGGTAAATCCCGAGGCGTTTCAAATAGTTTTTATAATTAAATTGATAGGGGTTTAAAGGCGCATTAACCTCTTGAAGAGAGGCGGCTGTTAAGATTTTTTCATTCACGTTAAAGTTTGCTGTGGGAGATTCTTTACTCAAATTGATTAAAAGTGTTCCTGATACGGAAGTGGAATCAATTTTTAAAAGTTCCACATAATAACGGTGGTTATAAGTGGTTGGTTTTAATCGTTTTTTGATGACAAATTCAAGTTCGTGTAATCGTTCGTCTGCGGTAGTTTCTAGATTGGAATAATGAGATTTAGAAAAATTTGGAGACTGTATTTTAGAGATAAAGACCCCAAGTAAAACCATTATTAAAAGCACCATTAGCGATGGCCAATACAAGGTTCTATGGTGTTTTTTACAATACAAATGTGTTCCGAATAACACAAAAGTTATGAATCCGATACTCCCTAAAACAGTCGATACAGAAACAAATACATAATCGCTGACTAGAATGCCAATCGCGAGAAAAATAGCGAGTTTTAATATGGGGTAATGAAGGGCCTTCATTGTACGAAAAAATCCGAACCATTATGAATGGATCCGAAGTAGGTTTAGATTAGGGGTTAGTTATAAACCTCTAAATTAACGAATTATAAATTAATTCTGCAACATTTTGACTGGCACCTGGTCCTCCGAGCTTTGTTTCAAGTTCATGATAGGCCTCAAATTGAGCCTCACGAACAGGGCCTTCTAAGATAGATGAAAGTTCTTTTGTAATCCGTTCCGTGTTAAAATCCCCTTGAATTAATTCGGTCACAACCTCTTTGTTTAAAATCAAATTCACCAAGGAAATAAATTTCAGTTTCACCAACTGTCTTCCAATCTGGTACGAAATCCAACTCGACTTATAACACACCACTTCTGGCACTTTAAACAAGGCGGTTTCTAAAGTCGCAGTTCCTGAAGTGACCAAGGCGGCATGGGAAACGCTTAATAAATCGTAAGTGCAGTTTTCAACAAAATACACGTTTTCATTTGTAATAAACGAGCTGTAAAAGTCAGGATCCTGACTCGGAGCTCCTGCAATTACAAATTGATAGTCGCTAAAGGTTTTTAAAACACTCAGCATCCCTGCGAGCATCTTATTAATTTCTTGTTTTCGACTTCCAGGAAGCAGAGCAATAATGGGTTTTTCGTTGAGCTGATGTGTTTTGCGAAATGCCGCCTCATCCACAGGAGTTCTGTCTGCAATGGCATCAATAAGTGGGTGTCCTACAAACGTTACAGGCATGCCATGTTTGTCTTCATAAAACTCTTTTTCAAAAGGGAGAATGACATACATTTTATCGACATCACGCTTGATGGCAGTGATCCGATTTTCTTTCCAAGCCCAAATTTGTGGGGAAATATAATAATGAGTTTTAAAGCCTTCAATTTTTGCCCACTTCGCAATGCGCATATTGAATCCGGGATAATCAATAAAAATCAAACAATCTGGTTGATAGGCTTCAATGTCTTTTTTGCAAAAGGATAAATTTTTGGTGATTGTTCTTAGGTTCATCACCACTTCAAAAAAGCCCATAAAAGCCAATTCTTTGTAATGCTTCACCAAAGTGCCTCCTACATTTTGCATCAAGTCGCCACCCCAAAACCTAAATTCTGCATTCGCATCTGTTTTTTTAAGGGCTTTCATCAGGTTTGCAGCATGCAAATCTCCTGAGGCTTCTCCAGCAATAATGTAATACTTCATTTATAATTTAATTAAAAAGGTTGCCAGTGCAATCAAAATAGTGGCTGCCAAAACGCCTCCTGCTCGAGCATCCTGTCGTTTTCGAATAAAATAAAAGAAGCAAATTAAATTCAAAAAGGCACCTAAACTGATGAGTTTCCCCATGAAGCCCTCTGTTTGAGCAGTCTCTAAAACTTTAAGAATACTATCTGAACGCCCCGATAACTTCCCCAAGACAACGGCTGCTGTAACCAACCCAATTATATTTGCGAAAAGGCCTACTATAAACCCTTGAAAAATTTCTTTCTTATTCATTGAAATCCCATTTATTTAATTCTTGAATGTAATGATGTGCGGTCAAATCGTAGTGGACAGGAACCACCGAAACAAAGCCGTTTTCTAACGCCCATTCGTCGGTGTCCTCACCTTTGTCTAAATTGTTAAACTCACCAGTTAGCCAATAATAATCGCGGCCCAAAGGAGTTTGACGTTTGTCAAATTTTTCAACCCAATTTGCATTGGCTTGTCGGCATACGCGAATGCCTTTTATCTCGTTTTCTAAAAGTTTTGGAAAGTTCACATTTAGAATAATTCCTTTTTGTAATCCTTGGTTTAAAACCTGTAAAGTGACAGTCTTTATAAACGACTCAATTTGACTAAAATCAGCTTCCCATTTATAATCTAAAAGCGAAAACCCAATGGCAGGAATCCCTTCCATACCCGCTTCAATTGCGGCACTCATAGTCCCTGAATAAATCACATTCACAGAAGAATTTGATCCGTGGTTCACTCCTGAAACACATAAATCTGGTTTGCAATCTAAAAGTTCGTGCACTGCTAACTTTACACAATCTGCAGGCGTTCCTGAAGTACTGTATTCCGTTTGTGGACCATTATCAATCCGTTCTCTTTTACAATACAAGGTGTCGTTAATAGTGATCGCGTGTCCCATGGCACTTTGTGGACTGTCTGGCGCAACAACGATAACGTCTCCAATAGTGTTCATGACTTTTATTAAAGTACGAATTCCAGGTGCAGTGATGCCATCATCATTGGTGACCAAAATCAAAGGTCTCTTTGTCATTTATGTTGCGTTTAAGTTCCTACAAAAGTAAGTAATTTGTAGCTTATTTGATGATTTCCGACGCTTTAACAAAAAATTATTACCATTCAACAAGGTTGGCATAATTTTTTCTTATATTTTAGAATATTATTTATGAGTCCCTAAAAACAGTTTATCCACATGAAGCGAAATATCAATATTTTTTTAGTCTCCATTCTTATCGCATTTGCGTCTTGTAGCTTTACGTCAAAATCTTTTGATGATCCAGACAAAGACAAGCTTTTAATGCAACTGATCACCTATCTATTAGAAGAAGGTCATTTTGAACCAAAGGATATAAACGACGCTTTTTCGGAAGGTCTTTACATGAGCTTTTTAAATCAAGTGGATCCGTTTAAGAATTATTTTTATCAATCCGATATTAATGAATTTGAAAGCTATAAAACAGATTTAGACGATCAAATTTTAAGCCACGATGTGAGCTTTTTCAATCTTGTATATGAACGTCTATTGTCTCGAATTGAGGAGTCTAGAAAAGTTTATAGTCAAGTTTTAAATACACCTTTTGATTATGATTTAGAAGAAACCTTCAATACCGATTATGAGAATAAATCCTATGCATCCTCAAAATCTGAAATGAAAGACAACTGGCGAAAACAGCTTAAATTTTCTACACTTTCAAATTATCACGATTTAGTCACTGATGAAGAAGAAACAAAAAAAACAAATGCTGAATTAGAAGTTGAAGCAAGAGAAACCACTTTAAAGTCCTTCAATGAGTCGGCAAGCTACATAGATGATTTGAGACGCGAGGATTGGTTAACTATGTATATCAATGCGATTGCTGAAGAATTTGATCCGCACACGTTTTATTTCGCTCCCAAAGACAAGGACCGTTTTGATGCTCAAATGTCTGGAAAATACGAAGGAATCGGGGCGCGTCTTCAAAAACGCATGGATGAAATTAGTATTACAGAACTTATTTCTGGAGGATCTGCTTGGCGTCAGAACAAGTTAGAAGTTGGAGATATCATTTTGAAAGTCCGTCAAGAAGATGAGCTTGAAGCCGTGAATGTGGTGGGGATGCGATTGGATGATGCGGTCAAACTCATCAAAGGTCCAAAAGGAACGAATGTGATTCTCACGCTTAAAAAAGTGGATGGCACAGTAGAAGATTTAAGCATTCCTAGGGACGAAATTGAACTTGAAGAAACCTATGCAAAATCGACCATCGTTGAAAAAGAGGGTGCCAAATTTGGAGTCATTAATCTGCCTAAATTCTATATAGATTTTGAAGATATTAACAGTAGAAACGCTGCAACTGATGTCAAACAAGAAATTAAACGATTGAAGGCTGAGGGCATGCAAGGGCTGGTCTTAGATTTAAGAAATAATGGTGGCGGTTCTTTAAAAACCGTGGTTGATATGGGAGGGCTGTTTATTGATGAAGGGCCTATCGTTCAGGTGCGTTCTACAGGCGAAGACAAAGAAGTTCTAAAAGATACAGACCGATCCATTGAGTGGGATGGGCCTCTTGTTATTTTAGTCAATGAGTTATCCGCTTCTGCTTCCGAAATTTTAGCCGCAGCCATGCAAGACTATAAACGTGCCATTGTAATTGGGAGCAAACAAACCTACGGAAAAGGCACCGTCCAAAATATCGTTGATTTGAACCGCATGATTCGAAGTAATACCAATGGTGATATGGGGGCGTTCAAATTTACAACTCAAAAATACTACCGAATTAATGGAGGCTCAACCCAGCTAGAAGGTGTTAAAAGTGATGTGGTCGTTCCAGACCGTTACAGTTACATCGATATCGGAGAAAAAGATCAAGACAATCCACTTGAATGGGACGAAATTGCACCCGCAAATTATAAGGTATGGGAAAGTACTTTTGATTACGAAACAACGATTAAAAACAGTAAAGACCGTATGGATTCGAGTGCTGAAATTAAGCTTATTGATGACAATGCGCGTTGGATCAAAACCATGAGAGATCAATTGGTTTATCCACTTAATTTTTCGAAATACTCTAAAGATCTTGAATTGAATGAAACAGAGGCAAAACGTTATGATGTCTTATCAGAATACCAAACAGATTTAACATTTGAGTCGTTACCCTATGAGCGTCCTTTAATGGAGCAGGATTCTGTTTTCAAAATCAATCGCACACGTTGGCATGAAAATCTCAGCAAAGACATCTATATGGAAGAAGCGATTAATGTGCTAAATGATTTAAAAAGTTCTTATAAAATCGATAAACTATCACAGCTTAAAGATTAATTGAGCATGCAAAAACAAGGATTAACAAGGTTAGCACTCCAGAAATTCAAAAAAAGTTTTTGGGGTGTTTTCAGTTTTTGGTTTATTATTTTTCTGGCATTTATTTCTGTGTTCGCCTATGTGTTAGCACCGGATGATTCTCAGTTTGCCAATCAAATGCATTTATCCATCCATTCGAAGCAGCCTGGGTTTACAGTTGAAATGCTTGTGGTTCCAAACACCTTAAAGAACGATCAGAGTTTTTTGAACCGTGTATTTTTTGGCAGAACAAACCCTCCTTCAGAAATTCCGATTGCAACTTATGAATCTGAACCCCATCAAATAAAATATGTGGAATATGCTTCAGAAGGCCTTGAAGGTTTAGAGAAAATTGTAAATATTCCGTCTGATATTCAAGCTTCACTACGTCCTTTTGTCACTCAAAAAACATTCTATTTTGGAACCGATAAGTATGGACGCGATCTTTTGAGTCGAATCTTAGTTGGTGCTCGAATTTCATTTTCAATTGGTTTTGTGGCCGTTTTCATTTCGCTTCTTATCGGAATTCTAATGGGTAGTATTGCTGGCTATTTTGGAGGTAAATGGGATAAATTAATCATGTGGATCATTAATGTGACTTGGTCAATTCCAACCCTGCTTTTGGTCATTGCAATTACGTTGGCTTTGGGGAAAGGGTTTTGGCAAGTGTTTATTGCGGTTGGACTCACCATGTGGGTGGAAGTGGCTAGAATTGTAAGAGGGCAGGTGATGAGCGTCAAAGAAATGCAATACGTTACCGCAGCACGTGCATTAGGCTACACAGATTTCAGAATTATATTAAAACATATTTTACCAAACATTTTAGCCCCCGTTATTGTAATTTCGGCAGCTAATTTTGCAGCGGCTATTCTGATTGAAAGTGGACTCAGTTTTTTAGGTATTGGCGCACAACCCCCCATGTCTAGTTGGGGAGCAATGATCAAAGATCATTATAACTACATCATTTTAGGGAAACCCTATTTAGCACTTATTCCAGGACTGTGTATCATGAGTTTAGTCATGGCTTTTATGCTGATCGGAAACTCTTTGAGAGATGCTTTGGATGTGAAATCTTAAAGTTCTATTTCTGGAGGATAGCTACATAAAATTGAAGTCACAAAAGCAGTAATGCGTTCGTCTTTATGCTTCACACTGGATGTTAAATTTCCACGTCCAATTCCTTGCCAAATGAGTTCTTTTCGGTTCGTATCAATCAAATCAATATACAAGGTGCCTTGAGTCGAATTTGAAACATTGTAATGTGTTCCTAAATAAGGGCCGCGAGCCCAACCCCAACCATACCCAAAAGAATTATAGTTGTTATTATAGATATTAATTTCTTGTTTTTCTTTCGTGAAAAAGTTAACCAGTAAATCGGGTGTGTCTGATTTTGTAAACCCTTTTTCAAGGAGTGCCGTTTCAATAGCACCTAAAATACGACGTTTGTCCAAATCGCTAATTTCTGCACGGTCCACACCTTCTTTATGAAATCCAAAAGTTTTATAGGTTTTGAAGGGAGCTACTTTATCAAAGTCTGTCACAACACGTACCGATTGACAAGATGTTAAAAAGAGGAGGGCAATTACAAAAGAAAATGTTTTAGTTTTCATGTATTTATGTTTATTGGTTATTTTTTTGTTTATAGTTTTTCTAAAAGTGCTTCATCCACACTGTTTGGGATTGTTATTTTTAAAAGGGGTTCAGTTTCCATCGCCCGTTTGATGGCAAATATGGCGCCTTCATTTCGAGCCCAGTTCCGTCGCGCGATGCCATTATTGACATCCCAGAACAACATCGATTTTAGACGTCTGTCTGCTTCCGCACTACCATCAAGAACCATACCAAAGCCGCCATTGATCACTTCGCCCCAGCCAACACCACCGCCATTATGGATGCTTACCCAGGTGGCACCCCGAAAACTATCGCCAATCACATTTTGAATGGCCATGTCTGCGGTGAATTGAGAACCATCATAAATATTACTCGTTTCTCTATAGGGAGAATCTGTCCCTGAAACATCGTGGTGATCTCGTCCCAATATGACCGTGCCAATTTCTTTATTGGCAATGGCTGTATTAAAGGCTTCTGCAATTTTCATACGCCCTTCAGCATCGGCATATAAAATCCGTGCTTGCGATCCAACGACCAACTTATGGTCTTGCGCACCTTTGATCCACTGAATGTTGTCCGTCATTTGTTGCTGAATTTCCTGCGGAGCTTCTTTCTTAAGTTCCTCTAAAACACGACACGCGATGGCATCCGTTTTCGCGAGATCTTCTGGAGTGCCTGAAGCACATACCCATCGAAAAGGACCAAATCCATAATCAAAACACATCGGACCCATAATGTCCTGAACATAACTCGGATACTTAAAATCAATCCCGTTTTCGGCCATAATATCTGCGCCTGCACGTGAAGCTTCTAATAAAAATGCATTTCCATAGTCAAAGAAATAGGTGCCTTTATCAGTATGTTTTTGAACAATCGCCGCATGGCGCCTTAAGGACGCTTTTACTTTTTCTTTAAACAGTTCTGGGTCAGACCCCATCAGTGTATTGGCTTCTTCGTAACCCATTCCGGCAGGATAATATCCTCCGGCCCACGGATTGTGTAAGGACGTTTGATCGCTTCCTAAATCTACATGAATATCCGATTCGTAAAATCCTTCCCAGACATCAATCACATTTCCTAAATAGGCAAGAGATACAATTTCTTTATCATTTTTAGCTTTGCGAACGCGTTGTACAAGCGTATCTAAATCTGTAAAAACTTCATCTACCCAACCTTGTGAATGGCGGGTGTAAATTGCTTTCTCGTTTACTTCAGCACAGACGGTAATACAGCCTGCAATGTTTCCTGCTTTTGGTTGCGCACCACTCATGCCTCCTAAACCTGCGGTCAAAAAGATATTTCCAAGAGGTGATTTTTTTATTTTTCTAAAAGCATTCAATACTGTAATTGTAGTGCCATGAACAATGCCTTGAGGCCCAATGTACATATAACTACCAGCAGTCATTTGACCATATTGAGACACGCCTAAGGCATTGAATTTCTCCCAGTCATCAGGTTTTGAATAGTTAGGAATCATCATACCGTTGGTGACGACGACTCTAGGTGCTTCTGAGTGAGACGGAAACAATCCCATGGGATGCCCAGAATACATGACCAATGTTTGGGTGTCGGTCATTTGTGACAAATACTGCATCGTCAGTCGGTACTGTGCCCAATTTGAAAACACGCTGCCATTACCTCCGTAAGTGATTAATTCATGGGGATGTTGTGCGATGGCATCATCCAAATTATTTTGAATCATCAACATGATGGCAGCGGCTTGTTTGCTGTTGGCAGGATAGTCGTCAATTGGACGTGCCACTATTTTATGGGTAGGGCGAAAGCGGTACATATAAATACGCCCATAGGTGTCTAATTCGTTTTTAAACTCTTCAATAAGAATTGCATGGTGTTTTTTATCAAAATAACGCAAGGCATTTTTTAAGGCCAGTTTAGTTTCTTCCGCACTTAAAATCGATTTTCGTTTTGGAGCATGGTTATAACTGCTGTCATACGCCCGTTTTGGGGGCAATGTTGCTGGAATTCCTTCTAAAATCTCATCTTTAAATGTAAGTTCTATCGCGTTCATTTTATTAGATTTTGTGTATTTGTACGGGTATTATATCCATACGGACAATGCTTGCATCCACTCTCACAGCAATAGCCGCGTTTGAGGTGGTATTGGGTGGTGAAACAACGGTATCCTTCTGGCGTGAGGTAATAATCGCCATCTTCTACGGGGATGTGTTTTTTCATAGTTAACAAATATAATGTAAATTTTAGACACACATCCTTACTGATTTTTGCTTTATTGCTTCCATCCTAAACACTATCATTAAAGTATTTAGTATTTTTACGTTTCAGTCTTTATAGCAATGCTCTCTATCAAAACATTAGAAAATATCCGTTTAAATGCTCAGGTTTCAATGAAGCCAGATTATTTGATTCACCCAACGGTGTCTGGAAATAAATACAGAAAGTTAAAGTATAATTTACAAAAAGCCCAATCCGAAAATTATAAAGGGATTCTTACGTTTGGTGGGGCATTTTCAAATCATATTGCGGCTACGGCGGCGGCGGGTCAGGCCTTAAATATTCCTACGGTTGGGATTATTAGAGGGGAAGAATTAGCTTCAAAAATCGAACTGAATTCGACCCTTAAATATGCGCGATCTTGTGGGATGCATTTAGAATTTGTCTCGCGTTCTACGTATAAAGAAAAAACTAATCCGGCGTATTTAAAGGCTCTTTTAGAAAGCTTTGAAGGTTTTTATATCATTCCTGAAGGAGGCACCAATGCCCTCGCCATTAAAGGGTGTGAAGAAATTCTCACGGAAGAAGATCATGCTTTTGATACCATCTGTTGCGCTGTAGGAACGGGCGGCACCATAGCAGGACTCATAAACTCCAGTTTACCCACTCAAAAAATTATTGGATTTCCAGCCCTTAAAGGCGGTTTTTTAAACGAAGATATTTGTAAATTTGCCACACAGTCTAATTGGGAATTGTGGGAAGCCTATCATTTTGGGGGCTATGCCAAAGTGGATTCTAAGTTAATAACATTTATGAACCACTTTAAAACCACTTTCAAGATCCCTTTAGATCCTGTTTATACTGCTAAAATGATGTATGGCATTTTTGATGCGATTCACACGGGTGAAATTCCAAAAGACGCCAAAGTTTTGGCGATTCACACAGGAGGATTGCAAGGCATTGAAGGAATGAATTTAAGACTGAAACAAAAACAATTAGAAACAATAATTTAGATATGAACCGCATTGTAACTTTTATTTTATTAGGATTTTTAGTCACCAGTTGTGGATCGCGCAAAAAGGTAAAAGAACGCTCAACCCCTCCCAAAGTGGTGGTGGTCAAGGCTTCTAAAAAGACGCCTAACATCAATAATACTTTAGAGTACATCGCGTATTTCAAAGAAGCTGCTGTCAAAGAAATGCAATTATTTGATATCCCAGCGAGTATCACTTTAGCACAAGGAATTTTAGAATCTGGATCAGGAAAAGGACGTTTGGCACGTGTAGCGAATAATCATTTTGGGATCAAATGCCACGATTGGACGGGCGCTCGTATTTACCACGATGATGATAAAGACCAAGAATGTTTCAGAAAATACAAAGATCCGAGTCAATCTTTTAGAGACCATTCGGAATTTTTAGCCTACCGCAAACGCTATGCTGGATTGTTTGAATTAAGAAAAGATGATTATAAAGGATGGGCCAAAGGCCTTCGTAAAGCGGGGTATGCAACCGATCCAAAATACCCTCAAAAACTCATCTCTTTAATTGAACGTTATGAACTTTATAAATTTGATACGAAGTCAAAAAAATCACGTTCCAAAAAACAAACGACTTCAAAATCCACAAAAAAACGTTACACTGTCAGAAAGGGAGATACTTTATATTCCATTTCAAAATTATACAATACGACGGTGGATGCGATCAAACGACAAAATAATCTGAGGTCAACAGATCTAACGATTGGTCAAAAACTTATCATTACTTCAAACTAATTTCATGAAATACCAACGCAGTAGTCAATTATTCAAAGCCGCTTCAAAGGTGATTCCAGGAGGGGTTAATTCTCCAGTACGTGCTTTTAAAGCCGTCGACGGAACGCCTATTTTTGTAAACAAAGCGAAGGGTGCTTATTTGTATGATGCCGATGGCAACCGTCTTATTGATTATATCAATTCTTGGGGACCTATGATTTTGGGTCATGCATTTCCACCCGTTATTAAGGCGGTTATAGAGAAAGCTCAATTGGGGACTTCTTTTGGAATGCCTACAGAAATTGAAACTAAAATAGCGGAATTGGCAGTGTCAATGGTACCCAATATTGATCAAATTCGATTTGTGAATTCAGGAACTGAAGCCTGTATGAGTGCCGTGCGTTTGGCGCGTGGATTCTCAGGAAAAGAAAAAATCATCAAATTTGCAGGCTGTTACCATGGTCATTCAGATTCTTTTTTGATTGAAGCGGGGAGTGGTGCGGTTACTTTTGGAAGTCCTAACAGTCCAGGGGTGACGGAAGGCACTGCCAAAGACACGCTTTTAGCACCTTATAATAATTTGGAAGCTGTAGCGGCAATTTTTGAAGCCAACCCTTCAGAAATCGCTTGTATTATTGTGGAACCCGTTGCGGGAAATATGGGCTGCATTCCGCCAGATCCAGGTTTTTTAGAAGGTCTTCGTGCTCTGTGTGACACACACGGTTCGGTATTAGTATTTGATGAGGTGATGACAGGTTTTCGTTTGGCACGCGGTGGGGTTCAAGAACTGTATGGTGTCAATGCGGATATTGTGTGTTTTGGAAAAGTGATTGGAGGTGGATTGCCCGTTGGTGCTTTTGCAGCACGCCACGAAATTATGAGTCACTTAGCTCCTTTGGGTCCGGTGTATCAAGCGGGAACATTGAGTGGAAATCCGTTAGCAATGGCGGCAGGTTATGCGATGCTACAGGCTTTAGAATCCGATGCGGAAGTGTTTGAACGTTTGGCTCAGAAAACAGAATATTTACATAAAGGCATTGCAACTGCTTTAACAACACATAACATCACACATACGATTAATAGAATAGGGTCAATGATTTCGATTCATTTTTCTGCAACTCCAGTGGTTGATTTTGAAACGGCTGCAGAAGGAAATAATGAGCGTTTTAAAACCTTTTTTCATGGGCTTCTTGACGCAGGTATTTACATCGCGCCCAGTGCTTTTGAAACCTGGTTTATTACGGATGCTTTGACTTACGAGGATTTAGACGAAACAATTGCAGCGGTTGCCAAAATTGCCCCGACCTTATAAGGGTTTGAGTACTAATTTTCGAATCCCGACAAATACAATTATTAAGGCTGAGTAACCAATAAAAAAAGGAATCACATAGGCTTCTAGTTTCAAGGCTAGCATGGCTGCCATAAACAAGAGCTGAAATCCGAGTCCATACATAGATACAAGTGTCATAAACCACTTTGGAAAAGGGGGGCTGTCACTGGCGTTTTTATCCATATAATACATGATCTTGTCAAAGGTGATGTATAGAATATCGTAGATTTTATAAAATATATTCACCGTTCGTTGGCTTTCGCCTTTGAGTGCTTTTGGTGCAGCATCTTCAAAAATTCGACTGGTAGAATCGCCTTCTACGGCGTTTCTTAAAATTACATAATAATAGTTGTAAACAGTGCCTTGCAATTGAATTCCAAAAAAGGCAATTAACATATAGATTATAGAGCCTTCTGTGATGTGCCAAAAGGCGAGTAAGAAACAAAAATTAAGAATAAAATCGGCAATAGAGTCGTAGTAGCGCCCTGTGTAAGATGGCGTATTTTTTAGGCGAGACAACTCTCCGTCGGCGGCGTCTAAAATAGATTTTAAGATGATAAAAAAGGCAGCTATTTTATAGTGTCCATTGAGCATACACCAGATAGCAATGAGCCCTGCAACAATAAAAAGTGTTGTCACATGAATTGGCGTCGCTCGCGTGTTTTTAAGTTGGCTCGCAATCCAATTGCCTGCGGTACGACCGTAGTCGGATAAGTCTAAAAACTGGTATTGTTTTGGAAGTTTTGCCATGCCTAGCCGGTTGTAAGTTGGTTAATTATATAAGCTCCCAAATGTACAATCATTTTTTGGACTTTTATTTTACAAATCCATCAGTCTAATATGGCTTAAAAATAAATGAGTACTGTTTAGTTGTACGACCGTTTTAAAAGAGTTACTCTTTGGAGTCATCCGTATTTCCCTTCTCTTGTTGATCTAAATAACTACCTATTCCGCAGCCAATTGCGATGCCTAAACTTAGCCATAACCCAATATTATCTGTTAGTACGCCAATGATAACTCCAAAAGCGACTCCGTAAGCAGCACCTAATGTTGTTTTTTTTTCGGGTTTCATGTATGTTACTTAAAGTTTCACTGCTAAAGTAGGCAATGAAAAAGAACTAGGAGAATGTTTCACGTTAATTCTCAACCCTCCAAATACAACCCCCATGTTAGTATCAGTTGTTTTTAAAAAGGTATATATTTGTAAGCCTGCGATTTTTACAAGTTTTTATATTTATAAATGACATCTTTAGAAAAAAAATTAAAAAATCCTGTGTGGTTCTCCTTAAAGGAGACGCATCATAAGTTCGTTATTGCATATGATGGTGTTTATTTTTACCATCCAGATGTCTGTACATTTGGGGCTTTTACGGATGTTACTAAAACGGCTAATGCATTAAATGAATATTCAAAACTATCTAAAAATTTCTTTTTAGTTTCAGAACATGAGATACCATTAATAGACTCCGATACAGTATTTCTAGAAAAAAAAATAGAGGGCTGCCAGATGGTTTTAGAAAATTTAGTTGCTATTGAAATAACAGAAACTATTGTTCCTTTAACTGAACAGCACATCGACGAGATTTATGAATTAATATGGTTGGTGATGCCAGGGTATTATCAAAAAAAATCTTTTGATATGGGTAATTTTTTTGGAATATTTAAGAATCAAAAGCTGGTTTCAATTTCGGGTCAACGCATGCAGTCAGACGATTTTATCGAGGTCAGTGCAGTGGTTACACATCCAGATTATACGCGAAGAGGTTTTGCAAAACAACTCGTTGCGCATACTACAAAAGAAATTTTAAAACAACACAAACTCCCTGTTTTACATACAGATAAAGGAAACACAGCAATTCCACTTTATGAAAAATTAGGCTACAAAATTACCCGCGATATGAATTGGTGGCTTTATGGTAGGAAATAATTTTACACACTATATAAATCCCTTTTCTCTAGCGGAAACCATAAGCTGCCTATCATCCATTTTTTTCACATTGAACATATGTTTAAGGTTTCGTTTTCTTTTTTCGATAGCTGCTATGGAAAGTGGCATCAGTTTTGGAAGGTCTTTCATTCGTGTGCCAATCGATAATTCATACAGTATTTTTCGATCATAATGGTCCAGAATAAATTCATTTACAACTTGGTCACGAAGTAATTTTAACACCGTTTTGCTATAGTAAGGTGGGTCTTCTACAATTATCCGAATGGTTTCTAAAAGCTCGAGAGGCGTAATGTCATTTTTTATTAATAGGCCTTCTGGGTTGATGTTTTTAAGAATACTATGTATACGAAAATTGTCGTTAAATGTGGTAGAGACGATGATTCTGGGGTTTGGTAATATTTCTCGTATCAGTAATCCCAAATCTTCCCCTGAAAGAATTTCGCCGTCTCTCGAACTTGGTAATTTTATGTCTAAAAATATAATGTATTTGTGTTCCTCTGATTTAAGAGCTCTCTTTATTAATTCACGTCCACTGTCACAATCACTCGCTGTTTGTATTGAAAACTCTATGGTTTCATTGTGTTTGTTGTAGCAATTTAAAGCTGTTATGTAAGCTTCTGTTATTAAGGGATGGTCATCTATTATGAGTACGAAATATTTTTCTGATATCATTTTTTTGGATTTAAATAGGGATTTGAATTTTTAGTTGCGTGCCTTTAGTGGGGTTAGATAAAATAGTGAATTCACCATTTAATTTTTTTATTCGGGATGTCATGTTTTTAATGCCGATCCCTTTTCGTTTCTGTCTTTTGTCAAAACCAACTCCATCATCCTTAATTTCTACGACTAATTTTCGCTCATCAACCTTGAAAAGCAGACTAACATTTTTAGCTTGAGCGTGTTTAATGATGTTTTGTAAAGTCTCTTGTATAATTTTGTACAAGTTGGCTTTAATGGTCTGATTTGTTTTTTGCCAATCAATTGATTCATCAAAGTCAAACTCATATTTAAAGTGGCCTAGTTTGCTTTTTGTTTCTAAAAGCTCATTAATAATACTCAAAAAATTAATTTGAGAGTAGTCAAAATTATCACTTAATTCATGAGACACATCGCGTATTTCTTTTTCGATTGTTTGTAATTCATCTATATATAATTTATGTTGTTTTAAGGTTTCTTTGTCACCTTCAATCGCTAAAAACCCAAGGTTCATACGCGTTCCAAACAATTTACCTAACACGCCATCATGCAATTCTTCTGAAATTCGATTGCGTTCTTTTATCTTTTCATTCTCTAATTTTTCATGCTGTTTTAAGGCGATTAAGTAAATTTGTTCATTCACTTTTTGCTGCTCATTTTCAAACAACAAGCGGTTGTGTCTTGATTTTTGATACCCAATTAAAATTAATAACGCAAGTACTAAAAGAGTCACAAAACCTATGATTGTAATCCATAGTTTTTGTTCTGCGAGTCGTTCGGTTTCTTCGATATATTCATCCGTTTCACACGCTATTCTGATAAACTTGTTTTGAATTTTCCGTTCTATAATTTGTAAGCTATCGCTGTATTCAATGTGTCTTTTTAAATAGGCCGCAGAATTCTGGGGGTCTAAATTTGCTAAAATGGTCAAGGACTCCAAATAGTCTCTGCTGTTTCTGATCTCATCTGCCAAACGGTTGGCTTCTTTTGCAACCGCGATCGCTTTGACGCTGTCTTGTGCGTAGGTGTAATAGTGTGCTAAATGTAATTTACTGATGACAACGGCTCCTTTGTTATCCAAACTATCTCTAATTTTCAAGGCCTCGTTCAGCTGTTTTGCAACAAGGAGGGTGTCTTTCATTAACAGTTTACAAAAGGCTCGGTTGTCGAGGGCACGGGCATAGTAATCTTTATTGTTTAGCTTTAAACGATCGTTTTCTAAAAGGGTATTAAAATTATGTAAAGCGCGGGTATAGTCTTTTTTTTTCAGATACGTAATGCCAATATTGTTCAGACTGGCTTGGAATTGAGTTTGGTTGTTATTGAATTCGTCTAAATATTCTAAGGATCTATTATAATAATACAGGGCTTTGTCATATTCGTAGATGTCGTTTTGCAATTGTCCTAAATGATCATAGCATGAATACAATGATTTGGAGTCTTCTATCTGTTTAAACTTTTTAATCGCCATAAAAGTCAGTACCTCGCTGCCAGAATAATCTTTGAAACGCCCTTTGATAAACGCCATACCATGTTGCATTTTTGCGGATTCTGAGATGTAGCCACTGGGTTCAAAATAACCATCGGCAGCATTAAAGTGATGATAGGCACTGTCGTAAACGGCTCTATCTGTATAGTAGCTCGCATAATTCCAATGGGCATCTCCCATAGCAAACGAATCGTTCAGTCGGGTGGCGAGGGCCAACGCTTCGTTGGTTCGGTTTTTAAACAGTGCCGTATCGCCTAACTTTAAGTTCTGATAGGCAATCGTCGTTAACTTTCTTGCTTGTGTCGTATCAATTTGTGAGGCTTTAACAATGTGGTAGGCTTTTGTTAAAAACTGTTTTCGTTGTTCTAAAGCATAGGAGGTATTTTTGGATGCCTGAATCCAAGTGGCAACGCTGTCGTTACTTGAGGGAGATAAAGGAGAGCCTGCTGTCTTAGGCAGATTGCCATAGAACCGCATCACCAGCACGAAGACAAAGCAAAGAGCAAAAAATAGAGATACGAGTTTTAGTTTCAAAAGATGGGGCTTTCATGCAAATTACTAAAAAAACCTCTAATAGATATATTAAAGGCTTTTTTATATGATATTTTTAAGAACTACCCTTTACTACCATTATTTGTAGTGGTATTTTCTTCACCCGTTGCTTGGATGTCTTCAACAGCATTGGTGTTTTGGTCGTCGTCTAAGGCTTGTGGGGTGCAAGAAAATAAAATTAGTGTCAGTGCAAATAGAGAAAAAATTACTTTTAAGGTTTTCATAGTATAAGTTTTTAAGGATTTTGTTGTTAATTTTTGTGCTGTAACTACAGCTTATGTTTTATAAAAATGAGGCACAATTAATCGCGTATTAATTGGACTTGTTAGGACTATCCTGATACAAATATAAAATTATATCTCTTAGTTAAATATAGATATGACAGGGTTTTAGTTTCTGTCTTGTGCTTTTTAGGGAAATCTTTATTTTGTGTAGGGAAATTACTTTAATGTAAACATGGCATTTTCTGACAGCACATTATTCATCGTGTTGATGTTGTCTATAAAAGTTTTGGTAAAAGGTATTTTGTGTTGGTTTTTAATAATGCACATCGATTTTCCAAAATGAATTCTGGAAATGCTGTCTATATTAATAATGTAACTCTTATGTATTCTGTAAAAATTTTCAGGGAGTGATTGTTCAAAAACTTTCAAAGTTTTATAGGAATTGATCACTTTGCCATCGTCCATAAAAAAGTCGGTTGTATTGTTATCGGCCTTCAAATAAAGAATATTAGAAATGTCTAAGTAATGAAAATCTTTATTTGATTTTAAGCAAATAGATTCAGCTTCTTTTACAGGAATTTTTTCAAGAATTGATCCTAAGTTTTTTCTGATAGAATATTCAGTTAATGGTTTTAAGATGTAAAGTGAGAAATTATATTTAAACGCATCATAGGCATTTTCTTTGGTTGTAGAAAGTGCTATAAGATAGGGCATGTCTTTCATGTACTTGGAGATCTCATAAAAAAACTCCAAAAAATTAATTTTAACAGATTCAATATTTATGAAAATAATCTCGGGCTTGATTTTTAGAATAATATTTAAAGCTTTTTCTTGTTCTTCACCTACGTGATTAAATGAAGTTTGGGTATAATCATTCCCCACGGATAGTATAATATCAACCGCACTTTTATCATCTTCAATAATTAAACATTCTATTGCCATAACTTTTGTATGCAATTTAATTACTCAAAATGAAATAAGCATCCAATTTTATGTTACTAAAAGTAAGGGAAAACCTTACTTTTTGAAAATCGTTAAAAACGCTTGTTTTTTGTCAAAAACCATTGCTTTAATTAGTGCCAACTCTCGAAGGTTTTTTTGTTTTTTTAATTAATTTAGTAAGCTTTTCTACACCCCCAAAAAGTTCATATTCCATGTTTTAAGTTGTTTAAATTAGTACAAAATGCGCTTTTGAAGGAAAAACGAGCTGCTACAAAACGTCAGTTTTTAGATTTTGACGTTCAGCCCATTCCGTCCATGAGCCGTCATAAATCGTTCTGCTTTACTTTACACATATGTATATAAATTGTATATTTGTACTTATTAAGTCTGCAAAACACGAAAGTCGACTCCATGTCGTTATTTTAAATTTAATTTAAAATTAGTGTTTTAGTGGACTTATTATATTTTCAGCGGTCAATGGATTCTTTTTAGTCTCATAATAGTTTTTAAAATTATCGTATTTGTCATAATCGTAAAGGTCTATCACGAGTTTAACTTGCTCTTTAATAAAATTATAATATCTTATTTCTCCTCTTTCAAAGACCCTTTGAATTGTCCAACAGAAATAATCCGCCAAATTTAATAAGGGATCTTTTGTTGGGTAATTCACGTTAAAAACTACATTAGTTTTCATTTCTTTATTGCTGTTAATTTTAGAAAATCGTTGCTTCGCTTTTGAAAACGCTAATTCTAAATTATGGTTCTTTGTACTTCTCCCTCTTTCGGAAATATGCATTACGAGTTTCTTGTGTTTAGAAAGTTTGTCTTTAAGTAAATGAGATAATAAATCAGCATAAAAATAATCTTCTTTTCCTTTGTGTTTAGTTTCGTAACGTTCAATATCCTTTCTTCCAACAACTGCTTCAAAACTACAATTAATAGTTTTTATTAAATCAAACATCTCTTTTCTAACTTCAGGTAAGTCATCAGTTGCGTGTAAATAACATCCAGCTTTGTTAATTTTTTTAAGTACACTAGGAACGTGATAGAAGTCATTTTGAGTTATTTTCTTTTGAAGTTCATTTATTTTATCCCTCACTTCATCCAATGAATCTTTTACTTTTACCATGCCAATAATGAAAACATTTCAAACACCATTTGTCCCAATAATATTCTTCTTTCCTTTCCCATAAAAAGTGGTATCACCCGCTTCATCTAAAAAGCAATGAAAATGCATTAGTTTATTTGTTTTCATCTCTTGGTTTTTGTTCTATGATTTTAAAATTTTTGTAATAAAATTTAAAGATGTTGCTACAAAACGTCAGTTTTTAGATTTTGACGTTCAGCCCATTCCGTCCATGAGCCGTCATAGATCGTCCTACTTTTATTAAATGCAATCTCATTGGCGAGCATCACAATACAAGCGGTAAGCCCAGAGCCACAACTAAAAACCAATTCTTTTTGATCGGAGTAATTTTTATCAAACAGTGTTTTTAGTTCCGATACAGATTTGAATTTCCCATTCGCAAGCACTTCGCCATAAGGAATATTAATCGAGTCGGGGATGTGTCCGCTTTTCAAATTTTTTCGAGGTTCATCAGCACTGCCATTAAACCGCCCTTCTGAACGCGCATCCACAATAGTGAATGTTTTTGTGTGTACATTGTCCAAAACATCTTGATAGTTTTTGACGTATTTGGATTGAATTTTCGCTTTAAAATTTCCAACTCTATAGGGCTTAGATGTTCGGGTTTCTGTTGGGAAACCAATGTCAATCCAAGCGGGAAGTCCGCCGTCTAACACAGAAATATCTTCATGTCCCATTGCATTAAACAGCCACCAAACGCGTGGACTTGAGTAGATCCCTAAAGAATCAAACACCACAATTTTTGAATTCCGACGGATGCCCAATTTTTGACATTCAGTCTCAAACTGTATTTCATTTGGGAGGGTATTGGGAAGCGAACTGTTAGGATTGGAAAAGTTGTTTTTTATGTCAAAGAAGCGTGCTCCTGGAATGGTTTTTAAAAGCGTGTCTCCTGTATTCCCTTCAGCAGTTGCGTTAAGACTCGCATCTAATATAATTAAATCGGGGTGATTCAAGTTCTGATGCAACCATTCGATGGATACGATTTCGTTCATTTGGGGAATTTAGTTTGGATTAAATGTAGTAAAAAAATAATTACCACAAAAAAAACGCTTACAATTGCTGCAAGCGTTTTTAAATAATCAGTAAAAATTCACATGGCAACAGAGAATTCTATAAAAGAAACTGTATGCCCACTTGTCTATAACAAGTCTGTAAATTTAGTTTTTTGGTCTGTAGATTGCACCCGTTGCAAAATCAACGATTGCACCTGGCCAGAAAAGTAAAAGATCGGCAATTAATGCGCCAACTCTAATTTCTCTTTGTTGTTCACCTGCAGCAGGTCTTGTTTTTTGATGAGCTGTTACTTTCCCGCCAAAAACGGTAGCACAACTTGTCATCATTAGTGCAACTAATCCGATTGCAGCAACATTTTTCATTTTTTTTATTTTTTAAAATTTAGGTTAATAATTATGTTTAGACTTGTTTTAATTCAGTTTTTGATACTTTATCATGAATCCCATTTGATGAAAATAAATAGGACAAAAAATCAATAGGTATTAATCGACATAGAGTTCTTATGAGTATTTTTGAAAAACTTGGTTTTTTATTATTATTAGTATTTGTTACTTTTGTCTTAGTTATCATTTTTCCGACGGTTTGTCCAGTAGTCAATTCCAGAATGAAATAATACAGATAATAAACAAGTATCATAATATATTTCAAATTTTCCTGAGTTATATAATCCTTTAATAGGATCGAAAAAATTATTACGACCACAAAAAACAGTATTGAATCAATAATGAAATTATATAAACGTATTCTTTTCTTCATATTTTATATACAGAATTTGTGTTTCGTAAATTTAAAATTGAGATACAGGAGGATATCCAGAAATTGTATCTGAAATTTTTAAATGCAGTCTAAAACAAAATGTGATTCAATGTAGGTTTTGAGATTAGTAAATCGGGATTAATAAAACTAAAAGATTAATATAGTAAAAAAAAATGAATTAAAAAAAACGCTTACAATTGCTGCAAGCGTTTTTAAATAATCAGTAAAAATTCACATGGCAACAGAGAATTCTATAAAAGAAACTGTATGCCCACTTGTCTATAACAAGTCTGTAAATTTAGTTTTTTGGTCTGTAGATTGCACCCGTTGCAAAATCAACGATTGCACCTGGCCAGAAAAGTAAAAGATCGGCAATTAATGCGCCAACTCTAATTTCTCTTTGTTGTTCACCTGCAGCAGGCTTTGTTTTTTGATGTGCCGTTACTTTTCCGCCAAAAACGGTAGCACAACTTGTCATCATTAGTGCAACTAATCCGATTGCAACAACATTTTTCATTTTTTTCATTTTAATGTAATTTAATAGTTATGGTTAAAATTGTTTTAATTCTGTATTGGATACCCGATCATGGATCCCCATAGGTATAAATAAATAGGAGAAGAAATCAACAGGGATTAAGCGACATAGGGTTCTTATGAGTGTACTTGAAAAATTAGGTTTTTCATCGGTATCGCAGTTTACGACTTTTGATTTCGTAATCATTTTCCCGACAGTTTGTCCTGTAGTCCATTCCATAATGAAATAATACAAGTAGTACAGCGGTATCATGAAATATTTCAAATTTTCTTGAGCTATATAATCTTTTAATAGGGCCGAAAAAATTATTACGACCACAAAAAACAGTGCAGAGTCAATTAGGAAATTGTACAAACGGACGCGTTTTTTCATGACTTTTAAATTATAGTTAGGTACTCATTTAGGTTTTTGAATGTTCAAAACGATCCATAGCAGAGCCATAGAACGAGGTTTGAACTTATAAAATGAGGACTACTGATTAACTATAATTCAGAAAGAATAACAGTTAGTTGAATTGGTTATTGTAAGCCCTAAATATAGTAAAAAAATCAATCAAAAAAAAACGCTTGCAAATTTGCAAGCGTTTTATAAGTGTATATTTAAAAGGAGTGATTAAATCTTAGCAGACTTTACCGTTTTAATGATACGTCCAGCAATTTTATAAGGATCCCCATTTGAAGCAGGTCTTCGGTCTTCCAACCAGCCTTTCCAGCCTTTTTCTACAGCAATAATTGGGATACGAATCGAAGCACCTCTATCTGAAACTCCCCAAGAGAAATCTGTGATCGCAGCCGTTTCGTGTAAACCAGTTAATCGTTGGTCGTTAAACTCACCATAAACTTCAATATGTTCTTTTACCACAGGTCTAAACGCTTCACAAATTTTAGCATAGACCTCTTTGTCTCCACAAGTTCTTAAAATTGTATTAGAGAAGTTTGCATGCATACCAGAACCATTCCAGTCCATATCTTTCCCTAATGGTTTTGGGTGGTAATCAATATAGTAACCATACTTTTCTGTTAAACGGTCTAGTAAGTAACGAGCAACCCAAATTTCATCACCTGCTTGTTTAGCTCCTTTAGCAAACAATTGGAATTCCCATTGTCCGGATGCTACTTCTTGATTGATTCCTTCAAAATTTAAGCCAGCGTCAATACATAAATCAGCATGCTCTTCGACTAAATTTCTTCCGTGTGTATGCAATCCACCAACTGAACAATAGTACATTCCTTGAGGTGCAGGGTAGCCTCCAATTGGGAAACCTAATGGCAATTGCGTTTTTGTATCCATAATAAAATACTCTTGCTCAAAACCAAACCAAAAATCATTGTCTTCATCTTCAATAGTAGCTCTGCCGTTAGAAACGTGAGGCGTACCATCTGCGTTCAAAACTTCAGTCATTACTAAAAAACCATTAATCCTTGCAGGATCTGGATAGATTGCAACGGGTTTTAACAAACAATCAGAAGCACCACCAGATGCTTGTCTTGTAGACGAACCATCAAAAGACCAATTCTCTAATTCTTCTATTGTACCCTGAAAGTTTTCATGTTCTTCAACTTTGGTTTTACTTCTCATATTCTGAGTTGGATAATATCCATCTAACCAAATATATTCTAATTTAATTTTTGCCATAATTTTTTAAATGTTTAATATAATGACAACAAATATAAAAATAATGATAGTTACTCTGTTTTTTTAAGGGTCTATTTTATCAACACTTATATATTTTTATTGAATACCCTATATTTTTAAGGGTTTAGTTAAGTTTTTCATATTTTAAGCCTAGGTAAATTTTATATTTGTTAATAAATATTTTGCCGAACGCTTATTTTTACCGCGAATATTTTATTTTTGTATTAAGATTTTTCATTTAAAACCAGTTACTTATGTCAACACTTAGATTTCATGCTCTCAAACAGTCTTTAGACCGCCCCCCAACCCTAGTTGCTAAAGAAGCCAAACAATCCGAAATTTTCGGAGCCAATGTTTTTGGATTTAAAACCATGCGTCAATTTTTGACAAAAGAAGCGCTAAACAGTCTCATGTTGGCAATTAATAAAGGAGATAAAATCAGCCGTCCCATCGCCGATCAAATTGCCTCTTCTATGAAAGATTGGGCCATGGCCAAAGGCGTTACACATTATACACACTGGTTTCAACCTTTGACGGGAGCTACTGCCGAAAAACACGATGCCTTTTTTGAAACCGTAGGCAATGGCGAATCCCTCGAGCGTTTTGAAGGAAATCAACTCGTTCAACAAGAACCAGATGCGTCTTCGTTTCCAAACGGAGGCATTCGAAATACATTTGAAGCCCGTGGCTATACCGCTTGGGACCCAACCTCTCCAGCCTTTATTTTTGGAACCACACTTTGTATTCCTACTGTTTTTGTAGCCTACACTGGGGAAGCTTTGGATTATAAAACACCTTTGTTACGCGCATTGAATGCCGTTGACCACGCAGCGACTGACGTTGCTCGTTATTTTGATAAAACAGTCAAAAAAGTAACCGCCTCTTTAGGGTGGGAACAAGAATATTTTTTGATTGATAAAGCCTTAGTGGCCTCACGACCAGATATAGAAATGACAGGGCGTACACTTTTAGGACATAGCTCCGCCAAAGATCAACAACTGGATGACCATTATTTTGGAACCATCCCAGCGCGTGCCTTAAATTTTATGCGCGACCTAGAAACAGAATCTATGCTGCTTGGAATCCCTGTAAAAACACGCCATAATGAAGTGGCTCCCAACCAATTTGAGTTGGCACCCATCTATGAAGAAGCGAATTTAGCAGTAGACCACAACTCATTAGTCATGGACGTCATGCAAAAAGTTGCCGACCGCCATCATTTTAAAGTCCTGTTTCATGAAAAGCCATTTGCAGGCGTCAATGGATCTGGCAAACACAACAATTGGAGTTTAAGCACCGATACAGGAATTAATTTATTAGCTCCTGGAAAAACGCCGATGAGCAATTTACAGTTTCTTACATTTTTTATAAATACCATTAAAGCAGTTCACGATAATGAAGAATTACTTCGTGCATCCATTGCTTCGGCCACCAACGACCACCGTCTTGGAGCCAATGAAGCACCGCCAGCAATTATGTCTGTATTTATAGGTGCACAACTTTCTAAAGTACTTCATGAACTAGAAGGCGTCACCAAAGGAAAACTATCTCCAGAAGAAAAAACAGATTTAAAACTGAATGTAGTCGGAAAAATCCCTGAGATTTTATTAGACAATACCGATCGAAATCGGACCTCTTCATTTGCGTTTACTGGTAATAAATTTGAATTTCGTGCGGTAGGATCTACCGCCAATTGCGCCAATCCGATGACCGTTTTAAATTCGATTGTCGCACGTCAACTTATTGATTTTAAAGCCGAAGCAGATGCGCTCATCGCAACAAAAGGATTGAAAAAAGATGAAGCCATATTTAATGTTTTAAGAGAATACATTAAAACCTCTCGAAACATTCTTTTTGAAGGAAATGGATATGGAGATGACTGGCAAGCTGAAGCTGAAAAAAGAGGGTTGAGTAATAATAAAAACACCCCAGAGGCACTTAAAATTAAAATTGCTCCCAAAACCATTGCACTTTATGAAGGTTTAAACGTGATGAATAAGGTAGAAATTGAAGCGCGATACGATATTGAAATTGAAGAATACGTACATATTATTCAAATTGAAGGACGAACCCTAGGAGACATAGCCCGAAATCATGTGATTCCAACGGCGGTTAAATATCAAAACATTTTGATAGACAATGTCAAAGGACTTAAAGATATTTTCGGGAAAGACTTTAAAAAATATGCAAGCGAACAGTTGCTGTTGATTGCGGACATATCTCAACGCATTGAAGCGATTAATTCGGGTGTAACCACCATGACCAACGAACGTAAAAAAGCCAATACTGTTAAAGATACCACAAAAAAAGCATCGATTTATTGCAACCAAGTGAAGCCACTGTTTGACGATATTCGTTACCATTGTGATAAGTTGGAACTTTTGATCGATGACGAATTATGGCCGTTAGCAAAGTACCGTGAATTGCTTTTTACGAAGTAAGACAAAAGAGTATTAAGTAGGGAGTACAAAGTATTAAGTACTAAGAATTAAAACGAAAGCCAAGAACTCTCAGTATTGGGTCTCAAGGGGCTTAAGTCCCTTGTTATGCGTGTAGTCTTCTTTGTGTTTTACATTGCGTTAAAGCGCGGCAATCTGTTTTATGAGAACAGACTATTTTGAATATCTAACATCACATTGAGCCTGTCGAAGTTAGGCGCAGTCGAAGTGCAGAAAACTAAAAAAAAATTATGAGCAAAGAATTAAGTTACTACTCATATTGCATCCTGCATCTTGACTCTTTTTTCTTTTCTCTCTATTCTATTCTCTTTACTCTATTCTCTTTGCTCTATTTTCTTTTCTCTTAACTCCTTTTTCTTAAATACTTTCTTATTTTTGCATAACAAATAATTTTTATGGGGAACGAGATTAGTAAACGCTATGCACAACGAGGCGTTTCGGCATCCAAAGAAGATGTACACAACGCGATTAAAAATATAGACAAAGGATTGTTCCCACAAGCCTTTTGTAAAATTGTACCCGATCATTTGACGAACGACGAAGACTATTGTCTTATTATGCACGCTGATGGTGCAGGGACCAAAAGTTCTTTAGCCTATATGTATTGGAAAGAAACTGGCGATATTTCGGTTTGGAAAGGCATTGCTCAAGATGCCCTCATCATGAATATCGATGATTTATTATGTGTGGGTGCTACGGATCATATTATGTTATCTTCCACCATAGGACGTAATAAAAATGTCATTCCGGGTGAGGTGCTTTCAGCCATAATCAATGGTACGGAAGAACTCATAGAAGACCTTAAGGGGTTTGGAGTGACCATTCATGCGACGGGTGGCGAAACAGCAGATGTTGGCGATTTGGTAAGAACTATCATTGTGGATTCCACAGTCACTGCAAGAATGCCCAGAAACAAAGTTATTGACAATGCAAATATTCAACCCGGCGATGTGATTGTAGGATTGGCTTCTTTTGGTCAAGCGACGTATGAAACAACCTATAATGGCGGGATGGGAAGTAATGGGCTGACTTCTGCAAGACATGACGTATTTGGGCACTATTTAGCAGACAAATACCCCGAAAGTTTTGATGCGGCAGTTCCCAAAGAATTGGTGTATTCAGGACAGGTAAAATTAACCGATGCCGTTGATGATTCTCCTATAGATGCAGGGAAATTAGTATTGTCACCAACACGAACCTATGCACCGATTATCAAAACAATTTTAGAAAAATATACTTCCGATTCAATTCACGGAATGGTACATTGTAGTGGCGGGGCTCAAACCAAAATCCTTCATTTTGTTGAAGGTTTACATATCATTAAAGACAATATGTTTGCAGTGCCACCACTTTTTAAGCTGATACAAGAACAATCCAATACCGATTGGAAAGAAATGTATCAAGTATTTAATTGTGGCCACCGCATGGAACTCTATGTACAACCCGAGATTGCAGATGCCATCATAGCCATCTCAAAATCATACAATGTGGACGCTCAAATTGTAGGTCGTGTTGAAGCTGCAGACTCCAAAAAACTAACCATTCAAAGTGCCTTTGGTACGTTTGAGTATTAGGGACGCAATTCAACCCCTCTGAATCCATAAAAAACAGTACTTTTGCAACATAATTCTCCAAGTAGATGTTAGAAAAAATACAAATAGTTAAGCAACGTTTCGATGAAATAAATGATTTGATCATCCAGCCGGATATTATATCGGATCAGAAACGCTATGTGCAGCTTAATAAAGAATATAAAGACTTAAAAAAGATGGTCGACAAAGGTCTTGTTTATGAGGCCTTAATGTCTAATGTCGAAGAAGCTCAAGAAATTATTTCTGATGGGAGTGATGCTGAAATGGTTGAAATGGCCAAGATGCAAATGGAAGAAGCCAAGGCTCAAATCCCCGCCCTCGAAGAAGAAATGAGAGTGCTCTTAATTCCAAAAGATCCCGACGATGCCAAAAATGTAGTGATGGAAATTCGTGCTGGAGCCGGTGGAGATGAAGCCAGTATTTTTGCTGGAGATCTGCACCGTATGTACACAAAATATTGTGAGTCTAAAGGTTGGAGAGTTGATATTGTAGATTTTAACCACGGAACCTCTGGAGGTTTTAAAGAAGTTATTTTTGAAGTCAGTGGAGAAGATGTTTATGGCACTCTAAAATTTGAAGCAGGCGTACACCGTGTGCAACGTGTTCCACAAACAGAAACCCAAGGACGTGTGCATACAAGTGCAGCCTCCGTGATTGTATTGCCAGAAGCAGAAGAATTTGATGTGCAACTCGATATGACAGAGGTCAGAATTGAGCGTACCACTTCTACAGGTCCCGGCGGTCAGTCTGTGAACACCACCTATTCTGCGATCAAATTACACCACGAACCAACGGGAATGATTGTAAGCTGTCAAGATCAAAAATCATCTCATAAAAATTTAGAAAAAGCATTGAAAGTATTAAGGTCTCGTTTGTATGAAATGGAGTTGGCTAAAAAACAAGCCGCAGATTCTGAGAAACGAATGAGCATGGTGTCTTCGGGCGATCGAAGTGCCAAAATTAGAACTTATAACTATCCGCAAGGACGCGTTACTGAACACCGTATTGGATTGACATTGTACGATTTGTCAAACATTATTAACGGCGATATCCAGAAAATAATCAGCGAACTGATGATGGCTGAAAATACCGAGAAACTCAAAGCAGATACTGGCGCAATCTAAATCTATATGACGACTCAAGCACTTGTTTCTGAAATCATAAAAAAACAATCCTTTCTTTGTATTGGATTGGATGTCGATTTGTCTAAAATACCAACTCATTTATTAGAATTAGAAGACCCTATTTTTGAGTTCAACAAAGCAATTATAGATGCTACCCATCACTTGTGTGTCGCTTATAAACCAAACACTGCGTTTTATGAAGCCTATGGCTTAAAAGGGTGGAAGTCGCTTCAAAAAACAATTACTTACCTAAATACCAATCACCCTGAAATTTTCACGATAGCCGATGCCAAACGCGGCGATATTGGAAATACCAGCAGCATGTATGCCAAGGCCTTTTTTGAGGATTTAGCATTTGACAGTGTCACGGTTGCTCCCTATATGGGAAAAGATTCGATTGAGCCATTTTTAGAATTTCAAGATAAGCATACCATTATGCTGGCCTTAACATCTAATGCTGGTGCTTATGATTTTCAAACCCTAACAACAGATGGGAAGCCACTTTATCAATCCGTGCTAGAAACCTCGAAAGGGTGGAAGAACTCCAAAAACTTAATGTATGTAGTGGGTGCGACCAAAGCATCTTATTTTGCTGAAATTAGAAAAATCGTTCCCAATAGTTTTTTATTAGTGCCAGGCGTTGGTGCGCAGGGCGGTAGTTTGGCAGAGGTCTGCAAATACGGAATGAATTCTGACATTGGACTTTTAGTAAATTCTTCTAGAGGTATTATTTATGCGTCTTCCGATCGTGACTTTGCGAAGCAAGCGGCTCAAAAAGCACAGACCCTACAATTGGAAATGGCAGCCTTAATGCCAAAGAATTAAGTACGGACTTAAATAGTCAGCATCCAGGTTTTTTGAAGTTTCTTAAATTTTTGTAATTCTCTATTCAGAATGGACATAAACTCACGTCCATCGCTATTGCATTTTTCCAAACGACGGCAGCTGATAAACAATCCTTTGGTGAGCCATTTTAAGGTTTCGGCATGCTTTTGTTTCTGTTCTGAAAACGGTTCCTGTGAAGCCTTCATAATTTCAGGAGCCAATGAATCTGATTGCCGTCTGATATCTCCTGAAAAATAGATATTGGTATCTTCGTGTCCGTTGGATTTTAAAATAGCAAGATCTGCTTTCAAATAATCTGAGATCATTTTTGAAAGAGAACCTATTTCAACTGCTTTTTTGTAAAAAGCGGTATTCAATTCTGAAGAACTTTGAAACGCCATAATTAAAATAATAATTACCTCAAAATTAGATGAAAATCCTCGAGTCTATATTTAATATTTAAAGCTATATGCGTTTATTTGTTTAATTTTTAATATTTTTATTGAAAATACTTTAAATATGAAGTTAGATGCTTTACATTCAAAAATATTGGAACAACTGCAACGCAACGCGCGCGTCTCCAATACAGCCATCGCCAACCAAGTTGGAATAACGTCCCCTGCAGTTACAGAACGTATCAAAAAACTGGAAGATGCAGGGATCATTGATGGCTATTATGCCAAAGTCTCTCATTTTGAGTTGGGCTATGATTTCAGAGCCTTGATTACCGTGTGGGCATTTATGGGGAGGCTTCAACCGTTTTTACACAAAGTAAAAACTTTGGACGAAGTCATCAACTGTTACCGCATTACTGGAAACGAAAACATTGTGATGGAAGTCGTGCTTCAAAACCAACGCCACCTCGAAAAATTGATTGATCAACTGATTACGTACGGAGAAACCAAAACTCAAATTATTCTCTCAAATGTGGTTTCAAATCGTCCTATTTTAAAAAAGTAATTGTAATTTTATAGACACTAATAAAAAAAACAAACCCAGATGAAAACGAACTCTATTTTTTTTAGTGCATTAGCACTCTTAGTTTTTATAAGTTGTCAATCTCAAAAGCAGCCTATAAAAGCACAGTCTGAATTTCAAACGCAACAAAACAGCTTTTTTAAAGATGCTTCTAAATCTCCCTTAAAATCCAAAGATTTGAAAAGATTTGAGGGCCTTGTTTTTTTTCCAATTGATTCTGTATTTGTTGTAGAAGCACAGTTGAAGCGTACCCCAAACACTCCTTTTTTTGATATGAAAACCACGACTAAACGGGTAACCAAAGAACGCGTTTTTGGAGTTTTGTCGTTCACCATAAATAAAGAATCCTATTCATTAAATGTGTATCAAGGCGCGCCAGATCCAGATGCTGAGGCGGAATCGGACTATTTATTTCTTCCTTTTTTGGATGACACAAACGGAACGGAAACTTATGGCGGTGGACGCTATATTGATTTAACTATTCCTGAAGGGAACCAGTTGATAATTGATTTTAATAAATCTTACAATCCTTACTGTGCGTACAATGAAAAATACTCTTGCCCAATTGTGCCGAGAGAAAATTACCTTCCTCTAAAAATGAATGCAGGCGTCAAACGCTTTAAAGATCATTAAAAACTTTTGGAGATAAAAAGTCCTAAAAACACGGCAGCAAGCCCGAGGCCTATCGAGCCCAAGGTATAGATGAAAAAGCTGGTGAAATCTCCTTCTTTTAGAAACACTTGATTCTCATAAGCAAAGGCTGAAAACGTGGTGAAACCACCACAAAACCCAGTGATTAGAAGTAACGTTTGATTTTCGGAGAGGCTGCTGTTTTTTAAGGCAATACCCATCAAGATTCCGATAAGCAGACTACCCAGTACGTTTACTGAAAAAGTACCCCAAGGAAATCCAGAAGCGGGTGTCTTTAAAAACTTCCCGACCATATACCGCAATGCACTTCCAATGCCACCCCCTACAAAGACTAATAAAACTTGCTTCATTTATTTTAGTTTCCGCTAAATTAAAAATAGATTTCTTAGTAACAACCAAAAATGATTTTTATTAGTTAATGAAAATACATTATATTCGTGGATATTTGAATTAATGCTTAAATAAACTATTAAATTTAAACTCAAACACATGAACCATCCATAACTAAATCTTGAAACCCAAGAAAAATGTTTAAATGGATGTAACATGTGACAATTAAAAATCAATAAATCTAAACACATGAAACTATTATCTAAAATCGCATTGGGCTCGATTGTATTGGCTCAATTTTTTTGGTCTTGCAAAACTGAGAACAACTCAGAAGCTATGGATTCCAACTTCATCACGGTAAGTGCTGAAGAAAATTTCCCTATTATGGTTGAGCAATTTGCAGACCTGAAAGTCTTACGTTATCAAATCCCAGGATGGGAAAATTTAACATTGAAAGAACAAAAACTTGTTTACTATTTAACCAAGGCAGGATTGTCTGGTCGTGACATTATGTGGGATCAAAATTACCGACATAATTTAACCATCCGTACCGCACTCGAAAGTGTATACACCAACTTTAAGGGGGACAAAACCACTGCAGATTGGACGGCTTTTGAAGTCTATATGAAACGTGTTTGGTTCAGTAATGGAATTCACCACCATTATAGCAATGCGAAAATGAAACCTGATTTTTCTGCGGAATATCTAACATCTATTTTAGCTGCTTCAAACACGGTTTTAGAAGGCGAAGCCTTTGAAGTAATTTTTAATGACAAAGATGCTAAAAAAGTAAATCAAGCTAAAGGCGTTGACAACGTTGCTGCTTCTGCTGTAAACTTCTACGGAGCTGGTGTAACGAATGCCGATGTGGAATCGTTTTATTCTAAAATTGAATCACCAAATCCTAAAAAACCTTTATCACATGGTTTAAATTCACAACTTGTAAAAGTTAATGGTGAGTTACAAGAACGTGTGTATAAGTCTGGTGGATTGTATGGCGCAGCAATTGATGAAATTGTTAAGTGGTTAGAATTGGCTAAAGAGGTTGCAGAGAATCAAGCACAAGGCGATGCTTTAGGCTTGCTCATCAAATATTACAATACAGGTGATTTACAAACTTGGGACGATTATAATGTGGCATGGACTGCCGCAACAGAAGGAAATATTGACTATATCAATAGTTTTATTGAAGTTTATAACGATCCATTAGGCTATAGAGGTTCGTACGAAACGATTGTTCAAATTAAAGATTTTGACATGTCTGCAAAAATGGAAGTCTTGTCTAAAAACGCACAATGGTTTGAAGATAATTCACCATTATTTCCAGAACATAAAAAAGAAAATGTTGTAGGCGTGAGTTATAAGACAGTCAACGTTGCAGGAGAAGCAGGTGATGCGTCACCAACCACTCCAATTGGGGTTAACCTTCCAAATGCGAACTGGATTCGTGCTGAGGTTGGTAGTAAGTCTGTTTCTTTAGGAAACATTACAAATGCGTATAACAATTCTGGAAGTTCTGGAAGACTTAAAGAATTTGTGAATGACGATGAAGAGTATGAGCTAGAGAAAAAATACGGTCAACAAGGCGATAAGCTACACACTGCACTTCACGAAGTTGTGGGGCATGCATCGGGACAATTAAACCCAGGTGTTGGTGAAACCAAAGAAACTTTGAAAAACTATGCGTCTACTTTAGAAGAAGGACGTGCTGATTTAGTAGGTCTTTATTACTTATACAATCCAAAACTTCAAGAGTTAGGCTTGGTTGAGGATTGGAAAGCTGTTGGAATGGCGGCTTTTGATGGCTATATCCGAAATGGTTTAATGACTCAATTGATTCGATTGAACTTAGGAGATGATGTTGAAGAAGCGCACATGAGAAACCGTCAGTGGGTGAGTGCTTGGGCGTATGAAAAAGGACTTAAGGACAATGTGATTGAAAAAGTATCTCGTGATGGGAAGACGTATTTCAACATCAATGATTATGAAAAACTACACGATTTATTCGGACAGTTGCTTCGTGAAACACAACGTATCAAATCTGAAGGTGATTTTGCAGCAGTGCAAGACTTGGTAGAAGGTTATGGCGTAAAAGTGGATCAGGTGATCCATGCAGAAGTTTTAGAGCGTAACAAACAATTTAAATCCGCAGCTTATGGTGGTTTTGTGAATCCAGTGTTGGTGCCACAAACGGATGCCGAGGGTGCGATTACTTCAATTGAGGTAAAGTATGTAGAAAGTTTTGTAGGTCAGATGTTGTATTATTCTGAGAACTACGGCTTTTTGCCAGAAGTCAACTAAGGAAATTTAATTCAATACAATTCAAAAGTCACTTATCTAAAAAGGTAAGTGGCTTTTTTTAGTAGCCTAAAATAAATTTGATAGCAGCAATGCCGGCGATAAAACCAACAAAAGCTAATAATACCCATAAACTTCCTTTGTAATATTTTTGATGAAGGTTAAAATCTTTGCGGTAAGCATAGATGATAACACCCATAAAAACAATGGCAAATAGGATTCCGAAAGTAAGTTGTCCTTGACTGAACATAATTGTGTATTTTTAGACTTATAAATCGAGTCAAATTTATAAAAAATTATAAGAATCACAGCATGTTTTGCCCTCTTCTTTGAGACGTTAAAATGTGTAAAAAACACAGATATGAAATCTAAAATAAAAGCAGTCCAAGAATTCCATGAAGCCTTTAAAATTGGCTATAGAACGTCTCTCAAAGCCGATTTAGGCACAGCCAAAAACACGCTTCGTTTTGATTTAATGAAAGAAGAAAATGAAGAATATTTAGAAGCTGCCAATAACAACGACATGGTAGAAGTGGCCGATGCCTTAGGAGATATGCTTTATATTCTTTGTGGGACGATTATTGAGCATGGAATGCAGCACAAAATAGAAACAGTTTTTGAGGAAATTCAGCGCAGCAACATGAGCAAATTAGGCGATGATGGTCAACCTATCTACCGCGAAGACGGAAAAGTACTGAAAGGCCCGCACTATTTTAAGCCCAATATCCAAGAGATTTTGGAGTCTTAAACCTTTATACGTTTACAGTCCAGCCAAATAAATCTTCCGCTTTGTTCGTTTGAATGTCCATGATGCGTTTTTTTAATTGCAACGCCACTGGGTTTTCAAGTTCTGGCAAGTCGTAATCGGTTTCTTTAAATCCAAAAGTAGCAATTGGAGAAATAACAGCTGCAGTTCCTGCGCCAAACATTTCTTTTAAACTGCCATTTTTAGAGGCTTCGACAATTTCGGTGACGGTGAATTTTCGAACTTCAACCTTGATACCTTCGTCTTTGGCAATGTCAAGAATACTTTTTCTTGTGATACCATCCAAAATTCGGTCACTTGTTGGTCCCGTGATGAGCGTATCGTTGATACGAACAAAAATGTTCATTGCGCCCGCTTCTTCAATATATTCATGCGTATTGTCATCCGTCCAAATCACTTGGTGATAGCCTTTTTCAATCGCTAATTGTGTCGGGTAAAATTGCCCAGCATAGTTACCACCTGCCTTGGCATATCCTACACCGCCATTCGCAGAACGTGAGTATTTTTGTTCAATAAGTACTTTTACTTTTCCTGCAAAATAAGCTCCCGAAGGGGCTGTGCAAATCATGAACTTATAAGCATCTGCTGGAGAGGCATGGAAGCCTTCACCTGTTGCAAATATGATAGGTCTGATATAAAGAGAGCTTCCGTCCTGTGTAGGAATCCATTGTTCATCCACCTTAAGCAATGCCTTCAAGCCTTCCATAAATACCGCTTCTGGTAATTCGGGAATTGACAAACGTTTGGCAGAAATATTAAATCGTTTAAAGTTTTCGTCTGGACGAAACAACCATGTTTTTTTATCCGTGTCTTTATACGCTTTCATCCCTTCAAAAATAGATTGTCCATAATGAAAAATCTTTGCAGAAGGCATTAATGAAATAGGCTGAAAAGGTACAATTTCAGGAGTACCCCAAGCACCATTCTTATAGTCACAGACCAACATATGGTCAGAAAATTCAGTTCCAAATCCAAGATTTTTAAAATCAATGCTATCGATTTTTGAGGCTGCTGTAGGAGTTACTTTGATTGTATTCATTTGTTGGCTTTAAACATTTCTTGATTACAAATTTACAGAAATAATTGCTTCGACAATATCATTCTTTCAAAAGTTCTTATATTTATGCGTTATTTAAAATTTAAACCAAACCAATGAAAAATACTCTTTTAATACTAATACTAACGATCTCATTATTTTCCTGCAAGCAAAAGGTGCAACCGGCACAGTTGCCCGTGCAAGTAGGCTCGACAGTCTACGGTGTATATGGCGCTGCTTTGGATGCGCAATCCGTACTTCCAATTAACGATTTAGCGATGTCATTTTCAACAATGAAAAAAACAGATACTTTGTTCACAAAAGTACAGGGGACCATCAAAGAAGTGTGTACCAAAAAAGGCTGTTGGATGACGCTTGATTTGGGCGAAGAAAAAGACCTGATGGTTCGTTTTAAGGATTATGGATTTTTCATGCCTTTGGATGCTAAAGGAGATGTCATTATCAACGGTTACGCCACTATTTCAGAAACCTCTGTTGCAGATTTAAAGCATTATGCAGAAGATGCAGGTGCCTCAGAATTGGAAATTGAAGCCATAGTAGCTCCAGAACTCACTTATAGTTTTGAAGCCGACGGTGTGCTTTTAGCAAATTAATTACTAATGAAGCGAAGCATCATCACTACTTCAGACGGATCAAAAACCATTCAAATTGAAGATTGGGACGAGCAATACCATTCCATTCATGGCGCCATTCAAGAATCGCAACATGTGTTTATCAAAACGGGGTTGCATCATTTTCTAAATTTACACAAGCCAACAGCTCTCAATATTCTTGAAATTGGATTTGGAACGGGGCTCAATGCATTTCTGACAGCTTTGGAATCAGAAACGCAGGGCGTTCAAATTCACTATGAAGGCGTTGAGGCGTATCCTGTTTTGGTGGAAGAACTATTGCAATTAAATTATGCATCCCAAATCGACCCAAACCAACAGAGCCTTTTTGATTCATTACACGATCTTAATTGGGAAGAATTGCATTCCATCACATCCCATTTCTCCTTAAAAAAACGACAACAGTTTTTTACAGATATAGAAAATCAAGATACCTTTGACCTCATTTATTTTGATGCGTTTGGCGCAAGGGTTCAACCGGAATTATGGACAGAAACTATTTTTAGAATCATGTTTAATGCCTTAAAAAATAACGGCGTTTTGGTCACCTATGCAGCCAAAGGCAGTGTGCGTCGTGCGATGCAGGCCGTCGGATTTTTGGTCGAACGTTTGGAAGGTCCCCCAGGAAAACGCGAAATGTTAAGAGCTACCAAACCCCTTTAAGTTTGTTAGAATTACCCTAATTAGGGAGGGCAGGATGCTTAAAGTATTGTTAAACCTATCTCATTTCATTTTTTTAGAAGGCGTTATCACTAGTTTTGTGAGGATGGGACAAACACTCTTAATTACAGGAGCTACTGGATTGGTAGGAAAAGCATTGGTAAAAAAATGTTTAGCCGAAGGTTATACGGTACATTATTTAACCACACGGAAATCCAAGATTGAGTCTCAAGCAAACTACAAAGGATTTTATTGGAATCCACAAGAAGATGCAATAGATATTGGTTGTTTTGACGGGGTAGAGGTGATTCTTAATTTAGCAGGATCTTCCATTGCCCAACGTTGGACCAATAATGCTAAAACCTCTATTTTATCCAGCCGAACCGAAGCCTTATCTTTATTGCGTTCTAGTATTGAAGCCCATAAATTCCCTGTCAAACATATTATCTCTGCCAGTGCAATTGGAATCTACCCAGATTCTAAAACCCGCTATTACGACGAAAAATTTCAAGGAACTGACGCCAGTTTTTTACGCACGGTTGTGAAATCTTGGGAAGGCAGTTTAAAACCCTTTCAATCTCTTGATGTTAAAACAACGGCTCTGCGCATTGGAATTGTATTGGATACGCACGAAGGAGCGTTGCCTAAAATCATGGGGCCAATTAAAAACTATTTGGGTGCGGCTTTAGGTTCTGGAGATCAATGGCAATCTTGGATTCATATTGATGATTTAGTGCGTTTATTTATGTTTGTGATGGAATCAAAATTAGAAGGGGTCTACAATGCTGTGGCACCAAACCCCGTACAACAAACAGAACTCACAAAATTAATTGCAAAAACTCTGCAACGTCCATTGGTGTTGCCAAATGTTCCTGAATTTGTCCTCCGACTCATGTTGGGCGAAATGGGGGCCATCGCGTTGGAAAGCCAACGGGTCTGTGCAGCCAAAATTCAGGAGGCAGGTTTTAAATTTAATTACTTAGAACTTGAACCCGCTTTAGAAGATTTGATTGCCTAAAACTTCTTTTTGATTACAAATACTTTTTTTAACAAGCTCTGATCACAAAAATACTTTGTGACATTTTGACATTTTATTAATAATGGCAGTACTTTTGCCATTGGTTATAAAACAAAAATTAATCACCCAACGCGTTTATACATACGATGAGTAAAAAAGATACCAAAGCGGAAGTTGAACTTCCAGAAGAAAATACAGCAAATGAAACGGCTACAGAGACCACTGTTGAACTTTCAGTAGAGGAACAATTGACTGCCGATTTAGCACAGGAAAAAGACAAGTTTTTACGTCTGTTTGCCGAGTTTGAAAACTACAAACGACGTACGACAAAAGAGCGTATTGAATTATTTTCTACGGCAAGCCAAGATGTCATCAAGGCGTTGTTGCCCGTAGTAGATGATTTTGACCGTGCTCTGTTAGAAATGTCTAAAAGTGAAGCGACTGAACTTTCAAAAGGGGTGGAGCTAATTAAAAACAAATTATCTTCGACACTTGAGCAAAAAGGATTGGAGCTTGTTGAGGTTCGTTCTGGAGATGTGTTTAATGCAGATAACCATGAAGCAATCACCCAAATTCCAGCTCCAACAGAGGACATGAAAGGGAAAATCATTGATGTGATTGAAAAAGGTTACAAGCTAGGGGATAAAGTGATTCGTTTTCCAAAAGTAGTTATTGGAAACTAATTTAATTAAGATATAAAAGTACAATACCGAGATGGCAAAACGCGATTATTACGACATATTAGGCATTAACAAAAGTGCCTCTGCTGCAGAGATTAAAAAAGCTTACCGAAAAATGGCAGTCAAATATCACCCGGATAAAAATCCAGATGATAAAACTGCTGAAGATAAATTTAAAGAAGCTGCAGAAGCTTATGAAATATTAAGTGATGCTGACAAAAAAGCGCGTTTTGATCAATATGGTCATCGAGCGTTTGAAGGTGGTCACGGCGGTGGTGGCGGTCACATGAATATGGATGACATCTTTAGTCAGTTCGGCGATATTTTCGGCGGTGGTGGAGGTGGCTTTGGAGGTTTCGGTGGCGGACAACGTCAACGTGTGATGAAAGGCAGTAACCTTCGTATTCGTGTGAAATTAACACTTGAAGAAATTGCGAACGGCGTTGAAAAGAAAGTCAAAGTCAAGCGAAAAACCCAAGCAAAAGGGGTGACGTACAGAACGTGTTCTACCTGTAATGGACAAGGACAAGTCACGCGAATCACCAATACCATCTTAGGTCGTATGCAAACCGCGTCTCCATGTAATGCTTGTGGTGGTACGGGACAAAGTATCGACAAACGCCCTCCAAATTCAGATTCGCAAGGATTTGTGGTAGAAGAGGAAACAGTTTCGATAAAAATACCGGCTGGTGTCGTAGATGGCATGCAGTTAAAAGTGACTGGCAAAGGAAATGCCGCTCCTGGAAATGGGATTTCAGGGGATTTATTAGTTGCTATTACCGAAGAAACACATCCAACCTTACAGCGTGAAGGGGATAACTTACATTATGATTTGTATGTGAGTCTACCTGATGCAATTTTAGGATCGTCTATTGAAATTGATACGGTTACTGGCAAAGTCCGTTTAAAAATTGAAGCGGGTGTACAATCAGGAAAAATACTTCGTCTTAGAGGGAAAGGAATTCCAAATATCAATGGCTATAGCCGTGGGGATTTGTTAGTGCATATCAACGTATGGACGCCAAAAACCTTGAGTAAAGAACAAAAATCCTTTTTTGAAAAAATGAAGATGGATGAGCATTTTTTACCAAAACCAGAAAGCTCGGATAAATCGTTTTTTGAAAAGGTGAAGGATATGTTTTCCTAGGGAGTTTAAGGACGGATACGCATGAGTGAAAAATTAAATTACCACTATTCTAAAAAAGAGGAGCGATTGAATGTCATCACCCATGCATTTGGACTTTTGCTAAGTGTCATTGGATTGTATGTTCTAATTCTCAAATCCTTTCATTATGAGGGCTTTTGGAAGCCCGCGAGTCTCATAATTTACGGATTAAGTTTGATCATTTTATATGCAGCCTCCACGTTTTATCATGCCGCTAAAGATCCTCGCCTCAGAAGAAAACTGAATATTTTTGACCATGCCGCCATTTATGTGCTGATTGCAGGGACTTATACTCCGTTTACCATACTCGTATTAGAAGGCTCTTTGGGTTGGATTATTTTTGGGTTGACTTGGACGTTTGCGCTTATAGGCATTATCTTAAAATTGTTTTTTACAGGACGGTTTGACAAACTTTCTACAGCCTTGTATCTTTTGATGGGGTGGCAAATTATGTTTGTGATCAATCCGTTGATAGAACGTTTTTCAACCGAAGGCTTACAACTCTTATTTGCAGGAGGCGTGTTTTACACGATTGGAGCGGTGCTGTACTCCATAAAAAAACTTCCTTATAACCACGCCATTTTTCATGTGTTTGTGGTACTAGGAAGTGTGTGTCACTTTTTTAGTGTTTTGGGGATTGTTTAGGGTTTTATTTTTTTAAATATAACGTTCACGAGTGTGACGCTCTCCAAATTGTGACACTAGTTACACGAATTACAAGTCTGCGCTAGCGGTTTTTTAACTTTTTATTCCTCAAATTTGAGTGTCTTATCTCAGTTTGGGTTTAATTGTGTTTGAATGATGTCACCCATTATATTAGCAATTTTTTCTCCAATAGCTTTATGAGTAGAATGTTGCCAATGGCCAAATTTGTTAGTTGCACTCCATTTATCGAAGATGATTCCGGAATTTTTGAGAAGTTCATAAGTTGGGCTCAATTCCAAATATGTCAAGTTGTTTTTTAGACACAAGTTTTTGAATTTTACTGGCAATTTGTAGTTTCCTCTATTAATAATAATTGTACTAGAATCCATGGAGTTAATAATTTCACCTGTTATCGAATCCATTTTATATAATTCTTCCACATTATTTTGGATGCCTTCATTTACGTTAGGGGATTTAGTATAAAACTTACCAAGGATTATGGGCAGGGTTTCATTGTATTTAATTTTTTTTCGACAAAAATTTAAAATATTGAACAACACAAAATTTTGAGTTAAATACTTCGTTTTTTGGTAAATATTAAAATCTTCTTTATTAATATTTACAGAAGTTTTTAACTCACCATTTTCTATCGTTGTTATCGGTAATAATGGAGGGAAAGAATAGTTACATTTTAAATCGTTTTCTGATAAGAAATAAAGTGTGTAATCAGGTTTAAATTCATCAATCAGTAATTTTTGATAAGCATACATATTTCCAATATTAAAATGGCTTCTCCCAAAATTTAATACTTCTATTTTAATGTTTTTTTGATTAAATTTTTTGTTTAAAATATCTTTAGCTATGTTTCCAAAATAGTGCCTTTCAAAAACCTGAATAGATTCAATATAGGAATCACCAACTAAGGCAATTCGTATTGTATTTTCATCTTTTTTAAGAGCTACGTCACTACCAATAAATCTTGATGCGTTTGTGGACCTTATTCCAAAACCTTCATTAAAAAACACAAAAGTATCGGCTTGTGCTAATCCTTTTCCAATATCATTGTAATATTCGGCAAATGACACTTCCGAAATTTTAGCATTTTTGATAAAAAGTTCCGCCAATATCAAAACAAATAAAAATGAAAATAGTAGTAAGAATAATTGTTTTAAGGTCTTCATAATTATATTAAAATTGAAAATAAATAAATGGAGATGGATCTGCTTGAAACATATATGCTAGGGTCACAATAAAAAGGGCGGATAGAGTCCCTACAATAATCATCTTTGATTTTATTTTTAGAATTCCAGTATGTCCATATTTAGCTTCAGTGACATCTAAAAAAACAATCATCAATAAGTAGGTAGTTGCTATTTTGATGAATTCTAAAGCATATTCGCTACTTTCCCAGTACCAAAGTTTATTAAATATAATACTTGTTGACTCTATGGTTTGAGATCTAAAAAACAACCAAGTAAATGTCACTAGAATAAAAGTAAATATTGTGTTGAGGCAGGTGTTTAGTTTTGAGTATTTTTCAGGTTCTAAACCCTTTTTGTTGAAAGCTTTATGTGTTAGAAGATATAGACCATGTAAGCCTCCCCAAATCATAAAGTTCCAATTTGCACCATGCCACAAACCACCGAGAAGCATAGTAATCATTAAATTAATGGACATTCTGTTTTTTATTCTATTTCCTCCGAGTGGAATGTATAAGTAGTCCCTTAAAAAAGAAGACAAAGAAATATGCCATCTTCTCCAAAATTCAGTAATATTTCTTGAAAGGTAGGGTTGTTCGAAATTTTTGACCAACTCAACTCCAAGAAGTTTTGATGTCCCTCTGGCAATATGACTATAGCCAGAAAAATCGGCATAGATTTGTATTGAAAATAATACAATAGCAAATACGATCTCTATGGATTTATACAATGATAAATCATCAAATATGTGATCTACATACCTCCCAGCAGTATCACCTATCATAACTTTTCTAAATAAACCAATGATAATTAATACAACACCTTGTTTTATTTGAGAGTAAGTTGGTTTTAATTTTTTAGATAATTGAGGAAGTAATAGTTTAGCGCGTTCTATAGGGCCCGCAACGAGCTGAGGGAAAAATGACACAAATAAGGAAAAGTCTATAAAGTTTGTGGTAGCTCTTATTTTTTTTCTATAAATATCAATAGTATAGGTAAGAGTTTGGAAAGTATAGAAAGAAATCCCAATAGGCAAAATTAAATTTAAATGTAAAAAGTCTAAATCTTGATTGAAGTTGCTACAAATAAGCTGAAGATTATCAATAAAGAAATTGTAGTATTTGAAAATTGCAAGAATTCCAAGATTCGTAAAAACACTAATGCTTAATAATAATTTTCTCTTTTTTGCATTATCTGAGTTACTGATTTGTAGCCCGATATAATAATCAACGACCGTTGAGAGTGCTAAAAGAAAACAAAATCTCCAATCCCAATACCCATAAAAAAAATAGCTCGTAAAAAGAAGAAATAAATTTTTACTTTTTTTGGTGGGTAGTGCATAGAAAACAGGAAGAACTATGGCTAAAAAAAGAAAGAAAATAAATGAGTTAAAAAGCATTCTAAATATTAAATTCGTATAAAATTAATGAAAAATTACCTTCTTCCAAATTAAATCAAGGTTTTAATGTTTACTAAATTAAATTCATACAATTCGATCTTCTAGAAGATTGCTCAAGAATGGAGTTTAAAAAAGTATCTTTGTCGCGGTTGTATTTTTCTTATACGACGCCACTAAAAACGCCAGATGATTACAATTAAAGATATAAATAAGCCAACACCAATTACGAGTTCAAAAGCACAATTAGAGTTGTTTAATCGCTCTTCAGATGTGAAAGGGACCATCCGATCTTTAGAATCGGGAAGGCCGGTATTGATTACCGCATTTTACAGCAATGGATTGACACTTTTGAAAGAACTTCAAATACACCTCAAACGAAAGTTCTCAGGCACTTCTTTTAAAGACCAACGTGCGTATAGAGACGCGTACCGCAAACTGTCCAAGCTTATTTTAATCGAAATTGCAGATCATAAATTGATTGTAAAAAAAGCACCCTCCATAGGTTGGCTAGAAACATTTTATCCAGAAGCCAGTGAATTCTTGCTGCCTTTCCCTAAAGTACAAGGGTTAAACAGTGCGTGGCAGTGGTACCAAAACGGGATTACAGTTCCTGTATTGCGAAACAAAATACATCCCTATTATGGGACTTATTTTCCAACGCGTTTTGACCATTTGATTCTTTTTGACAATTGGTTGAAACGCTACGAAGGTCCTAAGAAATCTGCCATTGATGTGGGAATTGGAAGTGGAATTCTCTCCTTTCAGATGGTGAAACATGGCTTCCAAAAAGTATTTGGAACCGACACCAATCCAAATGCAATTGTAGGACTCAAAGAGTTTATGGGCGACACAAAGCTCTCTCGAAAAGTAGAACTCGATTTTGGGTCTCTTTTTGGAAAATGGGAAAAACCTAGCGAGTTGATTGTTTTTAATCCACCTTGGTTGCCAGCAGCGCATAACTTAGATAAAAATGACGAAGCAATTTATTACAACGAAACACTTTTTCCTGAGTTTTTTGAGGCCGCTAAACAACGCCTTTTACCGGATGGAAAACTCGTCGTGATCTTTTCTAATTTAGCGCAAATCACAAAGGCGACAACCGACCATCCTATTGAAAAGGAACTCACCAAAGGTGGCAGATTTCAATTGGAAAAATGCCTTAAAAGACCTGTCAAAGTTGCTTCCGATAAAACCAAACGCGACCAACATTGGCGGGCTTCTGAGGAAGTAGAGCTGTGGGTGTTGAGGCATGCATAGTGCACTGTCTATACTGTAAAAATGAAGTCTGTGTAGTCAAGAGCGAGACGCTCGCGCTAGCTAGATTTTATATTTAATAATTATACATATATAATTCATCAAAGGACTTTATTTCAGACAGTTTGATCAGGTTTTCTATTTCAATATTACTCCAAGTTTCCTTGAATATTTCATCTCCACCTATAGCATTCTCGTTGGTGTTTTTTCTCATTAATTTCTTTTTTGTTAAATAATTAATGCTTGTTTCTGTCTCTATTAAAGGACCACGATTATTACTTGAATCATATCCAATTAATTTAAAGTTAGAATCTTGAAATCTAAATGTATATTTCCAAAATCCGTATCTGCCGTGAAGATATTGGACTATTAAGTTTCCTTTTTCAAATCCAATCCAAAGTTCTGGTGGATAATAAACTCCCCCGTCTTCATTTTCGGATGAAAAACAATCGTAATTTCTATCGGCAAGTTGATAGCCACTTTCATTTTTAATTAATACAATAATTCCTCGTCTATTTCGATCTACTTCTTTGTCAAATCGATTTATTACAATATTACTTTTATCTGTTTTTTTAATTATAATAACGCAATCGTCTTGTCCGTCTTTGTTTAAATCTCCGAAGTGTTTTTCAAACTCTATATATCCTTTCGGAATAAAATCATTCGGTTCTTTGCTCTGTGCTCCACAACTAATAATTGTTAGATAAAGTAATGGTAGTATTCTTAATTTTATTTTCATTCCATATTTTTTAAAGTGTCTAATATAACAAACGATTGCGTAAGCGTGAGTATTTAATGAATGTTACCGTCTGCTAAATTTTAATACTTATATATTCTTGCAAGTACAATCTCAATCCCCGGAATTAGCAGTCCTATCAAAAATAAAATAAACATTGATTTAAAAATACTCCGATAGGTCCGATTCAGTTGTTTTTTGAAAATATCAACAATTTCACCCTCACTAAACAAATTTTTAAAATCTGTACGGTAGAGGTCTTTGCCCGTTTGTTCATCAATTCCAACCAAGTTCACGGCTTCTTTTATGATTTTTGATTCGGTCACTACTATCAGGTAATTAAACTCTATTTCCCTTTTGATCTTATAAATAAATCGTTTTCCAATATTTAAATCTTTTGGCTGAGGTAATGAATCCGCTTTGTAAACATACGTATCTAGATAACTATTTACGAGGTCTTTTGCAGAAGTTTCTTGAGTCAACAGTGCTTCGGAAGCAACGGCACTTACAAAATCATGCACAAACTCAGTGGCAATTTCTTTGTTTTCATCAATCACTTTATTTATTTCTATTTGTGAATTTTTTATGGGAGCGTATTTAATCGCAAACAGCATAAAATAGAGTGGAATCAGTATGTAGTATAGCTTTACAAGAACCTTAGCAACTTTCGTTCTCCGCTTAAAGAGTTTTAATTTTGTTCCAATGACAAGCACCACGATACTTATCACTAGGAAAATAAACATCCATTTCGCAATTGCAATAATGAATGAGAAGTAATCCACGTCTTTTAATAATTCAATGTAGTCCATGTGCTTTTATTTTAGCATTTAATACTTATTCTAGATTCAATTTTATTTTTGGAATATCAAAATTTCCAACCTTCTCGATTAGGCTGTTTTTGTTTTTTTTGAGGTTCGCAAAAAAGGCATCTATTTCATTTTCATAAGCTCTTTCACTAACCGCAAAAAGCAAGAGTCCATTTGTTTGGTTTGTTTTAGTCGCCACATTTCTGTAAATATTTCTTTCAACGACTAATAATTCCATTCCATCTTCTGAGTTTGCGCTCAACAAAAAGTCAATAATGACTTCTCCTTCTCTTTTAAAAACTGTATAGTTTACGATTGGATTGGATTCTTTTGCTGTATCAAGTTCTTTAATTTTTATAGCTACGGCATCATCAACTGAAATATCTCCTTTTATAAATTCAATTATAACCATTGATCTAAAATCTTCAAGACCTTGTTCAGAAGGAAGATATTCTTGCTTATAATAGGTTTCAGTCGGGTGGGAACTCCAGACTAAATCATAATTTGTGTTGTTAAATAGAAGTGTTTTTTCTGTTTGAAGATAATTGTCAACGGTTTGGGAAAATCCAAATATTGAAGATAAAAGGGTTAGGAGCACTGTCGTTAATTTGTTCATAATGGTCTGTTTTTTATAGTTTAGGATTGTGCTATTAGTTGTGGTTCTTGTTGGCTGTTTTTAGTTTTTTTGTTCTTTTTTCAGCATCTTCAAAACTTTCATCATGGTCAATACAAAAAGTTTTAAAATTGTCGGTTTTGGAGATGTTTTTAAAAGTGTTTGTTTCACTAAATGTAATTAATATTTTACTGAATAATTGCATTAATGCTTCAATAAATTTCTTCCATGATCTATAATCATCTTCTGGAAAACTATCAAATATTTTGGTCAATTCATCTTCTGAAAACACATTTATTGAAGCAAAACATTGATAACTCCAGTCTCCGGTATTCCATTTTATGCTTCTGATAGACGCTTCAGATTGATATTGTTCTGCGTGCCTTCCATTTTGATAAAGTTCTAAAGTTTTTTTAAAATCATCTTCAGTATTGAAGCAGAGATTAACTTCGGCACGTTCGGCATTGCAATCAAAAGCAAATGCATAAAATGTTTTTTTAGAATTTTGATTTAAAAACGTATCAACTTCACTAATTGTGAAATCCATCAACGTAGTTTCTGTTTTCTTAAATTTTTCTAGCATTATCATTGATATTTTTTTATCTAATATGGTATAAATAAATCGCAAAACTCAGTATTCCGCTCATGTCATTTTCGCTTATCGAATCGTATTTTTTGATATAATCTAATTTCATTTTTTCAAACTTATAATCTTTTAAATCCGCATGATTACTTTTTGATTTTTGAAAGTATTTTGATTTAGTTCCTAAAGTTATTTCAGTATGCAGGTCATTTTTTAAAACTCTTATATATTCCACGCGTTCTTGACTGTACTTTCCAAGTCTATAATATTTTAAATGTCTTTTTATTTTTTTCTCAACCTCTTTTTTGTCTGAAAAATCAAATTCATATGCTAAATCCATAAAGCAAATTAAATCGTATGTCTGTTGAGTGGCTAGCTTCATTTTTTTAATTGTAATCCGTCAAACCAAAGTGGACTGTTTAGTATAAAACTCTAGTATATA
>CAWVRW010000011.1:0-60832 GCA_963933105.1 uncultured Formosa sp.
CCTGTATTAGTATTCCCAATAAATGATTTACCAATGAGTCCTTCAATTTTTTCTGGTGTAAAATTTGGTGCAACATTTGCTCCAAGTTCGGAATGTTCCTCAATACTCATTTCTTTGAGGTTATAGTTAACAATTAAAATATGAGGAGTTGACTGCTCTTTTTTTAAACTTCCGTTTTGAGAGGCTTCAATCATTGAAGCGTGAGCTTCACCATCAGTTTTCTTTTTATTATTACATGCTACAAATAAACTTGCTGTTATTAAGAGTATAATTAGTTTCTTCATTTATTTTAGTTTTGGTTAATATGAATTACTTGTAAAGTTAAGAATTTAAAACCAGTAGCTCATTAAAAAAAAATCAAAAAAAATTATTTTTGGGAATAATGCCATGGAGAAGATGAGATCAACCTTCGGTTTTTCTCATATACCCCGTCATGTAAATGCAGTGCGCTGTTCTTTTAAATCAGACGTCTTAATATTTTTATCGAGCTTTAATGTGATTATCATAGCCCAAATATATATAAAAAATGCTAAGGTGCACGTGTGGGTGCACGTATTATAGTAAAAAAAGGAACTACATTTCTGCAATTCCTTTCGTGGAGAAGATGAGATTCGAACTCACGACCTCTTGACTGCCAGTCAAGCGCTCTAGCCAACTGAGCTACATCCCCATTTGATGTGAAACTTGTTTAATTCTTCATTAAATTCAAATCAAGTACTTGAAAATAACTTGCTGCAAATCTAAAATATTTTTGGGACTATTCTGGCACTCTTATGGCACTAATTTATGTGGCAGTATTTACAGAGTTATAAAGGCTTTTTTTGGTGCTCAATCCCTTAACAGCTGCTTAAAACGCCCCACAGCTGTTGTACTAACACTCATGCTATTGTGTTCTGAAAAGGTTAAAAAAAATAACTTAAATCGAGTTTTGTATCTTTACAAAAATTAATATAATTTAGATATGAAGTACTTGAAAACAATAATTACAACAATCGTTTGCCTTACAGTTTTAACAGGTTTTACTACTTTTAATAACTCTAAAGCGACAGATGTAATTATCTTGAAGTTAATGGGGAAAAAGCTTGAATCTGCATACGTTATAAATGATGGTAAAGAAGAGAGATTTAGAAATGGTTTAACTGGAGATCAAGCACTAGAGTTTTTTTTAAACGATGGTTGGTCTCTTCAAGGAACAAGTGTTGCGTCAGATGCTGGTAGGTTTAGTGTCGTTTATACATTGGTGAAAAATTAAGGCAGTCTTCCGCCTGTTTAATGGTTGTAAAAAAGTCAGGTACATCACTCTCCCCTTTTGGAATTGCTAAAAACAGGGAATTATAGACCACAATCCTTTTGAAAAGTGAATCCTCTAACCAATTGTGATTTGAACTAAAGTCTTTTCCGTACTTTTGACTCATAAATTCAATCCATTATGAGTAGTAAATTTTTTGGTAACAAAACCGTAAAGCAAGCCGATACAAAAAAAGGTGGCAAGTCTGACCTTAAAAATAAAAACACCAGTAAAACTACCGCTGTCCGAAAAACAGGCCGCGGAAAATAGGACTATTGGAAACAACTATTAGCCTCAAATACATTAACAAACTTGCGGTGCCCGCCATTATCGCAGGTATTGCCGAACCGATTCTTTCTCTTACGGATGCCGCTATTGTAGGACATATCCCTGTAAATGCCACAGAATCCTTGGCAGCTGTGGGAATTGTGACTACCTTTTTATCCATGCTTATTTGGGTGCTCGGACAATCGCGTAGCGCCATTTCATCCATTATTTCTCAATATGTTGGTGCTAATAAATTAGACGAAGTCAAAAATTTACCCGCACAAGCCATCACCATTATTTTAATTCTCAGTTTATTAATTTGCCTAGGAACCTATCCCTTTAGCAATGCCATTTTTAAGCTCTACAATGCTTCAGGGTTGTTGTTGGACTACAGTGTTTCCTACTATAAAATTCGGGTGATTGGGCTGCCCTTTACCCTATACACCTTCGCGGTCTTTGGAATTTTTAGAGGCCTCCAAAATACCTATTACCCAATGCTTATTGCGATCACAGGTGCCTTGGTAAACATTCTTTTAGATGTGTTGTTGGTCTATGGAATTGCAGATGTATTTCCACCGCTTTACCTCAAAGGAGCCGCCATCGCAAGTGTGTTGGCTCAATTTTTAATGGCTGCCTTGGCGACTTACTTCCTTTTAAAGAAAACAGAAATACCCTTAAAACTGTCAAGACCTTTTAATAAGGAGCTTCCGAAGTTTTTGAACATGATTAAGCACCTCATCGTTCGGACCTTGGCCCTCAATACCGCCTTGTATTTTGCAGCACGGTTTGCGACGGGCTATGGAAACACCTACATCGCCGCCTATACCATCGCCATTAATTTATGGTTTTTTGCCGCCTTTGCTGTGGATGGCTATGCCAGTGCGGGAAACATTCTTTCTGGAAAATTGTTTGGAGCAAAAAACTACCACTTACTCATACAACTAAGCAATCGCCTGATAAAATACGCCCTCATTGTAGGGGTCATTATGGGAGGGATTGGTGCCTTGTTTTATAAGTCAATCGGAATCGCCTTTACAAACGACCCTGAGGTGTTGGAGCAGTTCAATGACATCTTTTGGATGGTGTTACTAATGCAACCGATTTGCGCCTTGGCATTTGTGTTTGATGGCATTTTTAAAGGGCTCGGAAAGATGAAAGATTTGAGAAACGTATTAATACTTACAACACTGTTTGTGTTTTTACCTGTGTTATTTATTACCGATTATTATGGATGGAAACTTCACGGAGTTTTTACCGCTTTTACCTTGTGGATGATCGCAAGAGGCATCCCATTGATAATAAAATTTAGGAAACAATTTTTACCACAGGTTCAAAACCATTAACTTTGTATAGAACTATGAATCGATTAGATACCAAAAAACACCAATGAGCAACATTCGAATTACAAAACAATTTTCTTTTGAAACGGGACATGCGCTTTATGGGTATGATGGTAAATGCAAAAATGTTCATGGGCACAGCTACCGTTTGGATGTGACCGTCATTGGACAGCCAATTTCAGATAACACCCATGTGAAATTTGGGATGGTGATTGATTTTACGGATTTAAAAAAAATCATTAAAGAAGAGATTGTAAACGTCTTTGACCACGCCACGGTTTTCAATAAAAACACCCCCCATGTAGAACTTGCAAAAGAACTTTCCGATCGGGGACACAATGTACTTCTAGTGGATTATCAACCTACAAGCGAAATGATGGTGATTGATTTTGCCGAAAAAATAAAAAAACGACTGCCAAATACAATACAATTACATTCCCTCAAACTGCAAGAAACCGCCAGCAGTTTTGCAGAATGGTATGCAAGTGACCACTAATAATTTGATATGACGGCTTTAAAAATTCCTAAGGGAAAAAAAATATACTTTGCTTCCGACAACCACCTCGGTGCGCCGACGGCTGAGGAATCTATGCCCCGCGAAAAAAAGTTCGTGCAATGGCTGGATTCGATCAAGCACGATGCAGAAGTGATTTTTTTATTAGGCGATTTATTTGATTTCTGGTTTGAATATAAATATGTGGTTCCAAAAGGATTTACACGGGTGTTGGGGAAATTGGCAGAGTTGAGCGATCAAGGCATTAAAATTCACTTTTTTGTAGGGAATCACGACTTGTGGATGAATGGTTATTTCGAAGAAGAATTGGGCATTACGGTACATCATCAACCTCAAGAATTTACCTTCAATTCAAAATCCTTTTTTATTGCTCATGGCGATGGACTCGGCCCTGAAGACAAGGGTTTCAAACGGCTCAAAAAAGTATTTACAAATTCGTTTTTTAAATGGTTATACCGATGGATCCATCCCGATATTGGTGTGCGTTTTGCGCAATACCTCTCAGTTAAAAACAAAGTGATTTCAGGGGATGAAGATGTCAAATTTCTTGGAAATGACAAAGAGTGGTTAGTACAATACAGTCTTAAAAAATTAGAGGAAAAACACTGCGATTATTTTGTGTTTGGACACCGCCATTTGCCACTAGACATTCCGCTTAATGACCAATCAAAATACATCAATCTTGGTGACTGGATTGGGTATTATACCTATGCTGTTTTTGAAGAGGATAATTTGACTTTAAAAAAGTTTTAAAGCCTGTTCTTTAAACGCTTCCTGTTAGATACAGTCCAAACTAAAAACAACTCTTTAATGAAACTCAATCAACTAACTAGTATCCTTGCATTTGTGATTTTCAATGCCTGCAATACAGATGATGCCGCAAACAATACTTCTGACCCCATTCCAAATACCAGCACTCCTAATATCTTATTAATCATTGCTGACGATATGGGGCTCGATGCCACCCCAGGCTACTCCGTTGGAACAAGCAAACCTACAATGCCTAACTTACAAAACCTTATGGATTCTGGAATTCGGTTTAATAATGTATGGTCAAACCCTGTGTGCACTCCTACAAGGGCCACTATTCTGACGGGCAAGTATGGCTTTCGAACAAACGTCATAAATGTGGGAGATGTACTTTCGACCTCCGAAACATCTATCCACAAGGTACTTAATACAAATGCTTCTGAATATAGCCATGCCGTCATTGGAAAATGGCACCTATCTACTGACCCTACGCACCCCACCACTATGGGTATCGACTATTTTGCTGGTCTTTTGAGCGGTGGCGTACAATCTTATACCAATTGGAACTTGAATGAAAATGGAGTAACGACTACCTCAACAGCATATACAACTACAAAATTTACCGATTTAGCGATTGATTGGGTCAGTGCACAATCACAACCTTGGTTTTTATGGCTCGCCTATAACGCGCCACACACACCGTTTCATTTACCCCCAACAAACTTACACAGTCAAGGCAATTTACCTACGGACGACGCAAGTATAGAAGCAAATCCATTGCCTTATTATCACGCCATGATCGAAGCAATGGATTCTGAAGTTGGACGGTTGCTAAACTCAATGACACAAGAAGAACGAGACAATACACTTATCGTTTTTGTGGGAGACAACGGGACACCCAGTGAAGTCGTACAAGTGTACAGCAGTAATCGAGCAAAAGGGTCTATTTACCAAGGTGGCGTTAATGTGCCTATGGTAATTTCTGGGAAAAATGTGACACGAATAAATGAAACTGAAGACGCCCTTATTAGTACAACCGATTTATTTGCAACCATCGCAGATGTCGCTGGTGCTGGTAGTTCTGATACCGGTGACAGCCATAGCTTTGTGGGTTTATTAAGTAGTGGCAATGCAATAGGGCGAGACTTTGTCTATACAGAGAAATACAATGCGCAAACTCAAGGTACCGATTATACCATACGAAATGCAACTCATAAATATATTTATTTTAATTCTGGAGCAGAAGCCTTGTATAATCTAGATGAAAACCCCTTTGAATCCCCTAACCTGCTCAATGAAAATCAAATTCCTTTAAGTGCCTCAGATACTGAAATAAAAATAAATTTAACAACGGAACTGTCTATTATTAGAGATAACTAATGCCCGTGAAAATTATAGAAGTTTTTTTGAATTTAAATCACAATTAAATGTCAACTTGTTGTTTAATAGTTTGTAAATATAACAATTGATATGGCAAAATTATTTTCTTACGGAACGCTTCAACTAGAAAGCGTACAAACAGATACTTTTAAAAGACTCCTTATTGGACATAAAGATGCATTAGTAAAATACACTGTTTCAAAAATAAAAATAACCGACCCGAAAGTAATTGAGTCCAGTGGTACTAATATGCACCCAATTCTTAAATATACTGGAAATGATTCTGATATTGTGGAAGGAACATTATTTGAACTAACCGATAAAGAGTTACTCAAAGCTGATGGATATGAAGTGGATGATTATAAACGTGATACCGTAGTTTTTAGATCTGGAAAAACTGGTTTTGTGTATTTGAAAAACGAAAAAAAATTACTTTGATTCCTTAAAAAAATGAGGCCTTAGATATCTTTCTCATGCGCATCGAGTTCGTTTTCTAGATCTAATTTTCGAAATGTTGGCGATACAATCCCCGTAGTAATCACCGTAATTAAAGTCATCGTTCCACCAAAAACAACTGCCGTAACGGTTCCCATAAGTTTTGCAGTCACACCACTTTCAAAAGCACCTAGTTCGTTTGAAGATCCTACAAACATAGAATTTACAGAAGACACACGGCCTCGCATATGATCGGGTGTTTTCAGTTGTAAAATGGTTTGTCTGATCACCATCGAAACACCGTCAGTAACGCCACTAAAGAACAAGGCAACTACTGATATCCAAAAGATAGAGGACAGTCCAAAAACAATAATACAGACACCAAAGCCGAAAATGGCGGCTAACAATTTGAGTCCCGCATTTTTACTGATAGGAATGTAGGCTGTAATCAGCATGGTAATAAACGCCCCAACAGCGGGAGCAGCTCTTAACACTCCAAACCCTTCTGAGCCTACTTCCAAAATATCTTGTGCAAAGACGGGAAGCAAGGCGACCGCACCTCCAAAAAGGACGGCAATCATGTCCAAACTTAACGCCCCTAAAATCGCTTTTGTTTTAAACACAAATCGAACCCCTTCTTTTAAACTTTGCATAATTGGTTCTCCGATTTTTGGATTTAATATTGGCTTTCGAGAAATTCCAAATAATAATACAAAAGACAAAACAACCAGTCCAAAAACAATACAGAGTGACCAATGCACCCCAATCCAATTGATGGTGAAACCTGCTAAAGCAGGCCCTAACATAGAAGCCATTTGCCACGTTGAGCTGTTCCATGTTGCGGCATTTGGGTAGGCTTTTTTAGGCACGATCAGCGCAACAAGCGAAAAAATAGTGGGTCCAAAAAAAGCACGCAAAAGTCCGCCCATAAACACAAATGCATAAATTGTATAAAGAATGGTTTTTGAGCTCCAATCCGCTTCAACAGAGGGGCTGGTTAAAAAGAAAAGTCCAAAACTAATTAATGAAAATAGGCCTATACATTTTAGGAGTAAATTTCGTTTTTCACTTTGATCGACTATATGTCCAGCAAACAACGCCATGCTAAAGGCAGGAATAATTTCCATAAGCCCAATAATCCCCAGAGACAATGGGTCTTTGGTCAGTGTATAAACTTGCCATTCAATGATGATAAATTGCATGGACCAACCAAAAACTAAGAAAAATCGCAGTAACAAAAAGATATTAAATTCCTTAAATCGAAGTGCCGCGTAGGGATCTCTTTTTGCCATATTAAGATTTAATGCCTTTTAATTTTAACTGTAAACTCACACGACCATTCCATTCGTTTTCATCAATAGAATAGACAACCTTAAAGGGGGTTTTTGATTTAACAATCGGTAAATCACTTCCCATGCCAAAGCCAATGCCTACAATTTTTGCACTGCCTTTTTGAGCGAGTGTGACCCGTAAATGAGTTTGGTCTTCGCCCACACATTTCCCATAGCCTGTATCCAGTACTTCTGAGCTCATAAATACAGGGGACATGTTTTGAGGCCCAAAGGGAGCGAATTGTTTTAGGATTCTATAAAATTTTGGGGTGATGGCATCAAAATCAATTTCGGCATCAATTTTTATTTCAGGCGTTCGAAGGTGGGCAGGCAGGGTTGCTGAAACCTCAGCTTCAAATGCGGCTTTAAAGGCTGGATAATTTTCTTGTTTAATGGTCATTCCCGCAGCATACATATGCCCTCCAAATTGTTCTAATAAATGGCTGCAGTTTTCCAAGGCATTGTACACATCAAATCCTCTGACAGAACGTGCGGAAGCCGCTAAAAAGTCACCACTTTTGGTAAATACCAAAGTGGGGCGGTAATAGGTTTCTATCAATCGGGAGGCTACAATTCCAATCACGCCTTTGTGCCAATCTTCTTGATACACAACCGAAGTAGCATCTTCCGTTTCGTTTGATTCTTCTATTTGTAACAACGCTTCTTGCGTGATGCGCTTGTCCGCTTCGCGACGGTTGGTATTAAAAAGTTCTATTTCGCCGGCTGCTATTTCAGCAGTTTCAAAATTCATTTCTTTCATCAGAGCCACGGCATAGTTCCCATGTTTCATGCGTCCTGCAGCATTGATGCGCGGTGCAATGTTAAACACAACATCGGTGATGGTGAGCACCTCCTTTTTCATCTGATTTATCAGCGCTTTAAACCCTGGGCGTGGATTGGTATTAATTACTTGCAAGCCGAAATAAGCAAGGGCTCTGTTTTCACCAACAATAGGAACGATATCGGCACCAATTGCTGTGGCTACTAAATCTAGATACCCCACCAAAGATTCTACAGGAATCCCTTCTTTAGACGCTAGGGCTTGAATCAATTTAAATCCAACACCACATCCACAAAGTTCTTTAAAGGGGTATTCACAATCGGGGCGTTTTGGGTCTAAAATAGCGACCGCATCGGGTAATTCTTTCCCTGGACGGTGGTGGTCACAGATGATAAAGTCAATGCCTTTTTTCTTGGCATAGGCCACTTTTTCAATCGCTTTGACGCCGCAATCTAAGGCAATTATTAATGAGAAATCGTTGTCTGACGCAAAGTCAATTCCTTTGTAGGATACGCCATACCCTTCTTCGTAACGATCTGGAATATAGGTAGAAATTTGCGTGCTTTTGGTTTCTAAATAAGAGGCCATCAAAGCAACGGATGAAGTGCCGTCCACATCATAATCGCCAAATACTAATATCTGTTCGTTGTTTTTTATTGCTGTTTCGACTCTGGTGACTGCTTTGTCCATATCTTTCATCAGAAAGGGATCGTGCAAATCGGACCAACTCGGTCGAAAAAAAGTTTTAGCGTCTTCAAAATTCTCAATACCTCTTTGAAGCAACAACTCCGAAATCGCCTTATCCACTCCTAATTTAGAGGCTAAATCGGCTATTTTTTTTGAGTCGGGTTTCGGCTTGAGAGTCCAACGCATTGCTAAGAATTATGGAGGTGAATGGCGGTGGTCACCGTTGAAAATTGTCTGAACATTTCCATAACGCCGCAATATTTATCTACGGAGAGCTTTACGGCTTTATCAATTTTTTTTGGAGACAAATCAGTACCCGTAAAATGATAATCCACATGAACTTTATCGTAATACTTTGGGTGTTCGTCAGTAAGAAAACCTTCGACTTCCATTTTTAAATCGTAATCAACGACTTTCATTTTTTCTAAAATATCAACGATATCTATGCCTGAGCATCCCGCTAATGCGGATAACATCATTGCTTTTGGAGAAACTCCAAATTGTTCTGGTTGGTCTTTGACAACCGTATCCATTAGGACGGTTTTTCCGCTGGGATTGTCAGATTCGAATTGCATTCCACCTTTCCAGTGGGTTGTAGTTTTGTGGGACATAGTAAAAATATTTATGATTCTTATTACCTCAAAAATACTAAATAATGTCAATAGTTACACTATGATCTCCTACTCACAATTTGGGAACTGAAGTGCTTGCTGAATTTTTTAGTGAATCGTACTTAAAAAAAATGAATACGACAATAGAAAGTAGGTCTAAGAGGATTTAGACTTCCCTGCCACCACAATCACAATTTCTCCTTTTGGAGGGCGATTGGTGTAATGTTCTAAAATTGATTTTGCGGTGCCTCTTTGGGTTTCTTCAAAAAGTTTGGTGAGTTCGCGTGATACAGAAATTTGACGGTCTTCGCCAAAGTATTCACAAATATGAGAAAGGGTCTTGATCAGTTTGTGCGGACTTTCATATAAAATAATGGTGCGGGGTTCTTCTGCCAATAATAGGAAGCGTGTTTGTCTGCCTTTTTTGACGGGCAAAAATCCTTCAAATACAAATTTATCGTTGGGCAATCCAGAGTTTACTAAGGCGGGCACAAAGGCAGTCGCTCCTGGCAAACAATCTACTGGAATGTCATTTTCGACACAGGCTCTTGTGAGTAAAAATCCGGGGTCAGAAATAGCGGGGGTTCCTGCATCACTGATCAACGCAATGGTGGTTCCCATTTTTAATTTTTGGATAATGCCTTGTACGGTTTTATGCTCGTTATGCATATGGTGGGAATGCATTTGGGTCCCAATCTCAAAATGCTTCAAAAGTTTTCCAGAGGTTCTCGTGTCTTCTGCCAAAATCAAATCAACCGATTTCAATACTTTGATGGCACGTAAGGTGATGTCTTCTAAATTTCCTATGGGGGTCGGTACAATATATAGCTTCATAATTCAAAGTTACAACGTTTTTATACAACATACCTGTCTGTCGTAAATTCTTCTTTTTACCCTTTCGAAGAAATTGTATTCTATTATCCTAATATGTATCTTTGGTCGAATTAAATTTACTAAAAGAACACATGAAACATCCATAACTAGAACTTGATACGCAAGGAAAATGTTTAAATAGATGTACCATGTGGCCGTTAAAAAACAATAAAAATCAATACATGAAATTATTAAACCTTGCACTTCTAAGTGTATGCTCCTTACAGTTATCTTTTTCTCAATCACTTAAATATGCCGATGGCTCTTCTCAAAACATGAGTAATGTTTTTGTGAATATCAATTCCACTGAAAGTTCTACTATTAAAGGATCAAAATATTTGAATGAAGAGTTTATTAGTACTAAAATATCGTCAATGCCGGATCAAGTTTTTGGGGTGCGTTACAATATTTATGACGATGAAATGGAGTTTCAAGGCGCCGACAATACCGTGTATGCTTTAAACAAAAATGATACTTCGGTTAAAATTACGTTTACAGCGACCAATGAATCTTATAATATTTTCAGTTATATAGATGATACTGGCCGTCAAAAAAAGGGGTATTTCGTAAAACTAAATAACGAAGGAGAGAACCTGATGCTTAGAAAACATAGAATTGTGTTTTTTGAAGAACAGGCTTCTAAAACGGGCTATGATGCCCCCAAACCTGCGATGTATAAAAATGTGAAAGATCGCATGTATATCAAACTTGCCAATAAAGAGGCGGTATTGTTACCTACCAAGAAAAAGAAACTTGCAAAAACACTTTTCTCAGAGAACTCTAAAATTATATTAGATTTTATAAACTCAAACAAGATTAAGTTGTCCAAAGAAGCTGATTTAATTACTTTTATCAACTACTTAAATACTTTATAAACATTAATTTAACCCCAAATCTTAAATTTTTAAACCATGGAAAAATACCTAACCACTGCAAAAGACCTACTGCTTGAATATTCGCCAAAAGTACTTTATGCATTAGCCTTACTGATTGTTGGCCTGTATGCAATTAAACTTATTCTTCGTTTAACGAATAAACTATTAAACTCACGCCACGTTGACAATACCTTACAAGCCTTTCTTAGTAATTTATTAGGTTGGGGATTAAAAGCGGTATTACTGATCGCTGTGATTTCTAAGCTTGGTGTGGATACCACTGCACTAGCGGCCGTTATGGCAGCTGCAGGATTAGGACTTGGACTCGCTTTACAAGGGTCATTAGCAAATTTTGCCGGTGGTGTTTTGATCATTTTATTCAAACCCTTTAGAGTGGACGATTTAATCAACGCGCAAGGAGAGATAGGGGTTGTCAAAGATATTCAACTTTTTACAACACAAATTTTAACCCCAAGTAATAAGCGCGTGATCATTCCTAATGGAACCTTGGCAAATGGTAATATTATCAACCTTTCAGCCGAAGGAACCTTAAGAGTTGATTTAACAATTGGTGTGGGATACGATGAGGACATTAAAAAAACCAAAGAAGCACTTCTGAAAGTGCTTACGTCGCACCCTAAAGTATTATCAGAACCTCTACCGACGGTTAATGTTTCTGAGCTCGCAGATAGTTCTGTGAATTTTGCCGTTCGTCCTTGGTGTACCGTAGAAGATTATTGGACTGTTTATTTTGAAGTTACAGAAAACTGCAAAGAAGCATTGGATGCTGCGGGTATTGAAATTCCTTATCCACATGTGGTCGAAATTCACAAAAAAGGATAAGCCCTATTTTTTTGAAGGAATGGCGATGAAATCTTTTAAATAAAAGGGTTCAAAATAAGCGACATCTTCAAAATCATTCGTTTTAAATTTATCATAAGAAAGCGCACACATTTGTTTAGCTGAAGGCAATTTGTCTTCAATAAATTGTGCGTTTTTATGCGTGATGAGGTCTTTGGTTTTTGCGACGCCATTTCCAATAAAATAAACAGGAGATACTTCTAATAATTCTTGATACGATTCTGGAGTCAATACCTCAGCTTCTGTAGTTCGAGTTTCATTATAGTCCGTATCATAAATGGCTGAATATACTTCCATGCGTCTTGCATCAAGCATCGCAACAATGATTCCTTTTGGGTTCTCAACCTGATGCGCAAGGGCTTCTAAGGTTGGCACAGAAATTAAAGGAAGACTCAACGCATAACACAAGCCTTTAGCGGCAGAAACGCCTATTCGCAAGCCCGTATAAGAGCCAGGGCCTTTGCTGATCGCAATGGCGTCAAGTTGTTCTTTGGACACCTTTGCTGTTTTTAGAACTTCATCAATGTAAACATGTAACCGCTCCGCATGCGAATACTCCAAACTGTTGTCTTCTTTGAATCCTATAACTGCTCCGTTTTTGGATAGTGCCACAGAACAGTTTGTGGTGGAAGTTTCAATGTTTAAGATGTATGCCATAAATTAAGGTATCAATGGTTTCCCCATATAAAAGTCTAAGACTTTTGAACGAAACACAAAATTATATTTTGAGTTGATTAGGTTTGATTTTGCATTTACCAAACGTCCTCTTACTTGTTCAACTTCAAAGGAAGTGGCAGCTCCAAGGTTAAATTTGTTTTGAATATTTTTAAATGATTCTTCTAGACTTTTAACAGACAACTCAGAAGCTTGGTGTTGTTTCAAAGCGGCGGCGGCATCTGCATACGCTTGTGTAATAGTCGTGGTAATATTTTGCTTCGCCTGCTCTAAATTAAGAAGGCTTTTTTCTCTACTAATTTTAGCTTTAGTTACGTTGGCTTTTGTTTTAAAACCATTAAAAATGGGGACACTTAAGTTGAACCTTAAATTATACCCTAAATTATTTTCTAATTGAGCGTTGAAACCATAGGGTACTATTGTTTCAATAACGGAATTTGGATTATTTGGGTCCATAACAAATTCAGACCTAACATCTGGCTCTCCTTGTCTGTGTTGATATGAAGATCCTAAACCTGCCCCAAAACTCAATGAAGGAGCATAAGCACTTTGCGCTAATTTCACTCCAAAATCAGTGTTTTCTAAACTTAATTCTGCATTCTTAATTTCCGGGCGATTATCCAAAGCATAAGATAAAATTTCACCATATGAATTGTACGCTAATGACGCAGAAGTTAAATTAATTTGAACCTCAGCGATATCAAAATCTTTTGGAGATACTTGTAGGTTTTGACTTAAACTTAATAAGGATAAATCTAAACTGTTTTCTGCATTTACAACACTGGCCCTGTCAGATGCTAAAGTGGCTTCTGCATCAAGTAAATCAGAGCGCGGTTTAATCCCTGCCTCTACTTGAGATGTAATTTGATCCAGTTGGTTCTGGCTAATCGCTACTTGTTCTTTGGCAATTTTAAGGTTTTCCTTATTGAATAGAATATTTAAAAAAGCATTAACAACAGTCATCGAAACGTTGTCCTGCAGAACTAAAAGCTGTAACTGACTCGACTCCACTCCAAGTTTTGCTTGCTTGTAGGTGTTTAAATTTCGAAACCCATTAAAAATTGTTACGCCCGTATTTAATCCAAAGCTGTTACCTCTTGAATCACTTTTAATTCTTGAGCCATCTTGTCCAATAAAAGATCCAAAATTAAAATTTTGTGATGCTGAAGCATTAAGAGTTGGCATAAAATTTCCTTTGGCATTTACCACGTCTTGATTGGCCAAATCAATATCTAGTACCGATTGCTTCACAGAAATGTTATGTTCCAAAGCATGGTTGACGCAATCTATTAAGGTCCATTTTTTTTGAGCAAAACTGCTTAACGTTCCTATAAGAAAAAGAACTGTACATATATGTTTCATAGTTTTGGGGGTTTTATTATTCATCGTCGTCTTCATCTTGATTATTTTCTTCTGAAGCTTTGTTCCAAACCTTGATTTTATCACCTTCTTCAACACCATCAAGGATTTCTACATTAATTCCGTCAGACAGTCCAATTTGAATGTTTTTTTTCGTGAAGCTCCCATTTTCTTTTAGTAATTCTACAAACGGTTTTTCAGTGATGCGATTGAATTGTAAAAGCGCTTCTTTAATCACTAGAATACTGTCTTTGCTTTCAATTTCAATTTCAGCATTGGCACTGTATCCCGCACGAATTTTTGTGCTAGAATCTATGGTCACATCTGCTTTGATGGTAAACTGAACGGCGCCATTTTGCTCCACTCCTTTAGGGGCTACAAAGGTAAGGATTGCAGGAAATTCTTTTTCGTTAATTGCGCCAAGAATGACTTTGATATCTTTGCCTTCTTCTAGTTTTCCAACTTCAGATTCATCGACCTTGCCTTCAAAAATCATTTTACTCATGTCCGCAATGGTAGCAATGGTCGTTCCTGCATTAAAGTTGTTACTTTGAATGACTTGATCTCCTTCACGAACAGGTATTTCTAGAACGGTTCCAGGAATTTGAGCGACAATATTGGTGTTGGCTGAACTGCCTCCAGAAAGAGATCCTTGTTTGATGATTTGATAATCATCTTTGGATTGATCGTAACTTTCTTTGGATTGGTTGAGACTCAACTCACTGTTTTCGAAATCTTGTTTAGAGATGACTCCTTTTTCAAAAAGGGTTTTGTTTCGGTTGAATAAGGTTTGTGCGTTTTCAAATGAAAGTCGCGCAGTATTGATACGACTTTTAGCACTTCCCAAAGCTTGTTCGTTAGGAACGACTCTAATTTTAGCAATTAAATCGCCTTTTCTCACAAGATCGCCTTCTTCAACGAAAATCTGATCTACAATTCCTGAAATTTGTGGCTTCAATTCAATTTCTTCTTCAGGGTTTAACTTTCCTGTAGCGACGGTTTTGGTGTCGAGTGTGCTATAAAATGGCAGTTCTATTTTATAGTCCACAACTTCTTTAGCGTTTGAGTCTTTAAAATATTTTAATACAAATACTAATAATATTAGTAAGACGATTCCTAAAATAATTTTTACTGTTTTGTTCATTTGTTTGGTTTTTTATTCTTCTCTTAATGCTTCTATTGGTTTGATACTTGTAGCTTTAAATGCAGGGATGAGTCCTATGAGCGTTCCGAGGGTGACAAGGAGCAGTAGGGCTACAAAAACGACGGCTAAGGATACTGAGGCGTTTACGAGGATTGCATCATCACCTTGTCCCCATGCACTGTCCGCCGCGATCAACATCCATCCGCCAGAAATAATCCCTAACAGTCCTGCAACTAGGGTCAAAAATACAGCTTCTACAACAATTTGGCGTTTGATTTCAAAAGGCGTTGCTCCTAGGGCGCGTCTCACACCAATTTCTTTGGTGCGTTCTTTCACGGTAATTAATAAGATGTTTCCAATGGCAAACACCCCGGCGATGAGGGTTGCGATGCCCACAAACCATGTTAAAAATTGCATGCCTTTTAAAAATCCAGTGATTTTAGCAAATTCTTTTCCCAAATTAAAACTTCCAAAAGCACGCTTGTCTTGAGGGTGGACTTTATTCAAATTACGCAATAGCAATTTAGCATCTTCTTCAATTTGCTTAATATTATATTCGGGTTTTCCTGTAATCATTAGCCAGCCAATCGTATCGCCTTGGTTGTAAATTTGCTGAAAGGTTGTGAATGGAATGTGAATATCGCTGCTTGGACCCATATTGGCGTTTTCAGTTTGTGTCACCCCAATAATGGTGAAATTGATGCTATTCATTTGGATGTATTGCCCAATGGCTAATTCGTCTTTCTCAAACAATTGTTTGTAGATGTCTTCCGAAATAACAGCCACTTTTTTTTTGCCATCAATATCGTTTTGATTGATGAAACGCCCGTTTAATAATTTTTTCTTTTGTACTTTATCAAGTAGCGGATAATCGCCGTTTATACTATAAGTCCCTGATAAAAAATTACGAACGACCAAGGCTTGGTTTCGATTTCGAGGGACTACAAATTCGATGCCTTCTACGTTTTCTTCTATTTTTTTGGCATGTGACAATTTGAGCTGCACTCTTTTTCCTTCCTGAAAACCTTTGAAGGGTTTGCTGGTGCTTTGTCCCCACACAAAAACACTGTTGGTCGCAAAATCGCCAAACGCACGGTTAAACGAATTTTCCATCCCTCTAGCAGCCCCCAAAAGGGTAATGAGTAATAAAATTCCCCACCAGACACCCACCATAGTAATGCCCGTGCGCAATTTGTTTTTGCTCATGCTATCATAGACTTCTTGCCATGTGTCTCTATCGAATAAAAATTTAATCATCTAGTCGTCTCTTAGTGCTACTATGGGTTTAATTTTTGATGCTTTTTTGGCGGGTAAATACCCTGCCAAGGTTCCGGCTCCTATGAGTGTAAGCGTGGCTGAAACCACAAGACTTGTACTTACGGAGGGGTTTGTAATAAAGTAGGTTTTTAGACTTGGACCCACCCACTCTAAAATTCCAACTCCTAGCAGTAGTCCAAAATAACCTGCAATAGTTGTTATAAAAATAGATTCTACCAATATGATAGAAACAATCGATTTTGGAGAAGCACCTAATGCTTTTCGAATGCCAATTTCTTTTGAGCGCTCTTTGACAATAAAAATCATAATATTACTGATCCCTACAATTCCCGCAATGAGTGTTCCCATCCCAATAATTAAGATTAGAATCCCCAGAACCGAAGTCATTTGGTTGATGCCTTTATTTTGCATCGCCATATTAAAAATGCGGACCGCACGTTGGTCGTTGGTGGCTACTAAAAACCGTTCTTTTAATTTTTTCTCTAAATCCAATCCAAAATCAATCGCCTGATTGAAATCTAGTTCGGGTTTGTAAGTGATATTGATTTGATCTACATAATCATTATTCCCATAAACTTGCTGCGCGGTCGAGAGTGGCATATAGAGTAAGCGTTCTTCGTCATCGCCGCCATCGTCTGCAAAAACACCTACAACTTTATAAGGGATCCCACTTAAATTAACATACTTCCCCAAGGGGTCCACTTTTAAAAATAAATCTTCTTTGACCAACTTACCAATCACAATCACTTTGGTTTTCATTTCCATATCACGTTGATTGATATAGCGTCCCTGGTACACTTTGGTTTTCTCTAAATATTGGTGATCCGGATGTACAGCGCGTAAGGAGTAATTGTTTTTTTCGTTTCTAAAGGAGGCAGCCACATTTTTGTAAATCCGAGAGGTGATAAACTCTACATTATCATCAAAATCTGTTTTGATGTATTGATAGTCTTCATTTTTGAACTGTATGCGTCGTCCGGCTTGCATCCCTTTGTAAGCTTTGGTGGTTGTTCCTGAGCGTATAAACATAGCATTAGCATCGTCCACAAAAGCTTCAGCAAAAGTGTTGTTTAGACCATTTGCCAGTCCAAATAATATGGTGAATAACAAAATCGCAAAGGTCACCGTAAATCCGGACAACAAACTTCGTGTACGGTTTTTGTTGATGCTTTGAAAAATTTCGCGCCAAAGATCGATATCAAACATGTGATTCTGCTCTAACCTGGGTTACTTTTTTATCTTCCATTATAACGCCATCTCGCAAGCGCACAATGCGTTTGCACATAGCGGCGATGTCCTCTTCGTGTGTGACGATTAAAATCGTTTTACCTTCGTCATTGAGTTGTTGTAAAAATGCCATGATGTCGTAAGAGGTGGTCGTATCAAGCGCCCCTGTGGGCTCATCTGCTAAAATTAATTTCGGGTCGGATGCTAAGGCTCGTGCGATAGCGACCCGTTGTTTTTGTCCTCCTGATAATTCACTTGGCAAATGTGTTTCCCAATCTAAAAGCCCTACTTTTTCGAGGTGAAAACGTGCTTTTTCCTGACGTTCTTTTCGTTTGAGGCCTTGGTAGTACAAAGGCAAAGCTACATTTTCAAGGGCATTTTTATAATTAATGAGATTAAACGATTGAAAAATAAATCCTAAAAATTTATTGCGATAAATCGCGGCTTTCTTTTCCGTCAAATTTTTAATAGGAACTTGATCTAGTATATAGTCGCCTCCATCTGCTTCGTCTAACATTCCAATAATGTTCAAAAGGGTTGATTTTCCGGACCCTGAAGATCCCATGATGGCTACCATCTCACCTTGGGCTACTGAAAGGTCAATGCCTTTCAGAACATGTAAACTGGAATCGCCAATGGCATAGGATTTATGAAGCTGTTTTATTTCTAACATAACTAGATTTGGTTAGGTGATTAAATGAATAATCACTAATAAGACGCTCAAAGTTACATTTTGTTACAGAAAGAGGTGAAAATAAATTGTTAAAAAAAAAGGGCGTAGTTTTAAACAAAAAGCGGTTTATTTTTAATTAAAAAACCCATCATTAATAGAATTGATATTTTTAGATTTCAATAATTTGAAGTATAGTCCAATAAACAGAGAAAAAGCCGATTTAAGGTGTAGATTTCTTAAATAAATGATGTGATTTGTATATATAATTTGTAATATTGGTTGAATCGAACATTGTTCGTTGCGATAAATACTAATTTATTATATAACCGTTTAATTTTAACTAATTATTAAATTCTGTGGGAAATTACAAAGAGAAAAATGATATAATCTTAAAATCTTTGGGATATCATTTAAGACTGATTCGCCAAGAAAAACAATTGCGTCAAAAAACTGTTGCCAAACTCTGTGACATGGATAGCGGAAGTTATTCTAATATTGAGAATGGTAAACGTAATATAACAATCTTAACGTTATTTAAAATCTCTAAGGTGCTGAAGATCTCAATGACTGATTTGATGAAATTTGAATTGAAGAAGTAGCTCTTATTTAGAGTCTTTCAAATAGCGATACAAAAAGAATCCTAATCCTCCAATCAAGATATAGGGTATGACCATTAGGTATACAATACCATTGTTGACGCCTTTAGCGGTCGCCTGACCCACTTCGCTCTCTAAAACAGCTCTACACATCGCACATTGTGCATTTCCACTTGCAAATGACAACGTAAAAATCAATATAAGGGTGGCTCGCTTCATGATTTAAATATAGTAAGGTGAAATCATCAGGTACACAATTACGCCCGTTACAGCGACGTATAGCCACACTGGGAATGCATAGCGCACTATTTTTTTATGGGATTCAAAGTTTCCAAGACGCGCTCGTACGTAACTGATAAGTACTAAGGGAATCACAATGATTGAAAGAATGATATGGCTGAATAAAATAAAATAATAGACATATTTGATACCACCTTCTCCAAGATATTTTGTGGAATCACTGGTCATGTGATACGCCACATACATTCCTAAAAACAAGAAAGAACAAACAATGGCTGTTTTCATTAAATTTTCATGCAATGCTATTTTTTTGTTTTTTATAGCTACAAAAGCTAATATCAATAAAACAGCTGTAATGCCATTCATCGTTGCATAAATAGGGGGTAAAAATGTAAGCGACTCTACATTCGGTAAACGCACCATAAATAGTAATGCGACTACAACAGGAATGGCTACGGACACAATGTTAATCCATAGTTGGTATTTCTTCTCAGTTGATAATGGTGTGTTATTCATTTTCTAGTAATTTTAAAATATCTTCTTTAAGGGCGCTGATGTCTTCGGATTCGCCATCTTCATCAAATTGTTCTGCTTGGCTAATAATTCCTTTGTAATAGATTTTTGGATTTCCAAAAGCATCTGTTCTGGAGCGAATGTAACCTTCTTTATCTATAAGTGCAAAGTTTCCTGAATGTTCAAAGCCGCCATCTGCTCCTTCGACTTGTGCAGCATAAAGATTGAACCCTGTATTTGCAAGGTTGTAAATAGCGTCTTTATCTCCCGTCATAAAGTGCCAATTGGGATTGGTGACTCCATAGTTTTCAGCGTAGGTTTTTAAAACTGCTTGGGTGTCGTATTCTGGGTTAATGGTGAAAGAGGCAATTCCAAAATCGGGACGGTCTGGAAAGGTGTTTTGTATGTCCACTAAATTTTTATTCATCTTTGGACAAATGGTTGGACAGGATGAAAAGAAAAATTCAACAAGGTACACTTTGCCGGCAAAATTGGTATTGGAAATCGTGTTTCCATCTTGATTGACAAACTGAAAAGGCATTACTTTTTTAGCTTCGCCATTGATAATAAGGTACGATAAAGGCGTGGTATCAGACACGGTCATTTGAACGTCTTTACTGCGCCCGTCTGTGCGTGTGATATCATTGTTTTGAATGCGGTCTATAATTCTAGGAACCACAATAATTCCAAATATTAGAATGATAAACGAAACACCAACGTATGAATAACTAGTTTTTTTCATCTCCTTTTAAATCGTCTGCTCTACGGCTTGTAGAATTAAAATTTCCTTTGCGTTTTTGGCGGTATTCCGTAAACAAAATACGCATGTCTTCACTCATTTTATTTTTAAGTACAGAGACTTCCAAACAATCGTATGAACTCATGCCATACGGTGTTACTTTATTTTTAATTTGAGTTTTATCGCGGTCGTCCAAACGCCCTCTTTGATGGCGTTCCTTGTCAATAATAAAAACCTCTGATGTTCTTAGGTTTGAGTTTAAAACCGTTGAAATTTTGAGCGATTGATGGGCCACTAAAATATCCGCATCAGATCCAAATCCAAATTTCCAGTACTCTAAAAATTCATATTGATTGAGTTCTTTTTCTAACAATTCAACTTGCGCTTTTGCAGATTCAGGAACTAAAATAACGATTTGAAAGCGTTTAAATCCTCGAAACTTATCATAGACCAACTCTTTTAAGTTGAGGGCTAAAATAGCATCTTCCGTAGGAGTGGCTCCTAAAAACCCTAAGACGGTGAGTTGATTTTCTAATTGTATGGCTTCTCCGTCTTTAGTTACAAAACTAGTGAGCTCTGGAATGTCTTTTTTAATAATATCCAAGGTCTTATAATTGTGTTTTGAAGGATATAAAAACAACAAAAATAGAACGGGTAAAAAAAATAAAACGATAAGAACAGTCCATTTTTTAATATCTTCTTTTATTTCATCTAAATAATTATGAAAGTTTTTAAATTTGGAGAATTTTAATGTAATAAATATAGGTATTGGGCTAAGGACTATTGAGGCCACAAAATTTAGCCAAAAAGATCTACCTTTAGATTGTGCGTAATTACCTGCCTTATAGCTCAAATAAATTAGTACTATAGTATAAATCATGTAGTACCCTGGAATGTTAGTCTCACTTTGCATAGAAATGAAAATATTTTAAATTTTCTTTGATATTTGTCAACATCTTACAAAAATAAAAAAGACGGCTTTAATAAGCCGCCTTTTTAATGTTAATATTTATCTATTTTTTAGAAATCGCGTTTCACATATCCATTGGTGTACACAGATTCTATATAGCCGCCTTCTTGTAATAAAATAAACAAGAGGTAGCAAATAAGAAAGATAACGGTCCAAGCGACTAATCTTCGAAGGGATTTCGTTTCATCGCGCATGTGCATAAAGTCCCAAGTAATATAATAGGCTTTCACAATGGTGAGCACTATAAATATTAAATTGAGGCTTTTCATGTATATGAATCCTGAAAACAGGATGTTACCTAGTAACGCTCCAAATCCGCCCTCAAAAGGAGTCATAGATGGAACCATTAATGAAGCTGGCTTGTAAACACCTAACACAACTTCTACAGCTGTAATAATGGAAAGTAACAAAAGGACTCCCCATATTTTTTGTGTATTGGACTTAAATTTTATTAAGCCTCTAAAAATTTCTAACTTATGTGCGTGTTCTGCCATTTTAAAAAATATATGCGGTTAAACTAGGTAGAAGAATGTAAATACAAATACCCAAACTAAATCTACAAAGTGCCAGTAAAGACCAACCTTTTCTACCATTTCGTAATTTTTACGACGTTCGTAGGTTCCAATGATGACATTGAAAAAGATGATGATATTTATGACAACTCCTGATAATACGTGAAATCCGTGGAAGCCTGTAATAAAGAAAAAGAAATCTGCGAATAAAGGAGTCCCATATTCATTGACCTCCAAATTCGCGCCTTTTACATAGCGTTTTCCATTGTTTTTAACTTGTTTTAAAGACGCTGCTCTAGAGAGTACTGTCTTTTCGCCTTCCTCATTGATTGTTTGGGTTCTTACCAAAACATCTGGATGAGACTTTAAACCGTGGAATACATCGCTCACAGAAAATGCTGGTAAAGCGCCTTCGCCTACAAACCAAATCCCGTTTTTATTTTCATGTTGTGTACGGTCTGTATGAGATGCGGTTGTAAAATCTTCGACTGCTATACGCTTAAAGACTTCTTCGCCATCAATTGTTTTATAGGTTCCAAACTGCAGGATATTACCTCCTTTGGTTTGTACGGCTCCATAATCTCCTTGGATAAACGTTGCCCATTCCCATGCTTGTGAGCCCACAAAAATAGCCCCTCCAATAATGGTAAAAAACATATACCAGATGACTTTGTTTTTTTTCATTTCATGTCCAGCATCTACGGCAAGTACCATAGTCACAGAAGACATAATCAACACAAAGGTCATGAAAGCCACATAAATCATTGGAAGTTCTTGCCCGTGCAAAAAGGGAACGTGTGTAAAGACTTCATCGGCAATTGGCCAATAGTCAATAAACTTAAATCTTGAAAATCCGTAGGCTGCTAAAAAGCCTGAAAAGGTTAATGCATCGGAAACGATGAAAAACCACATCATCATTTTACCATAACTTGATTTTAGTGGCTGGTTGCCTCCGCCCCAAGTTTTTCCTTCTGTTCCGGTGCTAACTACTGTAGAGTCCATAACTGCAATTTATTTTGAGTTGTGCAAAAATAAGAATTTTATTTAGTTAAAGAAATATAAAAAGAAAAAGAGATATAACCATAAGATATCTACAAAATGCCAAAATGTAGAAGCAAGGTCAAATCCAAGGGTGTTTTCCGATGAATATTTTTTATTTAATTGGTTGATAATAACCACAATGAGACATACAATTCCTGCTAAAACGTGCACGATATGAACCACCGCAATTACATATATATAAGACATTGTAATATTACTTGTAGGGCCTGTAAAATTATATCCAGCAGCGATGATTTGATTAAACCCTAGAACTTGCGAATAGATAAATGCAATTCCAAGAACTAAAACTCCTATAAGAAGCGATGTGGTCGTTGTTGCCTGATTCTTTTTTAAGGTTTGCTTGGCAGCATATAAAAGGATACTGCTCAAAAAAATAATTAATGTACTGTAAATAAAAGAGTTTGGCAGTACAAAATCGGATAGCCAATCTTCTCGTGAGCTACTCACAATAAAAGCACTTGTGAGGCCTGCAAAAGACATGATTAGGGAAATAATCCCAAACCATAACATCATTTTTTTTGCGCGCTTTTGTTTTTCTTGGGTAGACCCTTGCGTTAAATCCATAGTCTGATAAATTTATCTGAAACGTAAATAATTTGAATTAAAGTAATATAAACAACACTAGACAACATCAATTGACGCGCTGCTTTTTCGGTTTGATTTTTAAACAATCTAAATCCGTAGTATAGAAACCAGAAACCGGCTGCGAGTGTCAGAATCATGGCGACAACGGAAAGCTGTAGTCTCCCTGTAAAACCAAACACGGGCACGATTGAAATAAGAACTGTCCAAACGGTATATATAATAGCTTGAAGCGCAGTACCTTTGTCGCGTTTTCCTGTTGGTAACATATTAAAGCCTGCTTTCTGATAGTCTTCATGTAGAAACCAACCGATGGCCCAAAAGTGTGGGAATTGCCAAAAAAACTGAAGCATAAATAAAACACCTGCCTCAATTCCAAATTTTCCAGTGGCCGCCACCCATCCCAACATAAAAGGAATCGCTCCGGGAATGGCTCCCACAAAAACGGAGAGCGGGGTTTTTGTTTTTAAAGGAGTGTATGCACTGGTGTACAAACATATTGAAATGGCACCAAACATGGCGGTGCGCTCGTTGATACTGTATAAAATAGACAGACCTGCAACGGTCAAAATAATCGCTAGAATAAAGGCGTAAGTAACTGTCATTCTTCCGGCAGGAATGGGTCTGTTTTTGGTACGATCCATGAGCGCATCTAAATCGCGCTCTATAATTTGATTGAACACATTAGAAGCACCTACCATAAAATACCCTCCGATAGCTAAGAGAATTAAGGTTTGAAAATCGACAACCTCAGCCGCTAATAAATAGCCTGCTAAGGATGAAAACACGACACTAATGGACAAGCCCATTTTGGTCACTGCCTTAAAATCGGCTAGGAATGTTTTTGCTGTAGATGTTGTGTAAGTGTGGTTCGACATAAAGGTGAAATTTCTTCACATTTTAGGTGCAAAGATACTTCTAAAATCTATTTCAGCAATGTAAATTTTGGAAATAAACACCCCTACCTGAACCCTGTTTTATTTACTTATAAAATAAACCGATAGGTGGCTTTCAGTAAGAAAATATTCTGAGGACGTTCGTCTAAAATACCCGTTTGAAATCCTTCAAATAAACCATTCGACGACTCAATACTGCTTGCAACGCCTTGCGCCCAAACCAAAAACAATTCGGACCCTGGGATGTATTCCCAACGCAACACCAGGTTAGAATTGAACTGAACATACGAAAAATCGGGGTTTTCAAAACTATAATCCATGGTGCCGTCCAAGTTTTCATCCACCTGAAAATTATCTCCATTAATGCTTATTTGATTGGTGTCATAATTCTGAAAACGGTCCTTCAAGCGGTCTGCCACTGGATTTGTCACATATTTAAAATCCGTGTAGCGGCCACGTGAAATGAAGGGTTGTCCATAATATTGAATCGATAAATTAGGGTTGATGGTGTAATCAAACCGCACCGAGGCAGTGAACGTATGATTGTCAATGGTTCCTAATACATACCTCGTACTTTCATCTGGCTGTGTCACATATTGTGTTCTACTTTTGGAGATGCTATATTCTGGAGCCAATGAAATATTGAGCGCATTGGTGGGCTGATAACTTAACCTAGATTCAAACTTTAATAACGAAAAATTGTCTTCTTTGGCTTGTGAATGAATTAACCCAATGACACCATGAAGTTTTTTTCGACGGTCAGAACCCACAAACAAATATTGAAAATTTTCTTGGGAAAATCGCCAACGCGGCCCGCCTCTTAACACACTGTTTGAGTAAATACGAGGTTTGTGGGCCACCCCTAAATCGATTCCCCAATTGTTGGTAAAGCTCGCAGAACCTTTCACTTCATACTGCATTCTATTGTAATTGCCTTCAAAATCAAAAGAAGAAAACTGATTAAAACGCATGTTAAAGTCTCGAAAAACACCTGTGGGTTTGATGCTTCTGTACCTTACATTCGCATATTGAATCATCTCATCAGCACTTCTCAAAAAACCAATGTCATTCAATTCGAGTTCGGGAGAGACCCATTTAAATCCGGCGTTATAATTCCAATGCTGCCCTCCTACTTTTCCAATCCCAAAGCGGCCTCCCGTCCCTGTGAGTGAAGTGCGGTTTGGGTCAACTTTAAGATGACTTGCATCCACTCTGTTGAATAAGTGAGTTAAATTTTCTTGGGTCAGTTTAATGGCTTCTTTACTTCCTTGCACATGGCTCATAACTATGTTGGCCTCCATAAAATAGGCTCTATTTTTCCATTGGTGTTTAAAATCCAAACCTCCTGAATAGGCTGATTTTCTGAGGTCAGAAACTTCTGGAGTCAAGGAACGATTGGTGGCTGTAAACATACCGCCGAGGAAGGTGTTTTTTTTATTAAAATCTTTTTGAACCCGCCCCACAAAATAATTAGTAAATGGCTCGGCGAGCGACTCGGAGGTGTTGCCATTGGTGCTTATCTCTGTGAATTCTTTTGAGGTCATGCTTTCCAACACACCTATAGACCAGCCGTTTTTGGTTTTTCCACTAAATTTTGCAGCCCCTAAAATCTTTGTATTTTGAGGTTGATTTACAAAAGCCTCGTCAGCCGTATCTGGATACACTTGTGGGCTTCTGCCAATCCGTCTAGAAAAAAATAAATTATTCCGATTGTCTGCGAATCGGTAATCAAAAATATTTTTATTTTCCACAAAGAAAGGGCGTTGATCTCTGTTAAAAATCTCAAAACCATCCAAATTGATCGCTGCTGGATCAGCTTCTACTTGTCCAAAATCGGGATTGATGGTCACATCAAGGGTCAAATCGTTCGTAATACCAATCTTAGCATCTAAGCCTGCATTCAGATTAAAATCATTGCCATCGGCATAGGGGTTGCCCGCTTCCGCTTCGTATCTATCTAGTACCGTGACTACAAAAGGTTGTATTTCGATTTGCTTTTGAGGTTTAATATTTTTCAGGCCCTGTAATTCCCCGGCTTCACTGACCCAACCCGCTGCACCAACAGGAATTCGGTTCCAGGCGGAGAACTCGTTATTTTTGAAATAATTTCGAGCGACATTCAAACCCCAAATCTGATTTTGGTCGTTGCTAAATCGTAATTGACTTAATGGAATTTTCATTTCAGCGGTCCAACCTTCATCGTCTATCAGGGCTTTGGTGCTCCAAATGGGATTCCAACTCTCATCGACATTGTCGCCATTATCAGTGATGAATTCATCGCCCCGTACGCCGGCTGCAGTAACTGTAAACAGAAAGCCTGTTCTTAAATCGTGGTAACTATCTATAAGGACATTGATACGATCGCCCACAAATCCATCACGTCGCGAAAGGCGGTTGGTTATTGTTTCAGGTTCTGGATCCAAGGCTTTTAAAGCGATGTAAAGGTGTTTTTGATCGTAGAGAATTTTAAATTTGGTTTGCACAGAGGGTTCTGTGTTTTCATCTGGCTCAACTTCGATAAAATCAGAGCCCCAATCTACGGATGCCCATATAGAGTCGTCTAGATTTCCATCAATTGAAGGCGCATTAGCGGATTCAATTTCAAGGGTTGTGTATATTTTGGGAGCAGCTTTTGATACTTCTTGTGCTGCAAGTGTACAGGAAATTAAAAAAAAGAGGGAATATAAAGAATTAGAAAGCTTCATAGTGTAGGATTTAAGGGGGGTTGAGCTGCAAATATGAAAAATGAAATTTATAATACTATAAAATTATTTGTTAAACTTTATTACAATCAGAGTAAATGCGATTACTTATCATCTAAAAGGCCATAGCAAATCCCTTGAAAATCAATCTCAAAATAAACTCAAAATAGATTTTGTTAATAACAATTTATAATTGTAGATTTGCAAACTCTTTTTTAAGGGAGGAATGTTTAATAAGAAAAAATAATTAGTGTGGATACATTAAGCTACAAAACAATATCGGCCAACAAAGCTACTGTGAACAAGCAGTGGGTTTTGATAGATGCTGAAGGAGAAACGTTAGGACGTTTAGCTTCTAAAGTTGCAATACTTTTAAGAGGTAAGCACAAAACTAACTTTACACCACACGTTGACTGTGGAGATAACGTCATTGTTATCAATTCAGAGAAAATAATTCTATCTGGAAACAAATGGACTGAAAAGACTTACATCCGTCATACAGGCTATCCAGGAGGTCAAAGATCACTAACTGCAACTGAGATGTTTGCTAAAGATCCAACAAGGTTAGTTGAAAAATCAGTTAAAGGAATGCTCCCTAAAAACAAATTAGGTGCTGCATTATTCCGTAATCTAAACGTTGTGGCTGGTACTGCGCATTCTCACGAAGCACAAAAACCAAAAGCAATCAATTTAAACGAAATTAACTAATGGAGGTTATTCACAAAATTGGTCGTAGAAAAACGGCCGTAGCACGTATTTATCTTGTTCCTGGAAAAGGATCAATTACCGTGAACAAAAAAGATGTTAAGGACTATTTTCCGTCAGCAACTTTACAGTACAAAATTAACCAACCTTTTGCATTGACTGACAACGAAGGAAACTTTGACGTTAAAGTAAATGTTTTTGGAGGTGGTATTACAGGTCAAGCAGAAGCAATTCGTTTAGCTTTATCTCGTGCAATGTGCGAATTAGATGAAGAAAACAGAGGTGTTCTGAAACCAGAAGGCTTATTGACAAGAGATCCAAGAATGGTTGAGCGTAAAAAATTCGGACAGAAAAAAGCGCGTAAAAAATTCCAATTCTCGAAACGTTAATATTTATAATTTAAACCAGTTATTGTTGTCTATGGTGGGCCAACTACCAAGACTTAGTTTAGCATCTAAATGTTTAAGGCTTTAAAAACATAAGCCAGTCAAGCATTGCTAATTCAACAGAACGTAAACTATTACAAAATGGCATTAGTAGAAGTAAAAGAATTATTAGACAGTGGTGTACACTTTGGACACCTTACAAGAAAATGGGATCCAAACATGGCTCCTTACATTTACATGGAGCGTAATGGTATACATATCATTAACCTCTATAAAACAGCTGCAAAACTAGAAGAAGCTTCTGAAGCTTTAGCTAAAATCGCAGCGTCTGGTCGTAAAATATTATTTGTTGCGACCAAAAAACAAGCAAAAGACATCGTCTCTGAAAAAGCAGGAAACGTCAACATGCCTTACATTACTGAAAGATGGCCTGGTGGAATGTTAACTAACTTTGTAACGATCCGTAAAGCTGTTAAGAAAATGGCTACTATTGATCGTATGAAAAAAGACGGTACTTTTTTAACGCTTTCTAAAAAGGAACGTTTACAAGTAGATCGTTTGAGAGCGAAATTAGAAAAAAACTTAGGTTCAATTTCAGACATGACGCGTCTTCCAGGGGCTCTATTTGTAATTGATATCAAACGTGAGCATATCGCGATTAAAGAAGCACAAAAATTAAACATTCCAATCTTTGCAATGGTGGATACAAATTCTGATCCAAGACAAGTGGATTATGTAATTCCTGCAAATGATGATGCTTCTAAATCTATCGATAAAATTCTTACAAATGTAACCGAAGCAATTGCTGAAGGTTTAGCTGCAAGAAAAGCTGAAAAGGATACTAAAGATGCTGAAAAAGCAGCTGAAGCTCCAAAAGAAGCAAAAGCTGAAGCAACAACAGAAGTAAAAGTTGAAGCAACCGTTGAAACAACTGAAGCACCTAAAGCTAAAAAAGCAGCCGCTGCTCCTAAAGCAGTGAAAGCTAAAAAAGTAGCAAAGGCACCTGAAGCTCCTGCAGTAGAAGAAGTTGCTAAGGAAAAAGAATAACAACATAATTATAAGTATTAAGTAATAACAAAGTCGTTCAGTTCTTCCCACGGAAAATTTGAACGACTTTTTTTAAACAATTAAATCATGATAAAAATAACAGCTGCTGAAGTAAATAAATTAAGACAAGCTACAGGCGCAGGAATGATGGACTGTAAAAAAGCCTTGGTTGAAGCTGAAGGCGATTTTGACAAAGCAATTGACAACCTTCGTAAAAAAGGACAAAAAGTAGCCGCTAATAGAGCCGATCGTGACTCTTCTGAAGGCGCTGCTGTTGCAAAAATTAATGCTGATAACACGGTAGGTGTTGCCATCGTTTTAGGGTGTGAAACTGATTTCGTTGGAAAAAACGAAAACTTTTTAGCCTTGGCAAGTCAGTTTGGAGATATTGCTCTGAACCATGATTCTAAAGAAGCCTTTTTAGCGGCGGATTTTGGAGGCATGACAGTTGCAGAAAAATTAATCGAACAAACAGGCGTAATTGGTGAAAAACTAGACATTAACGCATTTGATAAAATTGAAGCTGCTTATGTAGGTTCTTATGTACATATCAATAAGATTGCTGCGGTTGTTGGTTTGTCTGCGAAAGTTGACAACGCTGACGTCTTGGTAAAAGATGTGGCGATGCAAGTTGCTTCTATGGGTGCTTCGACGCTTTCTTACAAAGATTTTGACCCAGCATTCATTGCTTCTGAAACAGAAGCTAGAATCGCTGTGATTGAAAAAGATAATATCGAGTTAGGCCGTTTAGGAAAAACGCTTAAAAATATCCCTCAGTACATTTCAATGGCACAATTAACAGCAGATGCTTTAGCACAAGCTGAAGATGCTGCGAAAGCAGAATTGAAAGCCGAAGGAAAGCCAGAACAAATTTGGGACAAAATTTTACCTGGTAAAATGGAACGTTTCATCTCTGATAACACTTCTTTAGATCAAGAACAATGTTTGTTAGATCAAAACTTTATCAAAGACGATAAGGTAAGAGTTGCAAAATATGTTGAGAGCTATGGTGATGTATCGATCACTGGTTTTAAACGTGTATCCCTAGGATAATAATACATACTATATATATTTTATTTAAATCCTGTTTAGCGTGCTAGACAGGATTTTTTTATGGATTTAATAAAACTTCCGACTTGTATAGTTTTTGTATTGTAAAAAACAACCATCTTATAGGATAATATTATATTTTTATGTTCTTAAAATATATACCAATGAAATTTAACTTTACCCATCTTTTATTTTTATTTGTGGCACAACTTTCGTTCGCACAACAAATGCCTATTGATTTTTCTGATTCTTCAGAAAATTTTTCCACTTTTGGCGGCAGTGGGTTTTCTTTTCATACAGATCCCACTAATTCAGGTAACGATGTTGGGCAATTTTATAATAGTGGCGCAACTTGGCAAGGGTTTACTCTTGGTTTAGAAAGACCTATAGATTTAGATTTTCAAAAAACTATTTCGCTTTCTTTCTATGGATATGATACCAATGCACACACCATACTTGTCAAATTAGAGAATGGAGTAAATGCCGATGTTGAGGTGACTCGAAACGTGGCTTCTGGAGGCGGATGGACCACGGGTATTACATTTGATTTTGCAAATGCCGTATTAAGTTCAGATGGGACTACCCCAATAAATGCAAGCGGAGCCTACGACCGATTGACCATTTTCATTGATGGAAACGTCACAACAGCAGGAACGTATTTATTAGATGATATTGATGATGGCTCAGTAGAGACCGATCCACACGCATTGGATGTGATTTATAATGCGTTGGTTTGGGAAGATAACTTTGACACTCCAGGAGGAGTGAATCCAACGAATTGGCACCACCAAACTCAAATTATTATTCCAGGCGTTGGTTGGGCCAATGGCGAGGAACAGCATTACACCAACCGCGTGGACAATTCTTTTGTGGACACTTCAGGAAATCTAAATATCGTTGCAAAAGGTGAAACTTGGGCGGATCAAGGGTTGACAAAAAACTATACATCAGCACGACTCAACTCAAAATTTGCCTTTACGTATGGCAGAGTGGATGTCCGTGCAAAATTACCGAGTGATAACGGGACTTGGCCTGCGATTTGGACCTTGGGTAAAAATATTAATGAGCCTGGCACTTTTTGGGGTCCTAGTTTTGGGACTACCTATTGGCCCGCCTGTGGAGAAATAGATATTATGGAGCATGGTTTAGGAGCGTTAAATCATGTGGCTGGTTCACTACACACCCCTTCAAGTAGCGGGTCAACCACAAACACCTCAGGGATTGACATTTCGGACGTGAATGCTAATTATCATCTGTATTCTATGAACTGGTCGCCAGATCAAATTACGTTTATGGTAGACAATGTTGGGTTTTACACCTACAACCCCTCAAACAAAAATGACAGCACCTGGCCTTTTTATGAAGATCAATTTATATTGCTAAACCTCGCAATGGGAGGGATTTCCGGAGCGATCGATACCAACTTTACACAAGCCTCAATGATTGTCGATTATGTGAAAGTATACCAAGCTGCGCCCTTAGGTGTTACGGATCTAAATTTAGACAGTACACTCAGCGTGTATCCAAACCCCGCCACGGATACCATTCACATTTCAGCTAAAGTCGCCCTCAGCAGCTTAGCGCTTTATAATGTGTATGGAAAGTTGATTCTTAAAAAAGAAAACAATACCAACAGTCTTGATGTGAGTCGACTAAATTCGGGAGTTTACTTTTTGGAGGTGTCTACCAACGCTGAAAAAGTAGTTAAAAAAGTGATTATTAATTAAGCGAGGAGCTGAATCCCTCTTTTGTCAATTTCCTAGACGTTGTTTCCGCAGACAGTGTCTGCGGTATTGAAAAGACCAAATAAAACTGCCTCATTTGTTCAATATTTCTTTCTGAAAATCCTTTCCCAAATTCTTTAGTCAACACTTCCGATAATTCCTTTATAACTTTTTTCCCATAACCAGCGCGTTCTTTTCCTCCTTGTTCTTCCTCTACCAACATTTTGCCAATTTCTAAATAAGTCAACACCATGGTTTGGTTAACCGTACGAAGCACTTGGTTTCTTGCAGATTTTAATAAATCCAGAATCTGTGAATAGAAGTGTGTATTTGAAGGTTTATTTGTCATAATTATAAGGCAACATTTGGCTTTGTTGAATCTTTAATTTTCTTTACAAATCTCCTCGCTTATCCGTGAAACAACCCTCCTAAAACCTCTATAGAAACCATACATTATTCATGGTGTAGAATAGATTTGGGATCGATTCATGCATCCAAAGTAAATAAAAAAAGGCTAAACACCAAAAACAGATTCCATTCAAAATTAATTAGAATTCCTAAAAACCGCTTTTTGGATTTAAGATATTGCGTATATTTGCGCAACGATCGACACAATTATGACATACAAACGAATATTACTCAAGTTATCTGGAGAAGCCCTTATGGGGAATCGCAATTATGGAATCGATCCTGATCGTTTGTCCGACTATGCAGATCAAATCAAACAAATTACTAAGCAAGGCATTGAAGTTGCGATTGTAATTGGTGGTGGAAATATTTTTAGAGGTGTTGCAGGAGCCAGTAATGGTATGGACCGTGTTCAAGGCGATCACATGGGCATGTTAGCCACCGTGATTAATGGCCTTGCATTGCAAAGTGCTTTGGAAAATGCAGGCGTTCCTACCCGTTTACAGTCAGCAATAAAAATCAACGAAGTTGCAGAACCTTTTATTCGACGTCGTGCCATGCGCCACTTAGAAAAAGGACGCGTTGTGATTTTTGGGGGTGGTACAGGAAACCCTTATTTTACAACCGATTCAGCGGCCGTCCTTCGTGCCATCGAAATTGAAGCCGATGTGATTTTGAAAGGAACCCGAGTGGATGGTATTTATAATGCCGATCCCGAAAAAGACAAAACAGCCATTAAATTTGATACCATTAGTTTTGAGGATGTCTTGAAAAAAGGACTCAAAGTAATGGACACAACGGCCTTTACATTAAGTCAAGAAAACGACTTGCCAATCATTGTTTTTGATATGAACAAACACGGAAACCTTCTAAAAATTGTTTCTGGGGAAGCCATCGGAACGACCGTGAGCTAACTATACATTTACCATACTTATAAAAAGATTCAACCATGAACGAAGACATAGATTTTATACTGGATAGCACAAAAGAAGCAATGGTAAATGCATTGAAGCATTTAGAAAAACAATTTGTAAACATCCGCGCAGGAAAAGCAAGCCCCGCCATGTTGGGCAGTGTGATGGTCGATTATTATGGCTCTCAAACCCCTTTGGCACAAGTCGCCAATGTGAACACTCCAGACGGACGGACGATTACCGTTCAGCCATGGGAAAAAGCGATGTTGCAAGAAATAGAACGTTCTATTATGATTGCTAATTTGGGGTTCAACCCGATGAATAATGGCGAAACCATCATTATCAATGTGCCACCATTGACAGAAGAGCGCCGTCGCGAGTTGGCAAAACAAGCAAAATCTGAAGTGGAAGAAGCAAAAATCTCCATCCGTGCTGCCAGAAAAGACGCGAATTCAGAAATTAAAAATACTGAAGATGCTTCTGAGGACATCCAAAAAAATGCGGAAGTGGATGTACAACAACTCACCGATGCACACGTCAAAAAAGCAGAAGAATTATACGCTGCAAAAGAAATAGAAATTCTCAAAATTTAATCCCTCAAATTTTTAAGGATTGTAGTGGAAACTTAAGCGTTCCATACCCTTCCTTTTGATTCATTTTATCTACCTTTGACGCCATCAAAAAAGACTATGTTTAAACTCTTTTCAAGCGGGTTTTGGGAAACCGTTGCACGACTCATCTTAAGAAATAGAATCCTCATTCTTGTCGCCGTTGCGCTGACAACAGGGTTTTTTTCCATGCAATGGAACAACATGCGCTTCACGTACACGGAAGCCAACCTGTTGCCGGACGACCATCCAATCAATTTAGAATACAATCATTTCCTAGATATTTTTGGTGAAGAAGGCAATCTAATCGTCATGGGCGTAAAAGACAGCACCCTGCTCACTGTCGAAAAACTGAATGCTTGGAATGCGTTTTCTAAAAGTTTTGATGGGCATCCCAATGTGGACGCCGTCATTGCGATAAAAGATTTACAGAAACTGGTTAAAAATGAGCGCAAAAAACAATTTGACCTCATCCCTTTTATCAAAGATTCTGTGCAAACACAATCCGAAGTAAATGCACTGAAAAAAGCCCTTTTTGAGGACTACCCTTTTTACGATAACATTCTTTTTAACAAAGAAACCGAAGCGATTCGGACTGCCATCTATTTAGACAAATCGATTGTCAATACCCCCGAACGAAAGGCGTTTATTGAAGACGTTTTAATTCCAAAAGTAAAAACCTTTGAGGAAGCCACTGATTTAGATGTACGCGTTTCAGGAATGCCCTATGTACGAACGCTAAATGCTCAAAATATTGTTGACGAAATTAGCCTCTTTATTTTAGCAGCCATTTTAGTCACCTCTCTTATTTTCTTTTTCTTTTTCAGATCGTTTAGAGCCACTTTTATGTCCATGTTTGTGGTGGTGGTTGGGGTGATGTGGACCTTTGGAATTTTAGGATTGTTACAGTACGAAATTACGGTGCTTACAGCCTTGATCCCACCACTCATTATTGTCATTGGAATTCCTAATTGTATTTTTCTGATCAATAAATACCAGCATGAAGTCAACAAGCACGGAAACAAAGCAAAGTCCCTTCAAAGGGTAATTTCGAAAGTTGGGAACGCCACTTTAATGACCAATGTAACTACGGCTTCAGGGTTTGCAACTTTTATAATCACACAAAGTAAATTACTGACCGAATTTGGAATTGTCGCCTCTCTGAGTATTATTGCGATTTTTCTGTTGTGCTTATTAATCATTCCGATCATTTATAGCTTTATGCCGATCCCAAAAGAGAAGCATTTAGAGCATTTAAACAAACGATGGATCAACCGTCTTGGCGACTGGATTGAACACACCGTAAAGCATAAAAATATCACAATCTACATAACAGCGATTCTCTTACTCGCCATCAGTATTATTGGTATTTTTCAAATTGAAACCACGGGGAGTTTGATTGAAGACATGCCAAAAAAAGCAGAGTTTTATAAAGACATCGAATTCTACGAAAGAGAGTTTAACGGGGTCATGCCACTTGAAATTTTGATTGATACCAAACGCAAAAAAGGGGTCATAAAACTTTCAACCTTAAAGCGCATGAGTGCGTTAGAAGATTTGATTGTTGAAATTCCAGAACTTTCCAAACCCATCTCAATAGTAAGCTTGGTGAAGTATTCCAAACAAGCCTATTACAATGGGAACCCTAAGTATTATCAGTTGCCCTCGGCACAAGAAAATAGTTTTATTTTATCGTATGCAAAAAATGCTTCTACGGATGTGGACTTGCTAAAAAACTTTGTGGACAGTACGGGACGCTATGCTCGAATCACCACCTTTATGAAAGATGCAGGGATCGACAAAATGGAACGCATTGAAGAAGATCTTCTTACTAAAATTGACAAGCTATTTCCTGAAAAACAGTACGATATTTCGATCACAGGAAAAGCCTATTTATTTCAGAAAGGAACCAAGTATTTAGTAAAAAACTTAGTATTATCTTTAGCCTTGGCCATCTTTTTGATCTCGGTTTTTATGGCTTATATGTTTCGCTCCTTCCGAATGATTATCATTTCGTTGATTCCGAATTTGTTGCCGCTATTGGTCACCGCAGGAATGATGGGCTTTTTAGGCGTGCCTATAAAACCTTCCACAATACTCGTGTTTAGTATTGCCTTTGGAATTTCGGTGGATGACACGATTCACTTTTTAGCCAAATACCGACAAGAGTTATTGGCAAACCACTGGAAAATTAAAAAATCGGTCTTTGCAGCGCTTCGAGAAACAGGGGTTAGTATGTTCTATACCTCTATTGTATTGTTCTTTGGGTTCTCGGTGTTTGTAACGTCAAGTTTTGGAGGTACTGTCGCCTTAGGTGCATTGATTTCAGCGACCTTATTATTGGCAATGTTGGCAAATTTACTCTTGTTACCCTGCTTGTTGTTGTCTTTAGAACGCAGCATCGCAAACAAGAAAGTATTGAAAAAGCCTGCACTGAATATTATTCCAGAAGAGGAAGCGTTTGAAGAAGACTAAATCATACACTGTTAATTTAGCTTAAAACTTTATATTTGCAGTATTAAAAATTGTACTTATGACTACCAGCACTGTTGCACATTTATTAACTCAGGAACTCAAACATACAGACATTGAGGTCAAAGGATGGGTTCGAACGTTTAGAGCCAATCGATTTATTGCCCTCAATGATGGCTCTTGCCTTCAAAGTATCCAATGTGTGGTCGATTTTGAAAGCATGGATGAGGCCTTGTTAAAACGCATTACAACAGGTGCCGCCGTACACATAAAAGGTGGTTTGGTTGAAAGTCAAGGAAAGGGACAGTCTGTAGAAGTTCAAGTGAGTTCTATAGAAATTTTAGGGGATGCAGATCCGGAAGAAGTTTCAAAAACTATCTTGCAACCCAAACGTCATTCTTTAGAGTTTTTAAGAGAACAAGCACATTTACGCACACGAACCAATACGTTTAGTGCCGTGATGCGACTGCGTTCTTCACTCTCTTTTGCGGTTCATTCTTATTTTAATAAAAATGGTTTTTACTATATGCATGCTCCGATTGTCACTGGAAGTGATGCCGAAGGTGCAGGCGAAATGTTTAGAGTGACCACTTTAGATCCAAAAAATCCGCCACTAACCGACGCAGGTGAAGTGGATTATTCAAAAGACTTTTTTGGAAAAGAAACAAATCTAACGGTATCCGGTCAACTGGAAGCAGAAACCTATGCCATGGCGCTTGGGAAAGTTTATACTTTTGGCCCTACATTTAGAGCTGAAAACTCTAATACTTCGCGACATTTAGCAGAGTTTTGGATGATTGAGCCTGAAGTCGCTTTTATGGATTTGGCTGGAAATATGGATCTTGCTGAGGACTTTATGAAGTACGTGATCAGTTACGTTTTAGAACACAACAAAGAAGACCTTGCCTTTTTAGAGCAACGTTTGGAACAAGAAGATAAATCGAAACCTCAAAATGAGCGTGCGCCGATGCCACTCACTGAGAAACTTCGTTTTATTGTTGACAACAATTTTAAGCGTGTCAGCTATACAGAAGCGATTGATATTTTAAGAAACTGCAAGCCTAATAAAAAGAAGAAATTTAAATATATTATTGACGAATGGGGTGCGGATTTACAAAGTGAGCATGAACGCTTTTTAGTAGAACAACACTTTAAATGTCCTGTGATTTTATTTGATTATCCTGCCAAAATTAAAGCCTTTTATATGCGCTTAAATGAGGACGGAAAAACGGTGAGAGCCATGGATATTCTATTCCCAGGGATTGGTGAAATCGTTGGCGGATCGCAACGTGAAGAACGTTTGGACGTTTTAAAAGCAAAAATGGCAGAACTTGACATCCCAGAAGAAGACCTTTGGTGGTATTTAGATTTGAGAAAATATGGAACGGCTGTGCATTCCGGATTTGGACTTGGCTTTGAACGCTTGGTGATGTTTGCTACTGGAATGGGTAACATTCGCGATGTAATTCCTTACCCTCGAACGCCTTTTAATGCAGAATTTTAAGGGCAAACGTATTTCTGTTATTTGAAAATAGTGCTGCTTAGCATATACCTAACGTTTTTTTTCTTATTTTTATAGAAATCCTGCAATTGCGGAACTCACTTAAATCTAAATGAAAATAAAAAAAAGAACCTTTGATTTAATTTTTATTATTCTTTCAACTGCAATATTGATAACATTATCAGAATATGAGCTTTTAGAAACGTATATGGCTTTTTCATTAGTTCCAATTTTGATTGCATATCAGTTAGGTAAATATTCTGAAAGAAAATTCCCAAAATAATTAATGCTCAAGCAATACCTACATTATAAATTATCACAAAAGCTATCACCTCAACAAATTCAGTTGATGAAGTTGATACAATTGCCGACGCAAGCTTTTGAGCAACGCCTTAAGCAAGAACTCGAAGAAAACCCAGCACTTGAAACTGGAAAAGATCAAGAAGAGACGTATGAAGAGGAGTTTGATTCCAATGATAATGATATGGACAATGAGCAAATCAACGCAGATGACATCAATGTCGATGATTATTTGAGCGATGATGAAATTCCAGAATACAGACTTCATGCCAATAATTACAGTGCCGATGATGAACAAAAAACAATCCCTTTTGCTTCTGGGACGTCTTTTACACAACATCTACTCGACCAACTGAATACCTTTCCTTTGGAGGAAATACACTATCAAATCGCAGAGTTTCTGATTGGAAGCATTGATGATAGCGGCTACATTCGCCGGCCATTGCTTGATATTATGGATGATTTGGCCTTTACTCAAAATGTATTTACGGATGAGAAAACCATTGAATCCGTCCTCAAAGTAGTGCATCTCTTAGACCCCGCTGGGGTGGGGGCGAGAAACCTTCAAGAATGTTTAGTGCTTCAATTGCATCGAAAAACGCAAACGCCCAATACAGCCCTAGCCACAAAAATTATTGAATTGGGGTTTGAACAGTTTACAAAAAAGCATTACAAAAAACTTTTGCAAAAATTTAGTGTTACCGAAGCACAACTTAAAGATGCCGTTTCAGAAATTGAACGCTTAAATCCAAAACCTGGAAGTTCTTATTCTAACAACGCGCGCTCTGTTGAACACGTCGTTCCCGATTTCACCATCAAAATTACAGAAGGTGAATTAGAACTCAGTCTCAACGGTCGAAATGCACCAGAATTGCACGTTTCAAGACCGTATAACGAAATGTTAAAAGGCTATAAAGCTTCCAAAGAAAAAACAAAGTCGCAGAAAGATGCGGTGCAGTTTATCAAACAAAAACTAGATGCTGCCAAATGGTTTATTGATGCTATAAAACAACGCCAACACACCCTGTTTATCACCATGAGTACCATCATGCATTATCAAAAAAATTATTTTTTGTCGGGAGATGAGCAGCAGCTAAGACCCATGATTCTGAAAGATATTGCGGATAAAATAGACATGGATGTTTCGACCGTGTCTCGTGTTGCAAACAGCAAATATGTGGACACTCCTTATGGCACAAAGTTGATTAAAGAATTTTTTAGTGAGTCCATGACCAATGACCAAGGTGAGGAAGTTTCTACCCGTGAAATTAAAAGCATCTTAGAAACTGTGATCGCAGAAGAGGACAAGAAAAAACCACTGACAGACGAAAAATTAACGGTTATTTTAAAAGAAAAAGGCTATCCAATCGCCCGAAGAACTGTGGCTAAATACCGCGAACAATTAGACCTTCCTGTCGCACGACTTCGCAAACAACTTTAACTTACACCTTCTTAATTACGTTGGTGACAATCCCCCAAATTACAAAATCATTTTCTTCTGTAATTTTGATCGGTTGGTAGTTTTTATTTTCTGGCTGCAACCAAACCTCATCCTTTTCAACCTTGAGACGTTTCACCGTAAATTCGCCATCTAAAAAACAAACAGCTATTTTATTATGAGCTGGAGAAAGACTGCGGTCGATCACCAAAAGATCGTTATCGCTCAGTCCTGCATCAATCATTGATTGCCCACTCACCCGTGCAAAAAAAGTGGCTTCTTTATTTTTAATGAGCTCATTGTCTAACGAAAGACGTTCTTGTTTAAAATCCTCTGCTGGGGATGGAAATCCCGCGGAGATGCCTGTGTCAAAATACACAGCACCTAAAGTATTGAGATTTTCAGGAGTAAAAAAAGTAAGAGGTGAATTTTGTTTTATGGACATTGGACTGTAATTATATCTTTAAAATTGGTTGTGTAGTGTGGCGATAAATGTTCTTGACGCATTTTCCACGTACGTTTTAAATCTTGATTGGCTAATTTTAATTTTGGGGCGTCGTACTTTTTATTAATAAAATCGATGGTACGCATCAACGGAAGGTGTTTTGGGTCTTCACCACCAAACAACTGTAATTGGTGGTTATCTGTTGGAACAATCCCCGTCAGGATGACTCCTGCTTTTTTGTATTGAATTCCTTTTTTATAAATTGAGGCCACTGCTTTGACGGCATTCGCACTTAGGGTTAAACTAGAATTGGTAGGAAACGGAATGTTGACCACAACACTGGCACGGTGCTGTTCGGCATCTTTTTTATGGTAATCACTTCGTAAAAAAATAATCATCATATGACAACTAGACCCTTGTTTGCGAAGCTTTTCAGCACCACTACAAGCAAAGGTAGAAATGCGTTCTTTGATGTCTTCAAGGTCTTTAATAGCGGATTCAAAACTGCGCGTGGTGGCAATGGCGCGTTTATTTTTAATGGTTTCCGTCTCAATTTTAGAGATGCCTTCTAAATCTTTTTTTAATTTCCATTCTGTAATAGAAAAGGTTTTACGCACCCACATATCGGGGAGCTGCACAAAGTCATAGGCCGTTTTACACTGCTTCACGGAAAGGCGTTTGTGTAGTGCAGGGCCAATGCCCCAAACATCTTTAAGCTGTGTCCATTTCAAAGCTTTGATGCGTTTTTCTTCGCTGTCAATTACATAAACACCCCCTGTTTCTTTGGGAAACTTTCGGGCAATTTTATTGGCAACTTTACTCAAGGCCTTGGTAGGCGCAATTCCAACACAGGTAGGAATGCCTGTCCAATTTAAGATGCGTTCGCGCATCTCAGTTCCGTATGTGTGTAAATCATAGGCATCAAATCCGTTGAGTTTTAAAAACGCTTCGTCAATACTATACACTTCTACATCAGGGGAAAATTGTTCTAAAATACGCATCACACGACTGCTCATGTCCCCATACAGCGCATAATTAGATGAAAATAATTGAATGTTGTTGGCCTTGAAAAATGCTTTAAATTTAAATGCAGGCGCACCCATAGGAAGCCCTAGAGCTTTCGCTTCGTCACTGCGCGCAATCACACAGCCATCGTTATTCGATAAGATAGCGATCGGTTTTTGGCGTAAATTCGGATTAAAAACCCGCTCACAAGAAGCATAAAAGTTATTACAATCAACAAGTGCAAACATGCTATAAAGGTAGTGCATTTGCTGTTTTTATTGTTCTTAACAAGTAAAATATTTAAAGATATTTATTTGATTTTATGGATTGAGGCGTGATAGTATTTATATATTTACACAATAATTTTGACCTAATAAAACTGAAATTCTTATGAAGACTAAATTTTGTTTATTATTATTCGTCCTTAGCTTTTTCTCATCTTATAATGTGTTAGCACAACAAGCTTCAGAGGCTCAAAAATTAGATTCCGTTACGATTACTTCAACAGCGATTGAGTTGCCTTTTAAAAAGAATTCTCGCACGATAACACTTATTTCATCAGAAGTTATAAAGCAAAGTCCTGCGACTAATTTGGCGGAACTTCTGCAACAAGAGGCGGGTATCGATGTAAGACGTCAAGGTGTTAATGGAATGCAAGCGGATTTATACATTCGTGGTGGGAGTTTTGATCAAACCTTACTTTTGATTGATGGTATTAAGGTTGAAGATCCTCAAACAGGCCACCATACATTAAACATGGCACTACCTCTGGAAGTGATCGAACGGGTTGAAATTATCAAAGGTCCTGCGGCACGTGTTTTTGGACAAAATGCTTTTACGGGAGCGATTAATATCGTCACAAAATCAAATGTTGATAATGTAAATTCAGTGGGGTACAAAACAGGTTCTTATAATCAGCAGCAAGCCTCAGGAACCTTAGGAACTAACTTGAAAAACACGACGCTTATAGGACATGCCTCTATAAACACTTCTGACGGCTATCGACATAATACCGATTTTGAAAATCAAAATTATTTTGTAAAAGGACGTTTTAATGCAAATGCGAATCCTATTGATGTGATTGGTTATTTTGCCAAACGGGACTTTGGTGCGAATCAGTTTTATGCTGTTGAAAGTGGCCTCGACCAATATGAAGAAACACAAAGCAGTCTTGTGGGAGCTTCTACAAACTTTAAAACTGAAAACTTTAAAATCACGCCACGTATCTATTGGAAACGTACCCAAGATATGTACTTGTATGTTCGCGAAGACCCCTCTGTTTATAGAAACTTGCATCTCTCCAATAAAGTAGGGGTACAAGTCAATGCCTCTTACACCTCCAGCGCTGGAGTTACGGGTTTTGGTATCGATGCTGCGAAGGTGTTTATGACCAGTACTAATTTAGGAGAGCGCGACCGACTGATGGCAAATCTGTTTGTTGAGCATCGGTTTTCTTTAGTAGATAATACTTTAGATATTACGCCAGGAGTCTCGATAAATTATTTCTCTGATTTTAAATTTCATGCCTTTCCGGGTGTCGATGTTGGTTATGCTATTAATGATGCTTTTAAAGTCTATGCAAATGTGGGCTATACCTATAGAGTGCCAACCTATACCGATTTATATTATGTAGGAAGAACGGATTTAGGGAATGCAAATTTAGAGCCTGAAAAAGCACTTTCTGAAGAAGTTGGATTAAAATATTTTGGAGTAAACTTTAATGCCTATATCGCTGTATTTAATAGATCGTCTGATAATTTGATTGATTATACCAAAGAAAATGAAGCTGATAAATGGCTCGCTACAAACCTGAAAAGTTTAACCTCAACAGGGGCGGAATTGAATGTGTCTTCCAGTTTTAAATCCGGATTATACACTCAAAATATTAGTTTGGGATATACGTATTTGGATGAGAATTTAAACGACATCAAAACCACCTATTCTAAATATGTGCTCAATGCATTGACACATCATTTTACGGCAACGGTGCGTTCGCAGTTTCTGAAAAATGTATCACAAAGTATCGTTTATAAATTTGCCGAACGCGCTTCTGGAAGCAGCTATAGTGTGGTAGATGTACAAGCCACCTTGAAGGTTTCAGATCTTGAATTTTCTGTCATTGGAAATAATATTTTCAATACGGAGTATGTGGAAACAGGCTTTGTACCTATGCCAAAAGGGAATGTTTTAATAGGAGTCAATTATGCGTTCTAAAAACTAGTTGATAAGCACATTCACCTTGTCATAAACCAAGTGGGATTCCCATCCTCTATAGAGTAGGTAGTCGGCGAGTTTTTTCTTTTTTTTCCACGGATCCGTTTCGGTCAGCGTTGCTTCTTTTTTTTCTGCGAGTGCATGGAATGTTTCAAGGTAATCGTTAGGGTCAATTTCTTGAAGGGCAACTTTAATAATATATTTCGACAGTTGGCGTTGTTTTAGCTCTAGAGTCAACCTTACTTTTCCCCATTTTTTAATTCTAAATTTTCCTCTTACAAATGCTTTTGCAAAACGTTCTTCGTTCAGGTGGCTGTCTTCAATGAGTGCCACAATGATAATTTCAATCGCCTCGGGAATCATTCGCATCTGTTTGAGTTTTTGCTCAACTTCTTTGTGACAGCGGTCTTGATAGGCGCAATACTTTTGAAGCTTAGACAGGGCTTCCTCTACAGTGTAACTCTTATACGTTTGATACATTATTAGAGTTTATAAGTAACGGCAAAAATCAGATTGGTTCCTGGGGCAGAGATCCCTGAAGAGTATGTTCTGTAACGCTGATTGGTTAAATTTTCGATGGCCCCTACAACAGAAATTGATTTGTTAAAATCATATTGCGATCTAAGATTGAGGGTATACCAAGACGGCGCATATGGCTTCCCTTGTGCATCTAAAGCAAATAAGTAATCCGCTAATTCTGCAGAAATATCTGAACCGGAAAGGGTGCCATTATAGTCTATAAACCCATCCATTTTGAACTTTTTGTGTTTCCATATAAGGTGTGCATTTCCAAAAACAGGTGCTACATGTCTAACCGGCAATTCAACGCCCGCAGTATCTTCTTGCACACCATGTACATAACTAAACTGAGTGGTGAACTTTAAGGCTTTAGAAAATCGAATTTTTGAGCCTACTTCAAATCCATAAATCCAAGATTTAGAAGCATTTTGAATGGCTTGAATTTCGCTTATGTCTCCGTCGTAATACATTTCTGATGCGCCACTGACTGCAAAGTTATTTCGAACCAATGCATTGTCTAAATACGTGTAATAGACGGAACCATCAAAAATCACAGATTCTTTCAAATTAACCGTGAGTCCGAGTTCTCCACCATAGGCATATTCGGGTTTAAGGTCACTGTTTGGCACCACAACCAATCCTTCTTGGGAGTCGAAAATTTTTCCGATATCATCAATGTTTGGTGCTCTAAAAGCAGTGGTCGCATTTAATTTCCAAAGAAAGGTGCTGTTCGGATTCCAACTAAAACCAAGAGTCCCTGTAAGCGCGCTTGTATCAAGATCAGCCATTCTAAAAGGAAGGTTATAAAATGCGTTATTATCTGTTAAGTCAGCATGGATAGTCACATAATTATAGCGTATTCCAGATTGTACTGTAAGCTTTGAACTGGGCTTGTACTTGTGACTTAAATAGGCGGCTAAGGTTTGCCATTTTGAACCGTCTGGATAACGAGACGCAATCGCTTCTTTGGCGTTGGTATCGATGTTTGTTTTGTGTCCTGCCGAGCCCACTCTATTGTATATATACTCTGTTCCGTAAGATATGTTAGAGCTATTGGAAAGTGTTTTATAAAAATCAAAGTTCAAGGAAACTGCATCCACATTTTCTTCTCGAATTTTACGGGTGTCAGAATCAAATCTTCTATTGATTCGACTCTCTTTAAAATTTTGATAGGCAGCAGATATTTTAATTTTATCATACAAGCTAGAACCGCAACTTAGTTTTGTCATTTGTAAGTTGGCAAGAAACCAATCTTGAGGTCCATAGTTCCATTCAGCATAGTGTAAAACACCATCCGATCCGTAGTTCGACAATCGATCGTATCTTGGGTAATCGGAGGTGGTCGAGTAGTGAAGCCCTAAGTCAAATTTCAAATCGTCATTGGCTTTATAAAGCACTTTTTGAGCAAGATGCATTTGACGGAAATTAGTGAATTTCTGGACCCTAGGGGTCGTATTAGAAACCATGATGTCTTGGCCGTTTATATACTGAGCGTAATGAAGACTTAAGTAGTCATCAGGACCATTGGCTCCCATCTTTAAATCTCCAAAATCAGAGACGCTCACACTGCTGTGAAATCCCCATTTTTTAAATCCTAAATTGAAATCCAGATGGGCAGTTTTTTCATTATTTGCAGAGGCATATCGAACGGTGCTTCGAGCGGTCAAATTTGGAGTCGTGGATTCAGATAATTTTGGAGTGGTGGTATAAAAATTCATAACTCCACCAATGGCGTCACTTCCGTAAATAACAGATCCAGATCCAAGAATAACTTCTGTTTTTTCAACATTAAAAGGGTTTATTGACAATACATTTTGAACATTGCCTCCTCTAAATATGGCGTTATTCAGACGCACCCCATCTATTGTGATTAGAAGTCGGTTGGTAGAAAACCCTCGAATCATTGGGCTTCCCCCTCCTAATTGACTTTTTTGTACAAAAACACGTCCGCTATTGCTTAACAAATCGGCACTTGTTTGAGGATTGGATAATTGGACGTCTTTGGAATTGATGCTAATAATGTTTTGGGGAACTTCTTTTTTGTTTTGCTCAAATTTAGAGGCGGATATCACAACCTCGTTTAGACTTGTCGCTTTTGGGGACAGAAAAACGGTGTCTTGAATGGACGATTTAAGAATTGAAAATTTATGATAGGAAAGGTGTTGGAAATAAATTTTGTCGCGCTGACTAAATGCTTCCAAATTAACATGCCCATCAAAATCGGTAATAGCTGTTTTAGTTTTAAGGTCATTAAAAACTGCAACTCCTGGAATCGGTGCATTGTCTAATTCATCGACCACGACAATTTGTTGGGCAGAAGTGCTCAATATAAAAAACAGGGAAATACAAAGAAATAAGCGACTCATATTAACTGTAAACTTGATTTAAAACGGTTAACGATCTGGGGTGTTTAAAGGCGTGTAAATGTAATTTAAAATAGTCTAAAATCATATTAAGTAATTCATGCTTTTGTGAGGAATTCAACTCCTGAGTCATTGTTGTATCAAATTTTGTGCCCAAAAAAGGTTTTAGCAATTCTAATTTTGAACCTGTGACACAATGTTCTCCATTTTGGTATTGAAAATTACCATTTTCTAAATTAAAATAAGGAAGCGCTTGGTGAGTCGTATCAGGGTTAATTCCTAAAAATTTTGTCAGACCCATTAAAAATTGTTGGTGAAACGTTCCGGTTTTTTCTACGGCATCAAACCACAATAAAGTTGTTTCAAGATATTCGAAAAGAGGAGGATTGGCTTCTTCTTCATTTAAAATCATGGACAAAATTTCAGCTAAAAATAATAAAACAGTGGATTTAAAAATATTGGTGTGCAGAGATTCATAAGGTTTGTGCAATCGGACTTCTTTAAAATAATGCAAGCTCCGATTGTCTTTGTGCTCCGCCTCAATATCGAGTAGCGTGAGCAGTTGAAAATAGGCGGGCTTTAGTTTCCCTTTTTTAGATTTAAGTGCGTTTTTAATCACATAACTTTTTACCCCAGAAGATGCTGTATAGCATTTGACAATCAAATCGTTGTCGTTATATTTAATCTTTGAGATGACAATTGCTTTTGTAGAGACCACCATTAACGTATGATCATTATTTTTGAAACATTCGTTTCAAGTGTGTCAAAATCAGAAAAAAGCACTAAATAAACCCCTGAAGCGACTGTATTATTTGCTAGATTTTTACCATTCCAATAAGCGGTTCCACCATCAATTTCAAGGTTGTAATTTTTATACCTTAAATTAACATTAGATTGTGCCTCGGCAACCAAATTACCTTCAATATCTGTTATTTTAATATTAACATTTTCACTTATGTTTTTAATTTTAATTTTATCCTCTGCCATATTAAACCCAGGTCTTACAGGGTTCGGATAGACATATACATCTTCGAGTGATTCCGTTGTGCTTGACCCTCCCGTTTTAAAAGCAACCAAGCCACGAGTGGTTCCAAAGTATACAATCCCATTTTCGGAATCCAACGCCATGGCGTTCACTCCATTTGAAGGTAGTGGAGAGTTGTCTTTGGTGAAATGATGAATGGTTTTTTGTCCATCTGAAGACACGTAAAACACACCTGCATCTGCTGTAGAAATCCATTTGTTGTTAGATCCATCCACAATGATGTCTGAGATAAACTGTTGTGCCAATAACTCTTGTGGAAGGCCGTCTTCAAGGATAATAATAGGTTCCGTTCTCACCACTTCTTCAGTGAAAAAACTGGAAGTATTATACAGGACTCTGAGTCCTTTGTAGGTACCAATCCAAAGTACGTTGTTTTTGTCTAATGCTAATGATTTTACTGCGGCTGATGGAAGGTTCGCAACATCTTTATCGTTTATGTTTTTTAACAACATTCCATTCTCATTGAAACCAATCAAACCAGATCTATAACTCCCGATCCATTTGGTTCCATCTGACCCAATAGCAATATCGCTAAAGCCAAATTCATTGTCAGAAGGATCTGGAATTATCGGGGTAAAATCATAGGAAGTCCATTGATTTGTACTTGGATTAAGTTTTTTGAGAGGGGATTTTACTTTAGAATTTAACACCCATAAATTATCTTCATTATCAAAAGAAGATCCTGAAATACGAATGGTAACATAATTTGGGTTCGGTTCATATATTTGAGACTCTAAACCACTGTTTGTTGGATTTAAAAGCTCAATGGATTCCTCTGTTTTAATATTCAATAAACCACTATGAAAAGAACTTATGAATACTTGACTTGGATCTAATGGATTTATAGAGATGCTATTTAGGTCGTAAACATTGGATTGAATTGTGTTTTGAATACTGTCATATCTAATATTATTCCATTCAGCATTATGAAAACGACTAATTCCTGTTTTTTTTAATTTTGGAGCTAAAAATATTGTGTATGCTCCAAAACTAACCCATAAATTATTATATCCGTGTTCTAAAGAAAAGACACTGTTTAAAAGTGGCCCTTGCGGGTGAATCTCATCATATTCAGATGTTGATATGGCTTTAGATCTTAGAACACCAAAATCAGTAGTTCCAATATAAATGACGCTATCAATTGTAAGAGCGCTTGTGAAACTAGTTTCAAATTCAAGATTCGTCGTATAAATATCTACTGCGTTGAATCCTGCCGTATACTGATATACTTTAGAGGGTGTTGTAACTAACAGGCTGTTATCTGACACTTTTAGGTCTGCGACAGATTGGGGATAAACAAATAAGGGATTCAAACTTGTTCCAACTATCTCAAAAATTCTATTACTAGAGTTCACTGTGTAAAGTTGACTGCCAAAGGCTGCCACGTTCGTGAAATTACCAGTAATCAGAGTTGTCCAAAATTGGAAATCTATTAAATTTGGATTGGATAAGCTTGCCTTTTTTATACCCATATTAGAACTACAGGCAGCATAAATTTCGTTATTAAAAATCGTGGTTTGATTGACTTTAACTTGACTCCCATTTGTACCAATATAATACGTGTCTCCAAACTCTAAATCGTCTAAGTTGTAAACTGAAATTCCGTAGTCCGTTGAAATATAAACAAGCTCATTAATTTCATTAAAATGGTTGATTTTTTTTTGTGACGGTGGAATTGTTGTTTTGTTTATGATGTCTATAACTTTAAGCAATTCCTGATCGCTTTCTTTATAAACCTCAATTAAGCCGTTTTCATACCCAATTAATAATAGTTCGTATTGATTACTGTAATGTATGGTTGAAATTAATTCCCCCGATAGCCCATTGATCGTTGTAATGGTACTAAGTTCATTACTAAGTGGGTCGTAAGAGAAAATTGCATTTTCAGATGCGGCATAGAATTTTGTATCTCCATAAACGACGTCTTTAATGTCTAGATATGAAAAATGTCCAACCCAGGAAGTGTCATAGTTTTGACTCCAAGATGATGGGACAAAAGCAAGAAGAAAAGTAATTATAAAAAAATGTGTTTTCACGACTTGTTAATTAAACTCAAATATATTTATTACAAACGAGAAATGAACTCATTATTGTACATAAACAAAAAAAGCTTTCAAATCAATGAAAGCTTTTTGAACGTAGGTTTGGTAGTTATTACACCACGCCTTGTGCGAGCATTGCATCAGCTACTTTTACGAAGCCTGCAATATTAGCGCCTTTAACATAATCAATATATCCTGTTTCTTCGTCTTTTCCGTATTCGATACACGCATCGTGGATATTAGACATGATGTCTTTTAGTTTTTCATCCACTTCCGCTCTAGTCCAGTTGTAACGTAAAGAATTTTGTGTCATTTCTAATCCAGAAGTAGCAACACCACCTGCATTGGATGCTTTTCCTGGTGCAAATAAAATCTTTGCTTCATGAAATTTAGTGATTGCTGCTTTTGTCGAAGGCATATTAGCCCCTTCACTCACACAAATACAACCATTTGTCAATAACATTTCGGCGTCATTTTCGTTTAACTCATTTTGAGTTGCACATGGCAACGCAATGTCACATTTAACTTCCCAAGGAGTTTTGTTAGCCACAAATGTCGCATTTGGATACGTCTTAACATATTCACTTATACGTGCTCTTTTGATGTTTTTAAGCGTCATTACAAACGCAAGTTTATCACTGTCAATACCCTCATGATCTAGGATGTAACCAGAAGAATCTGATAACGTAATTACTTTTCCTCCTAAATGAATTGTTTTTTCGGCAGCGTATTGTGCTACATTTCCAGATCCAGAAATCACCACGGTTTTTCCTTTAAAACTATCGCCTTTCGTTTGCAACATTTTATCTGCAAAATAAACGGTTCCATATCCAGTTGCTTCAGGACGGATGAGCGAGCCTCCCCATGTCATTCCTTTTCCAGTAAGCACTCCAGTAAATTCGTTTCTAAGTTTTTTATACATTCCAAAAAGGAATCCAATTTCGCGTCCTCCTACTCCTATATCGCCTGCGGGGATATCGGTGTTAGAGCCAATATGACGAAACAATTCGCTCATAAAAGCATGGCAAAATCGCATGATTTCATTATCACTTTTTCCTTTAGGGTCAAAATCACTTCCCCCTTTTCCACCGCCCATTGGCAGGGTGGTTAAGCTATTTTTAAAGACTTGTTCGAATGCTAAGAATTTTAAAACACTCATGGTAACTGTTGGATGGAATCGAAGCCCTCCTTTATAAGGACCGATCGCAGAATTCATTTGGACGCGGTAGCCTCGGTTCACCTGAATTTCTCCTTTATCATCTACCCAATTAACTCTAAAAGTAATGGCACGTTCAGGCTCTACCATTCTTAAAAGAATGTTTTTGCCGTGATAAATATCGTGTTTGACGATATAAGGTAGTACAGTTTCTGCAACCTCTTCTACGGCTTGAATAAATTCAGCTTCGTGGCCATTTCTTTCTTTAACTAAGTCTAAAAAACCTTTAATTATTTCTTCCATATCAAAATGTTTGGGGTATTAAAATTTAAATATTATACGGTACAAATATATAATATCTTTAAAAATAATGGTCTATTTTTTTGTATATCATAATTACGGTGCAATAATTAAGATATAAATTCGTAATATGATATTTTAATGGGAATTATTTAATGAAATATATAATTCATTGCATAAAATGCTAGTTAAGCGCTTGTTTCACAGTCTCTATACTTTATTGCAATACCAAATTTATAAACTATTTTTCATTGCTAAGATATATCCAAGATGAATCCCTTCATGAAATGTATTAAAACTGATGGCTTCCTCAATAGTCGAAAGCGTGACATTTAAAGAAGTCGTATAGGGCTTGTAATTTTTAAAAAAATCATTTTCGTAATCAATTTTGGTTTGCTCAACAGTCGAAAACAAAAGGGTTTTGATTTCCGCCAACTCTGTTTCTGTGGCTTCGTGGACGGTTTTAGTGTCTTTCCTGTAGGTTTTCACCAATTCAGAATCTACTAAAAAAGGTTGATTGGACAACCCATAAACCAGCAATTGCTGCGTTACAATAGTATGAGCAACGTTCCAAAAAATGGAATTTCGATACCCTTTAGGAACAGTATTCAGTTGATCTAAAGAAAATTTCTCGAGAAGTTTCAAGAGAAGCGTTCTATTTTGCAGCGTTACGTTGTGATTCCAGTTCATAATATTCAAAGATTATTTAGTTCTTAATAAAGAAATGATTTTCTTTGTAAAAATAAGAAAAGAATCTCATGAAAAAATTCTATTTTCTAAGTAACTGTAATACCTGTCAACGAATTTTAAACCACTTGGGGCTAAATGAAGATTTTGAACTTCAAGACATCAAAAAAACACCAATTCAATCTAAAGAGTTAGAACACTTAAAAACCCTGGCAGGCAGCTATGAAGCGCTTTTTAGTAAGCGTGCAAAGCTCTACAAGGAATTAGGTTTAAAAGAAAAATCGCTCAAAGATGCCGATTATAAAAATTATATTTTAGAGCATTATACGTTTCTAAAACGGCCCGTGCTTGTTTTGAATGATCAACTCTTTGTTGGAAACAGCTCTAAAGTCATCAACTCCGCAATAACGGCACTCTTGAATGAAAAATAATAGGTTTGCACTCTTTGCACTTGTATTGGTGCAGCTTTTTTATGGAGTCACTTTTACCTTTGCCAACGATGTCATCGATGGTGGTTACATGCAGCCTTACGGCTTTATTTTATTTAGAGTCTCTCTCGCCGCTGTTCTATTTTGGGTGTTTAGTATTTGGGCCCCTAAGGAAAAAATTGATCGAGCAGATTATCCTAAATTCGTGCTTGCGGCCTTTTTTGGCGTAGCTCTCAATATGCTTGCGTTTTTTAAAGGACTGCAATTCACTACGCCTATTAATGGATCTGTGATTATGGTCACTACCCCTATTATTGTGTTGGTATTATCTGCTATTATTTTAGGAGAAAAAATTACAAAAATTAAAGTTTTGGGTATTTTCGCAGGGCTTTCAGGTGCCTTAATCTTAAGCATCTATAACCGTTCGTCCAGCTCTGGAGACAATATCTTATTAGGTAATTTCTTAGTACTTGTCAATGCGGCTTCCTATAGTTATTATTTAATTTTGATAAAAAAATTAACCAACAAATACCATCCGTATACCTTTATTAAATGGTTATTTTTGTTTGGAACTTTCTTTGTACTTCCTTTTGGGTACAGCGAACTCGCCGCCGTCAACTGGAGTAGTTTCACTCCTTACATTTGGTTTTCAATCTTATTTGTGGTCGTTTGCGCAACCTTTGCCACCTACCTATTGAACCCGCTCGCCTTGCGAAAATTAAGCGCTACAACGGTCAGTACTTTTGTATATATACAACCTATATTTGCGGGAATTTTTGCGATACTGATGGGAAGCGACAGCTTGAACGCTGTTAAGGTTCTGGCAGCGGCTTTAATATTTTTAGGTGTATATTTGGTTTCTAAAAACCCGAACCTTCAAGCGACTAAATGAGTTCTTTTATTACCACCTTATACCCTTCTGTTGACCTTATAGATCCAGTCGTTTTTAAAGAAGTGAACGCGGATAAAAATGTCTATTTTTCAAAATCATTCTTGAAAGCTTTTGAGCTCGCAAATCCGCAAATCGAATTCAAATATATTACAATCTCTGATGCCAAAAAAAACGCGGTTGCTCTGGCGCTTGTTCAAGTGATTAACCTAAGTGTAGAAGGCACTTTAAAAAACATAAAAGTCGCGGCATCGGTTCGAAAATTTTTGGGTCTGTTTTTTTGTAATGAACATATAAAAATAATGTTTTGCGGGAATGTATTTCTTAGTGGTGAGCATGGTATAAGTAGCTCCAATCAAACTTCTAAAGAGGAAATCATGACTCAAATCGGCACTGCTTTGGATGCTGTCGCCGCCAATACAAAACCGCTTCATGCGATTTTTATAAAAGATTTTAAGGAAGATTCGCTCCAAAGTACCCGTCAATTTTTAAATTTTGGGTATAGCGAAATCAAGGTGGAGCCCAATATGATCATTCAACTACAGCCCGAGTGGAACACATTTGAAGATTATAAGAATATATTAAAATCAAAATACAGAGTCAAGGCGAATAAAGCCGACTCAAAAAGTAGCGCTCTAGAAACACGTTTGTTTACAGAGCATGATTTTGAAACTTATAAAGATGAGTTGCAGGCTTTGTACCAAAACACCATTGCCAATGCTAGTTTTAACGCGCAAGTTTTAAACCTAAATACTTACATTCATTTGCGAGCATCATTCAAGGATGATTTCATCGTAAAAGCGTATTTTTTAGATAACAAGCTCGTTGGGTTTTTGACAGCCCTTGTGAATAAAAATGCGCTGGACGCCCATTTTATTGGATTGGATTATGATTTAAATAAATCCCATGCCATCTATCCTCGTATTTTAAATGATTATGTACGACTCGGGATTGAAAAACAAGTATCTTCTATCAATTTAGGCCGAACTGCCTCCGAAATAAAAACCACGATTGGTGCCAACCCTTTGGAATTGAGTTGTTATATAAAACATAAAAATCCGTTTTTAAACTCCTTGGTAAAGCCCTTTTTCAGACGCATTAAAATCAAAGAGTTCAAGCAACATTCTCCTTTTAAATAAAAAAAAGGCCGAAGCCTTTTTTTTATTTTCACAAATTTACAACGGCCATCCATTGAGTGCGCCGCCCATAAGTGCTAAAGACACAATCCAATAAAATACATTTATAAAGATGTATTTAGCAGATTTCATTTCAAATATAGCATTGGTGGCTAGGACTGGAAGTGCCACAAAAATTCCTAGAAACGCACCGTGCGCAGCACCGTGTTTAAACGTCATAAATAGTTCTTGACCATGCCGCATCTCATCAGGGCCACCGATCAAAACGTTTATGTATAAATAAAAAGAAAGAATTACCGATAGAAGCACCGCAACAATATAAGCCTTCGCAGGTGACATTGTTTTAATTTTGGCTTCGGTAATTCCTGTGGCGTGCATCCACGCCGTTCCAAAGACTTTAGGGTGGTACCAGATGGCTCCGATAATTAAAGGGATCAAAGCTGACACGAGTATTGCCAACCAATTCATTGATGAATTTTCCATAGTTAAGTAGATTTTAGTTAAGTTAAAAATAATATACCAAAAGAGTATGTGTCATAAATATCGACAATCGTTTAATGTTCCATCCTAAAATAGCATTATACCTGATGTTATTTTAGGACGTCACAATCTCATCTTATTAAAAACTTATTGAACTGTAACATTCGTAAAGTCTATAGATTGTCCATATCCAAAACCACAAGCTTCGGCTTCATTGTAAGTAGATTTCACAATTCTCATTCTATGCACCCCTTTATTTGCATCTCCAGGGATATAAAAACCATGAGTTACAAACCCCATTCCACGGATGTCGACATTATAAAGAAGTCGTTCGTTGGCATCAAACTGAGCATCATCGTTATAGTCAATCCACATTGAATATCTACCTCCAAAAAGAAATTGAATATAGGATTTATAAATTATAGATTCATATCTTTCTCCTCTGTTAAATGTAACAGGGTCAGAACTTACCTCATAATTCCCTTTCCCATTACCACTAATATTTATGCTTGTGTTAGGAACCTTTAAATGATAAATTGAATGATTATTATTGTTGTCATGGGCAGCAAACGGAACACAAGGATTGATGTAATATGACTTTTTGTTTATATCAAAAATAGCATAATCTCCTTCTCCATTTTTAGCCATATTCCTTGCTATCCCTTCTGTTCCATAAGGAATTCCGTTATGACCATATCCCATATGGTGCATTAATTCGTGTGCTATTGTTTCATGAAGTAGGTGATTAGCATGCCTATCATTCATTACCCAGCGAGCTAAACCAATCCACGATCTTAAATTTGAAACTCCTAACCAACGTCTAGAATGTCTAAATTCAACATCATTTTTCTTAGTTCTAAATCTATGAAGCGCATCTGCTGCTAATGTTGCTTTAAAATTATCTTTAATAAATTTTTGAAATTTAGGGGTTCTTATTACTTTTTTTATTTTAATAAATGACTCCGTAACTAACTCTTTTTGTTTCTCTGTCCATACACCATCTCTATCTGAGAATTGAGTTATATGAATATCAAACATGTTTTCTTGATAAAAGCTTGTCTTATATAATGGCACTCTTTTAATACTGCCATCTACGGTCGTTATAATGAGTAATGTACCTGGATCCATTAACAGCAAATCATTATATTCATAGGGATCTAAATTTTCAATATTAGATTCTGCATAATCCGCAATTCCATCGCCATCAGTATCTACAAAATCACGGCTTGATCTTGCAGTTACATTACTAGGGTTCAGGTCCTCTTTGAACGAATCCTCATCATAAATGATATCATTGTCCAAACTTAAATCGTGTTGATTTTCGTCCAACGATTCTGTTTCAGTAACTTCTTCTTTAATACAAGAAAAAACAAGAAGGATAATAATTAAGGGGATAATTTTTTTCATAACAATTGTTTTTGGGTTTTGCCTACTTCTGTTTTAAGTCTTTTTTTAGCTAATTCCGACTGTATTTATAAATAACTACTAAAGTTATGCTATACTCAGTAACACTCTAAACTCACAGATTATGAAGAGTAATATGATACTAAACTGAGTTCTGGTATTAACTTAAAATAAATCGACCTCAGGTTAATAAAGGCTTTTAATTTCTGTAGCATACATCCAAGCAATTCCAAATACTTTGAAATTTTACCAGATTGCTGCGATAATTAAAGGGAAGAGGATCGACACAAGTATTGCCAACCAATTTCGTTGAAAAATTTTTCATAATTAAGTAGGTTATTAGATGAGTTGGGAACAATGTACAAAAAAAAATAAAAACAGGCATCTGCAGGGTGCAGAAGAGTTGGAATTCTCCTTGGGTATACTTATTGGTTTTCAGTATCTTTGGAAAAAGTTTTTAATACCAAAGAATGATACATTCCATGACGGGCTACGGTAAGTCCGTATTACAATTGCCAAGCAAAACCATCTCCATTGAGATCAAATCGTTGAATAGTAAAACCTTAGACCTCAACATGCGCATGCCGTCTGTGTACCGATCTAAAGAGTTGAACCTTCGAAAACTCATTGCTTCTAGATTAAACAGAGGTAAAGTAGATTTTTCATTGTATTTTGAAAACACTGGAGGAGAGACCTTTGCAAAGGTCAATCCTAAAGTCGTAAAAAAGTATATGACACAATTGGAAGGGTTGGCAACTGGCGATGAAATGCAGCGGCTTCAAATGGCCATCAAAATGCCGGATGCCATTAGTACCGAACGTGACGAAATAGACGAAACAGAATGGGCGGACATTCAAAATGAAATCCTAAAAGCATTGGATCACATTGCGCTGTACCGATTGGAAGAAGGCACCGTGTTGGAAGCAGATTTCACAAAACGAATCGCCATCATTTCAGACTTACTAGATCAAGTTCTTACCATAGATCCGGAGCGCATCACAAACGTACGAGACCGCTTACACAAAGGGGTTGCCGAACTGAAAGAAAAATATGACGAAAACCGCTTTGAACAAGAGCTGGTGTATTACATCGAAAAATTTGACATTACTGAAGAAAAAGTGCGCCTTCAAAACCATTTGGAGTATTTTATAAAAACCTTAAACTCCGAAGGCTCTAACGGTAAAAAATTAGGCTTTATTTCTCAAGAAATTGGTCGCGAGGTGAATACCATTGGATCGAAAGCTAATTTTGCACCCATGCAAAAATTAGTGGTTCAAATGAAAGATGAATTAGAAAAAATTAAAGAACAATTACTCAATGTCCTCTAAGATGCCACAAGGAAAACTAATTGTATTCTCGGCACCCTCGGGATCAGGAAAAACAACGATTGTAAGACATTTGTTGGCACAAAAAGAACTGAATTTAGAGTTTTCTGTATCGGCAACCTCCCGTGAAAAAAGAGGGACTGAAGTCGATACAAAAGACTATTATTTTTTGTCGAGTGATGCGTTTAAACAACACATAAAATCCGACGATTTTCTGGAATGGGAAGAAGTCTATAGAGATAATTTTTATGGCACACTCAAGTCGGAAGTAGAACGTATTTGGGCCTTGGGAAAACATGTCATTTTTGATATTGATGTCTCGGGTGGCTTGCGAATTAAACGTAAATTTCCAGAAGAGACTTTGGCAATATTCGTAAAACCTCCAAGCATCGATGAATTAAAAATTCGTCTTAAAAAACGACAGACAGAAACCCAAGATAAAATCAATATGCGGGTAGCTAAGGCTTCGGCAGAACTTGCCACTGCGCCTTTATTTGATTGCATCATTGAAAATGATGTTTTAGAAACGGCTCAAAAAGAAGCTTACAGTAAAGTTGCTGAATTTATTAACTAAGGATCTATGAAGATTGGACTCTTTTTTGGAACGTTTAACCCCCTACATGTTGGGCATCTTGTGATTGCCAATCATATGGCAGAGCATTCTGATTTGGACCAGGTTTGGGTGGTGGTCACGCCACAAAGTCCTCACAAAAAAAAGCAAAGTTTGTTGGACAATCACCAGCGCTTAGAGATGGTGTATCGGGCAACAAAAGAGTATCCAAAACTGATGCCGAGTGCTATTGAGTTTGATTTGCCACAGCCCAATTATACGGTGCATACATTGGCTTATTTAGAAGAAAAACACCCCGAACACCGCTTTGCACTTATTATGGGAGAAGACAATTTGAAGTCCTTACCAAAATGGAAAAATGCGGAGGTGATTCTCAAAGGCTATCCAATTTATGTGTATCCTAGAACCTTAAGTACGACCAAAAAAACAACGGTCTTAGATAAAGATGCTAAGATCATTAAAATAGATGCTCCGATAATGGAGTTGTCTTCGACCTTTATTCGTCAGTCAATTAAGGCGGGTAAAAATATTAGACCAATGCTGCCTGATGCAGTTTGGGAGTACTTAGATGAAATGAATTTTTATAAATAACAGATGGTTAAAATTGGTTCCATAGAACTTCCCGAATTCCCTTTATTGCTTGCACCCATGGAAGATGTGAGCGACCCTCCGTTTCGTGCCTTGTGTAAAGAGCAGGGAGCTGATGTGGTTTACACCGAATTCATATCGAGTGAGGGCTTGATTCGTGATGCGGTTAAAAGCACCATGAAATTGGATATTTATGAAAAAGAACGTCCAGTGGGCATCCAGATTTTTGGAGCTAATTTGGACAGTATGTTACAAGCGGTTGAGATTGTCGAAAAATCCAACCCAGATATTATTGATATTAATTTTGGCTGTCCCGTTAAAAAAGTAGTGAGTAAAGGTGCCGGTGCCGGTATTTTGAAAGACGTCTGTTTGATGGAAAAACTGACGGCTGAAATGGTGAAACGCACTAATTTACCTATTACGGTCAAAACCCGTTTGGGCTGGGACCATGATTCAATTCGGATTGTGGAAGTGGCGGAACGACTGCAAGATGTAGGCTGTGCAGCGATTTCTATTCACGGGCGCACCCGTGCTCAGATGTATAAAGGAGCTGCCGATTGGGGACCGATTGCGGAGGTTAAAAACAACCCACGTATGAACATTCCAATTTTTGGAAATGGCGATGTCAACACGCCTGAGCGTGCCATTGAAATGCGCGACCAGTATGGATTGGATGGCGCCATGATTGGACGGGCTACGATTGGGAATCCTTGGTTTTTCAAGCAGGTCAAACACTTTATGCAAACAGGACAACACTTGGGGCCGATTAGCATGTTAGAACGTGTGGAGGCTGCCCGACGTCATTTGCAAATGGCAATTGATTGGAAAGGAGAAGTTTTGGGGGTGTTAGAAACCAGACGTCATTATACCAATTATTTTAAAGGCATTCCAGATTTTAAACCGTTCCGAACAAAAATGGTAACGAGCGATCACAGTGCCGATGTTTTTGCGGCCTTTGATGAAGTAGAAGCTGTCTTTGGTGGCTATCAGTTTGTTTAGGCGTCTAGCTGCGCTTTCGCGATCCGTTGGGACGCAATGCGCGAGGCCAATAGCCCTAAAATAAAAATTGTTCCGAATACAATTCCGATATTGCTTAGCTGTAAATCTACAGGATATGGCAAGGAAGGTGTAATCATCACTAAAGCATGTTTTTGCTGCAGCCAGATGACAACCACGCCAATGCCAAGTCCTATTCCCCCACCCATCAGCGTCATTAAAATACCTTGGTAATAAAAGATACGTCGCAATTCTTTGACGGTCGTGCCTAGATTGTATAAGGTCTTTAAATTCTTTTTCTTGTCTAAAATCATCATAATGATGGATCCAATAATATTAAACAGGGCAATGATCAGTATCAATGTGAAAATCAAATAGACCGCCACGTGTTCTGTATTAAGCATTTTATAAAGCGCATCGTTAAGCTGAAGGCGGTTTTTGATGGTGATTTTATTGTCAAATATAGATTGAAGGGCGGCTCTTGCGGTGTCTTCATCAACAGCCGGTTTTAGATAAATATCGATTGCACTGAGAGTTTCAGCATCGTAGTTTAATAGATATTTGGCGTTTTCAATGGAGGTAAATACGGTTCCGTTGTCAAGGGTTTCATTGACTTGGAAAATACCTGCGTTGGCAACTTTTAGGCTTGTAAAAGCACTTTTTACAGAGGTCTGTTGTCCAGTGCCTGGTTTGGGTGCGTAGAGCTTAATGACTTTAGCGACATCAAAAATTCCAAAACCTAGTTCGTTGGTGATGCCCCAACCAGCGACAATTTGAGAGGTGTTGGGCTCAAACCACTGTCCATACACCAAAATAGAATCAATAGTGGCTTGGGGATAGTTTGCATCGACGCCTTTAAGGGTGACGGCCAAGTGTTTGTTATCGCAATTCATCAGCATCCGTTCTTCGACTACTTCTGTAAAGGAAGCGACACTGTTAAGCGCTGTGAGTGCTTGTTTTTGAGCCGGCGTAAACTGAATTGTTTTGGTAGTGGTGGGTACAATTTTTAGGTCAGGATCCGCAAAAGAGGTGAATTCTAAACTGAAATTCTTAAGTCCCGAAAAACCCGAAAGCACTATAAACAGGGCTGCGGTTCCTATAATAATCCCAAAGCCAGCAATAAGGGTGATAAAATTGATGGCGTTGTTATTGCTTTTAGAAAACAAATAACGTTGGGCGATATATAGCGGGAATTTCAATTAGGCCTTTTTTCGTTTCTCTAACAATTCGGGGTTTTCAATTGGATTTTCGGTGCGTTTGAGTGATTTGTCTATTTGGTCGATGTACTCCAAAGAGTCGTCAATATAAAAAATTAACTGGGGCATGCGACGCAATTGGTGCTTGGTCCGTTGCGAAAGCTCGTGCTTAATCAGCGGTGCGTTTGACTTGATGCCTTCTAAAAGCTCGGGGCCTTTATCAATCGGGAAAATACTCAAATACACTTTGGCGATCGAAAGATCGACAGTGACATTGACCTTTGTGACCGAAATAAGTATGCCTTTCATCCCACCCTGAGTGGCCGCGC